>JBFJNI010000027.1:0-38217 GCA_041618235.1 Acidimicrobiales bacterium
CGTCCAACCGGCCCGACTTCGCCGAGCACCTGGTGCGGTTCGGGATCACCTCGGTCTCGGTCAACCCCGATGCGGTCCCGGATGCCCGCCGCGCCCTCGCGGCGGCCGAGCGGCGCCTGGTGCTGGAGTCGGTCAGGCGAGGATCCGCTCGGTGAGCTTCACCATCGGGACGAGGCGGTAGGGCTCGGGCCAGACCGCCGTGGTGATCCCGGCGTCGACGAGCGGCTCGGCGCAGACGGGCCCGATGCACACGGGCAGCACCCGGCCGTCGTTGCACGCCGCGACGACGGCGTCGGCCCGGCCGATCTCCGACGCGATCTCGAACAGGAACCGGACGGCCGGCTGGCTGGTGAACGTGACCGCATCGACGGACCCCTCGACGATCTTCCCCACGAGGGTCCGCACCGAGTCGACGTCGTCCGGCATCCGCCACCGGTAGACGGGGATCGCGGCGACGTCGCCGGCGATGGCGGCGAGCTCGGCCGTGGTGGGGTGGTCCTCGGGATCGAAGAGCTGGACGACCAGCGAGTCGTCGCCGATGCCGTCCTGCGTCCGCAACCAGTCGACGACCTCGTGCATCGACTCGTCGGGTGCCTGCCAGATGACCTCGAGCCCACGCTGACGGCACGCCGACTGCGCCTTCGGCCCCCGTGCCACCACCCGGGTCGTCGCGAGGGCGTCGACGAGTTGCCGTCCGACCCCCCAGTCGTCGGCCGCATCGAACCACAAGCGCATCCCGAAGCCGGTGGTGGCGACGGTCCAGTCCGGCGGTGCGGCGATGACCCGGTCGGTGAGCGCCCGGAGTTCGTCGTCGGCCGTGAGATCGACGGTGTGCATGGTCGGGACGTGCACCACCTCGGCACCCCGGCGGCGGAACAGGTCCGACTGCTCGGTGCCCTTGCGCTCGGCAGTGACCGCGATGGTCCGGCCCTCGAGCGTGGGGGATGCGAGTGTCGGGGATTCGGAGACGGTCGACGACCCGTCGGTCGGTTCGGGATCGGCCATGGCCCCAGTCTGACGGCTCCGCTCGGCTCGGACACCACAACAGGGAACCGCGGCGGCGCGCGGTGGGGATGGCAGGCTGGGCGCAGTGGTGGAAGGAAACGACGAGCGCCGCGCCGCGGACGACCTGCTGGGCATCCCCTGGGACGGTGGCACGTGGGTCGACGCCGACCCCGATGGCAAGTGGCGCCCGAGTCGCGCCGAGCGGCTGCGGTCGTCGATCATCCTCCTGGTGATCCTGGCGGTCCTCGGGCTGCTCGCCGCGATCGCGTCGGTCGGAGGTGGCGACGACGAGCCGGTTGCCGCCGGCGAGACCAGCTCGACGACGTCGACGACGGTGGTGACCACCACCACGACCACCTCGGTCGACGCATCGTCGGTCGGAGGCGAACCGCCGCCGGGCGAGTGCGTCTTCGACGACCGCGAGGGCCGGGAGCTCCGCCGACGGAAGGACACCACCGTGATGGTGCTCAACGGCACCCCCCGCACCGGACATGCGGGCGCCAACACCGACGATCTCGACGACCTCGGCTACTCGACCATGACGCCGGGCAACGCCAAGATCCGCCCGTTCTCGTCTGTCGAGTACGTGGTGGGGTTCTGTGCCGAGGCGCTGCGCCTCGCCGCCGACATCGGGCTGCCGAGCACCGAGGTCCGCCCGCTCCCCGAGGACCCTCCGGTCGTGCTCGGCCGCACCGAGCTGCTCTTGACCATGGGCGAGGACTCGCTCTGACCGTCAGCCGCGTCGCGGCGGCCTGGTCTCCCGCGGGACGTCCAGCTCGCCGAGCCGGGTGAACACGTCTCGCACGATGCCGTCGAGGTCCTCGTCGGGGCGCGGCTGCGCGGGATCGATCGCCCAGCCGGCGAGGAGGTCGCCGAGCCGGTCCAGCTCGCCGGCGACCTCGAGCAGTCCGGCGATCCGTGGGGCTGGCTCGTCGCCGGCCTCCAGTCGCCTGGCATGCGGGTGGAGCGCACCATCGGTGCGGCGCACCAGCTCGAGGACGGCGCTGGCCCGGAGCGGCTCGGGCTGGGCGTAGCGCACCAGGGCCGACCGCAACGTCCAGTCGTCCTGGCGGGGCGCTTCGGCATAGGCGAGCAGCCGGGCCATCGGCGATGTCGTGGACGGGTCGGTCACACCGTGGCCCCGAGCTCGTCGGGGTGGCGTTGCTCGAGCACATCGGCCCATCCGGCCCGTCCGGTGGCTCGGAGCCGCTCGAGGTAACCGGCGAGGTGGCGGCGGGTGTGGAACGGGCCACCCTCTTCGCGTACGACGTCCATCGGGTCGATGCCGTCGGGCGTGTCCTCGAGCTGGGTGTCGGTCCACTCGGCGAGGAGCGTGGCGCCGGTGTCGACGAGGCCGGGGTCGGCGGCGGAGAGATCGGTGGTCTCGTGCGGGTCGGCGGCGATGTCGAAGACCATCTCGTCGGGCCAGTGGCCGTGGTAGCCGTCGTGCCACGTGCGCAGGTAGAGGTGGTCGCCCCAGCGCACCCCCCGTTGGCAGGCCCACGCACCCTGGGAGAGGACGAGGTGGTCGCGTCCGTGCGGCGTGCCGGCACGCAGCTCGTCGGCGAACGAGACGCCGTCCCAGGACGAGGGCACCGTGGCGCCGGCCAGCTCGAGGACGGTGGCGCCGACGTCGAAGTGGTAGTGCAGGCCGGACTCGACCCGGGGTTCGAGGCCGGGCCAGCGCAGGATCGACGGGATGTGGCACGTGGTCTCGTCGGCCGCCTGGTGGTCGGCGTAGACGCCGAGCTCGCCGAAGCTCTCGCCGTGATCGGAGCTCAGCAGCACGGCGGTGTCGTCGAGGACGCCGAGGCCGTCGAGCGCGTCGAGCAGTTGGCCGACCGCGTCGTCGGCGTACCGGATGCCGACGTCGTAGCCGTCGAAGGTGGCCTTGACGTCGTCCATCGAGGCCAGGTTCCACGGCTGGCGGGCGGGCGGCGGGCCGTACTCGTCAGGGGTGAACCCCCACGGCTCCTGTGCCGAGTGGGGTCCGGACAGCTCCCAGTTGCGGGCCCGCACTTCCTCGGTGTGCCACGCGGGCACGGGATCGGACTCGAACGGGTTGCCGTACTCGTCAGGGACGAGGTACGGGGTGTGCGGGTCCCAGAGATGGACATGGAAGAACCAGTTGTCGGCGGCGCCCCGACGCCGGAGCCAGTCGAGGGCGTGGGGGACGACGTCGTGGGCCTGCTCGATGCCGAAGCCGCGCATGAGGTTCATCGACTCCATCACACCGTTGTTCCACCACGACGCCGAGTGGCGGAACGGGAAGCTCGAGATCGAGGCCGTGTGCCATCCGGCGAAGAAGAGCCGAGTCGCCCACGAGTGGCGGTAGGTGCGGCTGATGAACCCTCGGCCGGCACCCTCGGGTCGCAGGTCGGCCCCCTGGCCGCCGTGGTTCACCACCCCGTTCCGGATGCCGAACCGCCCGGTGCTCAGCGCCGTGCGGCTGGGGAGGCACGGCACGTCGGACGCGTACACATCGGTGAAGCGGATGCCGTCGGCGGCGAGGGCGTCGATGTTGGGCGACGTGTCGCGGTGGTAGCCGGCGCAGCCGAGGTGGTCGTTCCGCAGCGTGTCGATGTCGATGTAGAGGATGCGCACGTCGAAGGGTTCTAGGCCTTGGTCCGCTTGTCGGCCCAGTGCGAGGTGGCGCCGGCGCGCTGGAAGCGGGCGGGACGCTCGTCGTCGGCGAGCTGCGACGTCGCCAGCCACAGACGCTTCAGGAACCGCACCGCACCGGACGCAGGATCATCGACGTAGGACCGGCGGCCATGGAGCACGTGGTAGTTGTTGATGAACTGCATGTCGCCCGGTTCGAAGCGCATCTCGACCTGCATCTCGGGGTCGGCAACGATGGCATCGAGCGCGTCCATGGCCTCGCGCTGGAGCGCGGTGAGGCGGGGCGCATCGGGGTGGCGCTGCGATGCCTCGATGTACGGGCGGATGTAGCGGACGAAGAGCCGGTCACCGTGACGGGAGAACACCGGCACCTCGTAGAACGGCCGGGCTCCGTCGGCCTGCTCACCCCGGAAGTCGTAGGGGAGCGGGTCGTAGAGCGCGGCGGCGAGATCGGGCCGGGTGCGGACGAGGCGGTTGTGGGCGCCCAACGCGTTGGCGATGACGCTCTCGCCGCCACGCACGCCGGGGTGCAGGCAGAGCAGGCCCACGAGGTCGGAGCCGTCGGAGTGGAACGTCAGCGCGGAGCCGCCGATCTCGTTCCCGCGGGCCGTCGGGTCGTCGGGCCGCTTGCCCTGGTCGCGTACGTCGCCCAGCAGGTGGCCCTTGACGTTCTGCGGCCATGGTTCGCCGAGGTGGCGCCCGATGCCCCAGTAGATCCATGAGGCGTCTTCGTGGCCGAGGTCGTCGACCGGGAGCCCCGAGATCCGACAGAACCCGCGACCGTCGACCAGGTCGGCCACGAGCGCGGCGAGGCGGGGTGCGAGCGTCGGCAACGGGAAGTCGTCGGCGGTGACGTCGAGGACGTCGTCGCGTCGCGAGCGAGCGGTCGCCAGGGCGGCCCGTAGCTCGCTGACGTCATCGGCCGTCAGCCGCAGGGTCCACGGCGACGCGTCGGCGACCTCGGATGCGGTCCACTCGGCCTGCGCCTCGAGCGGCTCGACCGTGTCGGTGGTGATGGTGGCGGCCATCGGGTGCTCCTCCCCCTGAGGTCCCGGGTCCCGGGCTCGGGCCACGTTACGTCATCTTCCGGCAGGAGGCGCCGAGCGCTTCGGCGATCAGTCGGCAGCGACCATGGCGTCGAGCAGCGCCCGCTGCGCGCCCGCGTCGGGGCCGGCCATGGGCCGGCTCTCGGCGACCTCGGCGAGCGCCCGCTCGAGCGAGACCCCTCGGCGGACGAGCACGGCGGCGGCCATGGTGCCGGCACGCCCCACGCCCGCACCGCAGTGGATGAGGACGTTGTGGTTGTTGTCGAGGCGCCGGAGGATCTCGTCGGCGAGGCGGATGGCGTCGGGGAGCGTCGGCGCGTGGAGGTCGGGCACCGGGTGCCAGATGGCCCGTGTGCCGGCCGTGGAGAGCCAGCGGACGTAGTCGGGATAGCGCTCGACGAGCTCGTGCTGCTGGTTGAGGCAGACGACGGCTTCGATGTCGAGCCGCTCGATGACAGCGAGCGGGTCCGGTGCGATGTGGTGCTTGCCGCACAGCCAGAGGCTGCCCGCCGTGGACGGCACCGGGACCCGGTCGACGCCGCCGTCGACGGATCGTCCCGATCGCCATGCCGCGGAGGAGGCCATGACGGAAACCGTAGTGGGAAGGGGCGGACCCGGTCGGTCGTCGGTGCGATCTCTCGACCACCGACGCAACGAGCTCGGCCTAGGGTCCCGCCGATGACGCCGAGCACCGACACCGCCGCGACCGAGCTTCCCGAGCTGGGGTTCTACACGCTGGCCGGTCAGGCCGCGACGTCCCGCGACCTGCTCGCGGAGGCGCGCACGGGCGAGGCGATGGGTTTCGGGACCGTCTTCATCTCGGAGCGGTACGACAAGAAGGAGGCGGCCACCCTGTCGGGTGCCGCCGGCGCCGTCACCGAGCGCATGACCATCGAGACCGCGGCCACCAACCACAACACCCGCCACCTGATGGTGACCGCGGCCTACGCCCGCACCATGCAGAGCCTCACCGGCGGCCGCTTCGTGCTGGGCCTCGGCCGGGGGGTCCCGGCGATGCAGGATGCCTACGGGATCGGGCGCATCACCACCGCCCAGATCGAGGACACGGTCGGGTTGCTCCGCCGGCTGTTCCGGGGCGAGGTCGTCGTCGGCCACGACGGACCGGCCGGCCGCTACCCGGTGCTGCACCTGTCCTCCGAGCTCGACGAGCACCTGCCGATGGGCATCGTCGCGTTCGGTCCCAACACGCTGCGCCTCGCCGGACGATGCTTCGACGAGGTCGTGCTCCACACGTACTTCACCGACGAGACCACGAGCCGATGCGTCGAGACCGTGCGGCAGGCCGCCCAGGAGGCCGGACGCGATCCGGCCGACGTGAAGGTCTGGTCGTGCTTCGCCACCGTGGGCGACCACCTTCCCGAGCCGGTCCGACTGAAGAAGACCGTCGGGCGCCTCGCCACCTACCTCCAGGGTTACGGCGACCTCCTCGTCTCGACGAACCGATGGGATCCGCAGGTGCTGGAGCGGTTCCGGGCCGACCAGGTCGTGCAGGGCGTCCGGGGCGCCATCGATGCCGTCGGCACCACCGAGCAGCTCGAGCACATCGCCACGCTGCTGCCGGACGAGTGGTTGGCGCCCAGCGCCACCGGTTCGGCCGACCGCTGTGCCACCGCCGTTCGGGGCCAGCTCGACCTCGGGTGCGACGCCGTGATCATGCACGGGGCGTCCCCCACGGAGCTGGCGCCGGTGGTCGATGCGTACCGGTCGCTTCGCTGACCGATCGGCCCTACGGGCGGTCGCCGAACTCGGGTCGTTCGGTGCGGGTCCGCTTGAGCTCCCAGAAGCCGTCGACGTTCATCATCGTCATCAGCGCATCCCACATTGCGAGGCTGTCCTCGGTGGGTGGCACGCGGGTGATGACGGGCCCGAAGTAGGCGGCGCGGTGGCCGGCCCGGTTGGTGAGACCGATGATCGGCGTACCGATGTCGTTGCCGGCGAGCTCGATGCCGGCGTCCATCCGAGTGCGGATCTCGGCATCCCAGGACTCGTCGTCGAACGCCTTGGCGTGGGCGACGTCGAATCCGGCGGCAGCGAGCGCGTCCTTCGCCGTGAACTGCCGGTCCTTGTCATGGTGGATCCGGCGTCCGTACTCCCAGTACAGCGGCTCGGGATCGGCGCCGGAGGCCCGGACGGACTCGAGCACCCGGAGGAGGCGATGCGTCTTGAAGTACCAGGGATGCGCGTCGGAGTCGGGGTCGGGGTCGTTCTTGAAGAACAGGCTGATGGGTTGCCACGTGATCCGGAGATCACGTTGCGGTCTCACCTCGTCGACGACCCAACGGGCCGTCACCCAGCACCACGGTCAGATGGGGTCGATCCAGAAGTCGATGTCCACGGACACCATCATGCCGGACGGGTCACGTCGTTCCACCCGAGCTGCCGTCGACGGCGTTCGTCGGCGCGCCATCGTCCTGCGTATCGTCGTCGGATGCCCCAGTTCGTCGACGGTGCCCTCCGGTTCCAGACCGAGACCTACCCCTCGATGGCCGCTCGCTTCGAGGAACTCGCCCACGGCCAGTCACCCGAAGCGCTGTTCATCACCTGCTCCGACTCGCGGATCGACCCCAACCTCATCACGAGCACGCTCCCCGGCGACCTCTTCGTCATCCGCAACGCCGGAAACATCGTGCCCCCCGACATCGATCACCACGGCGTCTCGTCGAGCATCGAGTTCGCGGTCCGTGGCCTGCGGGTGCCCCACGTCGTGGTCTGCGGCCACTCCGGTTGCGGAGCCATCGGGGCGATGATGGACCCGTCGAAGGCATCGGGTCTGCCCCTCGTCTCCGAGTGGGTGAAGCACGCCACCAGGGCGCTCGGCGAGGACCCCGAGTTCGACGAGGTCATCCAGCGCAACGTGACGCTGCAGCTCGAGCACCTCCGCACCCATCCGTCGGTTGCCGAGCGGCTCGCCGATGGCGATCTCGAGCTCCACGGCTGGGTCTACGACATCGCTTCCGGTCGGGTCACCCGCTACGACGAGATCACCGGCGCCTTCGTCCCACTGACCGGCAGTTGACGGGGACCGAGATCGCGATCGTCCTCGGCGCGTCGCTGCTGGGAGCCTTCGTCAAGTCGGTCACGGGGATGGGCTACCCGCTGCTCGCCGTCCCACTCATCACGCTCGCGGTCGGCATCGAAGACGCCGTCGTCGTGGTGGCCGCACCGAACATGTTCGCCAACCTGGTGCTCTGCTACGGCGCGAGGTCGGGACGTGACGAGTCGCGAGACCTCGCCCGGCTGATCGGTTACGGCTTCTTCGGCGCGATCCTCGGCACCTATGCACTGGTCTCGGTGCCCGAGGACCCGCTGCTGATCCTGTTGGTGCTCACGATCGTCGGCTTCATCGTCACCTTCGTCCGCTCTCCCGAGCTCCGTATCGCACCCGAGGTCTCGCATCGCTGGGCGCCGTTGGTGGGGGGCGCTGCCGGCGTCATGCAGGGCGCCGTGGGCGTGTCCGGTCCGGTCGTGGCCACGTGGCTCCATGGCTACCGACTCGGCAAGGCCGCATACGTCTTCTCGGTGACCGCCATCTTCGGCGTCACCGGCTTGGTGCAGTTCGTGCTGCTGGTGTCGGCCGGCAAGCTCACGTCCGACCGGGTCTTGGTCTCCGCGCTGGCGTTCATCCCGGTGGTGGCGATGATCCCCCTCGGCACCCGGTTGCGCGCTCGCCTCGGCGGTCGAGGCTTCGAGCGAGCCGTGCTCGGGGTGCTCGTGGCGTCGGGCCTGGCGCTGGTGATCCAGGTGGCTTCGTGATCGACCGTCCGTCCACGCTCGCCTAGGGTCTCGCCGCCGGCGCCATGGATGCGTCGGCGATCGGATCCGAGAGGGAGTCGTCGTGCTGAAGCGTGTGCTGTTCGGAGGGCTCGTGGGCGTGCTCGCACTCGGTGCGTGTGGCGACGACGGTGGCGGCGGCTCCAACGAGTACTCCGACGCACTCGCCGAGAGCTTCCGCGAGGACGTCGAGAACCCCTTCACCGACGACCAGATCGACTGCCTGGCCATGGAGTTCGTCGCCGACCTCGGTGGCCCCTCGCGGTTCGAGGATGCAGACGTGACTCCGGAGGACGTCCGGGCGGGCGAAGACATCACCACCCTCGGCCTCGACCTCACGACGGACGACGGGCGCGAGCTGGCCGACTCGTTGGGTCAGTGCGACATCTCGATCGTCGAGCTGCTCCTCACCGAGGCCGGCCCCGACGTCGACGAGGAGACCGCCGCCTGTGTCGAGGACAACATCGACGAGGAAGCACTGAAGGACTACTTCGCCGTGACCTTCGTCAGCGACGAGGCCGGCGAACCTCCGGCGGCGCTCCTCGAACCCATCGTCAGCTGCTTCACCGGCTGACCACGGGGTGGACGCCTTCCTCCACCCGTTCGCCTCGCCGGCGAAGCCCGAGGCCGCCTTCCGTCGCGTGGTCCGCGCAGAGGGGACCCGGCTGTGGGACGCCGATGGCAACGAGTACCTCGATGCCATCGGGAACCTGTGGAACTGCCACGTCGGTCACGGCCGCGACGAGATCATCGATGCGGTCGCGGCGCAGCTCCGCGAGGTCGACTGCTACAACACCTTCGACCCGTTCACCAACGGCGTGGCCGTGGCGGCGGCCGAAGCGATCCGGTCCCGGTCACCGCATCCCGGTGGGCGGGTCTTCCTCGGCTGCTCGGGTTCCGACGCCATCGACACCGCGCTGAAGCTGGTACGCCACCTGCACCAGGTGAGCGGCGACACCGAGCGACAGCTCGTGGTCCGTCGCACCCGCGGCTACCACGGCACCAACTTCGGCGGGACCAGCGCCCAGGGGATCGAGGCGAACCGTGCGGGGTGGGGTGACCTCGTCCCGGGAATGGTCGAGGTCGCCGCCGACGACATCGAGGCGCTGTCGGTCGTGTTCGCCGAGCACGGGAGCCGGATCGCCGCGGTGTTGACCGAGCCCGTCCAGGGCGCGGCAGGTGTGTACCCGCCGGTGGACGGCTACCTCGCCGGGCTCCGGCGGCTGTGCGACGAGCACGGCGCACTGCTCGTGTTCGACGAGGTCATCACCGGCTTCGGACGCACCGGGTCGTGGTTCGCGTCGCAGACCTACGACGTCGTGCCCGACCTGTTCACCTTCGCCAAGGGCGTCACCTCGGGGTACCAGCCGCTGTCGGGGGTCGTGGTCTCGACCGACGTCGCCGAGCGGCTCGCCGCCCCCGACGCCATGCTCCGCACCGGCTACACCTACTCGGGGCACCCGGCGGCATGCGCAGCAGCCGTCGCCAACCTCGCGATCATCGAGCGTGAGGGTCTCGTCGACCGGGCGAGGGCCATCGGGGAGCGTCTCGGGACCGCGCTCGGCGCACTGGCCGGCGACGGTGCCATCGAAGGTCACCGAGGGATCGGCGCCATCTGGGCGGCCGACCTCGGGCGTGACCCGGTACCGGTCCGCGACCGCATGCTCGACGCGGGCGTCGTGGTGCGGCCCATCGGCACGTCGCTGGCGATGTGCCCACCGCTGACGATCTCCGACGACGAGATCGATCGCCTGGTCGACGTGCTGGCCGCCAGTCTCTGACCGCGTGCCCGGTCCGAGCCGGTCGGGATACTTGGAAACGCGCGTGTCCAACTGGAACACTCGGCCGATGACCGGCATCGACCTCTCCCAGCCCGAGTTCTGGCGTCGCCCCCTCCAGGCCCGCATGGACGACTTCGCCACCCTGCGAGCCCAGGGTCCGTTCGCCGAGACGACGATCCCTGACGTCACCGGCCTCGTCGGGAGCGACACCACCTTCCAGGCCGTGACCACCTTCGACGAGGTGGTCGAGATCAGCCGCAAGCCCGAGCTGTTCTGCTCGGGTCAGGGTTCGGTGTCGATCCAGGACATGCCGGCCGAGGCGCTCGAGTTCTTCGGGTCGTTCATCGCCATGGACGACCCCCGTCACGCCCGCCAGCGAGGCATCGTGTCCCGGGCGTTCACCCCGCGCCGGCTCCAGGGCGTGCTCGACTCGGTCGAGACCATCGCCACCGAGGTGATCGACGGGTTCTGCGAGCAGGGCGAGGTCGACCTGGTCGAGGCCGTCTCGGCGCCGTTCCCGCTGCTGGTCATCTGCGACATGATGGGCATCCCGCGCTCGGAGTTCCAGACGGTCATGGACGCCACCAACGTCATCCTCGGCGGGGGCGACCCCGAGTTCGTCGGCGACGATCCGCTGTCGGCCATGTTCAACGCCGGCATCACGCTCACCGGCATCATGAACGAGCTGGCCGAGTTCCGGCGCGAGAACCCCACCGACGACCTCACCTCGGCCCTGGTCAACGCCGAGATCGACGAGGACATGATGACCGACGCCGAGCTCGGTCCGTTCTTCATCCTCCTCGCGGTCGCGGGCAACGACACGACCCGCACCGCCATCAGCTATGCCATGCAGTTCCTGGCCCAGCACCCCGACCAGCGGCGCATCTGGCAGGACGACCTCGACGGCGTCACCCCCACGGCGGTCGAGGAGATCGTCCGCTACGCGTCGCCGGTGGTCTTCATGCGTCGCACGGCGACCCAGCCGGTGACCGTCGGCGGACGCGACTTCCCAGAGGGCGAGAAGTTCGTCCTCTTCTACGGCGCCGCCAACCGCGATCCCGGCCACTTCCACGACCCCGAGTCGTTCCTCGTGCAGCGCAACCCCAACCCGCACGTCGGCTTCGGTGGCCCCGGCCCCCACTTCTGTCTCGGTGCCCATCTGGCCCGTCGCGAGCTGGCCGTCATCTGGCGCCAGCTCCTCACCCGCATGCCCGACCTCGAGTCCGCCGGCGATCCGGTCTTCCTCGAGGCCCAGGGCATCCCGCTCGTGGGCGGCGTCAAGCGCCAGCCCGTCACCTTCACCCCGTCGGCTCCCGTCGGCGTCTGAACCCATCCCCGTCACCAGCCCTCGCGACCGGCTCGCACGAGTCGATGCGATCGGGCAGGCTGGCGATCAGCAGGACCGCTTCCGGGGTGTGGCTCGGGGGATCGAGCCACGGAGCGGTCCGTCGGAACCACCACAAGGAGTTGCCGTGGCAACGCAGACCCAAGTCCCTCTCGTCGAGTACCTCGTGCTCGGCGACGACCCGCACCTCGTGGCCAACGAGTGCACGTCGTGTGGAGCGCGCTTCTTCGACCGACGCAACGCCTGCGCCTCGTGCTTCGCCACGGAGTTCAAGACGGTGGAGATCGCCCGCGAGGGCGTGCTCAAGTCGTTCACCATCGTCACCTTCGCCGCACCCGGCGTGCCGGTGCCCTTCGTCGCCGGCATCATCGACTGCGACGGCACCAGCGTGCGGGGCAACATCGTCGACATCGAGCCCGACGATCAGCACGTCAAGCTGGGCATGAAGGTCCGGCTCACCACCTATTCGATGGGTGAAGACGACGACGGCGTCGAAGCCATCGCCTTCGGATTCAAGGAGATCTCAGCATGAGCGAAGACATCTACATCCTCGGCATCACGATGACGAAGTTCGGCAAGCACCCCGACAAGGACGTCGTCGACCTCGGTGCCGAAGCCGCCATGGCGGCCCTCGCCGACGCCGGCGTGACCATGGCCGACATGGGCATCCTCGCCGCGGGCAACCTGATGAACGCCAGCGCCGGCTTCGGCCAGCAGCTCCAGAAGCAGATCGGCCAGACGGGCATCCCCGTCTACAACGTGGCCAACGCGTGCGCCACGGGCGCCACCGCGCTGCGCACGGCGATCATGGCCGTGAAGGCGGGGGAGTGCGACTTCGGTCTCGCCGTCGGCGTCGAGAAGCTCGCCGGCGCGGGTCTGCTCGGTGGCGGTGGGGCCAAGAAGTCCGACGGCCATAAGTGGGAGCCGTCCGGCCGCTTCGGCGCCGTCGCCGGCGTCGACGGCCGCATCGGCACGGCCGCCATGCCCGGCACGTTCGCCCAGGTCGGCATGGAGTACCTGCACGACCACCAGTACGGCGGCGAGGCGTTCGAGCTGTTCGCCAAGATCAGCGAGAAGAACCACTCGCACTCCACGCTGAACCCGCTGGCGGCCTACACCAAGAAGATGACGCTCGAGCAGATCATGGGCGACATCATGATCGCCTACCCCAACACCCGGCCGATGTGCTCGGCCAACTGCGACGGCGCCGCCGCCGCGGTGGTGGTGTCGGGCTCGAAGCTCAAGACGCTCTCGCAGGAGCAGCAGCGGCGGGCCGTGAAGGTGTCGGCATCGGTCCTCACGTCGGATCCGTACGAAGAGGCCTGTCAGGTGCTGCCCGACGTCAACACCCTCACCCGCAATGCGGCCGAGCAGGCGTACGAGCAGGCCGGCATCGGCCCCGAGGATCTCGACCTCGTCGAGCTCCACGACTGCTTCGCCACGGCCGAGCTGGTGCACTACGACAACCTGATGCTGTGCGAGCCGGGCGGCGCCGTCGACTTCTTCGAGTCGGGCGCCACGTGGCGCGACGGCTCCAAGCCGGTCAACGTCTCGGGCGGCCTCGAGTCCAAGGGCCACCCGATCTCGGCCACCGGCATCGCCAACATCTGGGAGGTCTGCCATCACCTCCGCGGCGAGGCCGGCGACCGCCAGATCGAGGGCGCACGCGTGGGTCTCGCCCACGTGATCGGCCTCGGGTCCGCCTGCGGCGTGCACATCCTCGAGGGTTCGGCTGCCTAGGCGCATCCCGACCATGGCGGACCAGACGGAACGGCCGATCTGGTCGGCCTTCGACGATCCCATCGCCCTGCCGGCCGAGGAGCGCACTGTGCTCCTCGGCGGCAAGGGGGCCGGGCTCACCGCGATGACCGAGATGGGGTTGCCCGTCCCACCGGGCTTCACCCTGACCACCGAAGCCTGTCGCCGATTCCTGGCCGAGGGGTGGAACGACGAGCTCGAGGCGGCCGTCGCGGCAGGTCTGGCGCGGCTCGAGGCCGCCACCGACAAGCGCCTCGGCGATGCTTCTGCTCCGCTCCTGGTCAGCGTGCGCTCGGGTGCCGCCGTGTCGATGCCCGGGATGATGGACACCGTCCTCGATGTCGGGATGACCGACGCGGTCGAGACCGGCCTCGCCCGACTCACCGACGATCCCGACTTCGCCCACGACACGCATCGCCGGGCGATCCTGAGCTTCGCCACCGTCGTGGGTCGCGCCGACGCCGAGGTCCTCGACCTGGCGGTCGGCATCGACCCGGTGGGCGACCTCCGACGCCACTTCGAGACCCACGGCATCGACATCCCCACCGACCCCGACGCACAGGTCCGCGCTTCGGTCCGGGCCGTGTTCGAGAGCTGGCGATCCGACCGTGCCGCGCACTACCGACACGTCGAGGGCATCGACGCCGCCGCCGGTACCGCCGCCACCATCCAGGCCATGGTCTTCGGCAACCTCGGTCACGACTCCGGCACCGGCGTGGCGTTCACGCGTGACCCTTCGACCGGCGAGCGTCGACTCACCGGCGACTTCCTGGCCAGCGCCCAGGGCGAAGACGTCGTGGCCGGCGACCACACCACCCGACCGCTGCACGAGATGGCCGATCGTTGGCCGGCAGCGTGGGAGGAGCTCGGCGACATCGCCGGACAGCTCGAGCACCACCTCGCCGACATGGTCGACATCGAGTTCACCGTCGAGCGAGGTCGGCTCTGGATGCTCCAGGCCCGAGCCGGGAAGCGCAGCCCGGTGGCGGCACTCCGGATGGCCATCGACATGGCCGAGGACCCGACGTTCCCGGTCGACCGCGCCGAGGCGGTCCGACGGTGTGGTGCGTATCTGGAGCATCCTCCGAGGATCGGGCGCGGGCCCGCACCGGACGCCGACGAGACCGTGATCGCCCACGGACTGGCCGCTTCCCCCGGGCGGGGCACCGGCGTCGTCTGCCTCGACGTCGACCGTGCCGTCGAGCTCGATGCGGCAGGGACACGGGTCGTCCTCGTGCGACGTGAGACCTCACCGTCCGACGTGCACGGTATGGCCGTCGCCGCCGGACTCGTCACCACCCTCGGCGGTCTGGTGAGCCACGCCGCGGTCGTCGCCCGGTCGTGGGGGATCCCGGCGATCGTGGGGGTCTCCGGGCTCACCATCGTCGCCGACGGCATCGAAGGCCTCACGGGCCATGTCGGTGACGGCGAGCTGGTCACCGTCGACGGCGACGAAGGCCGGTTGCTGCTGGGCGACTGCCCGGGCGATTCGCAGGTCGCTCCCGAGGTCGGCGTCCTCCGTCGGTGGCAGACGGAGCTGGGGATGGTTGCGCCGGAGACCTCCGGCCCAGCTGTGCAGGTGGCCGACGTGCCCGCCGACTTCCTGGTCCTGCACTCGCTGCGGATCACGGGCATGGCCACGGCCGCGGCCATCGTCGCACGCACCGGTGCGGATCCGTTGGCGGTCGAGCTGGAGCTGGCGGTCCTGGTCGACGCTGGACATGCCCGCTTCCACGAGGCACGTGACATCCATCAGCTGCTCCCCGAAGGTCGCGATGTGCACGACTCCCGACTGGCCGAGGCCGTCGCCGGTCTCGAGCTCGATCTGCTCCGCTACGACGAGTTCCTCGTGCTCAACGAGGGGTTCAAGGAGATCTGTGCCGCGTGGCAGCTGCGCGACGGTGAGCCCAACGACCACGCCGACGCGGCGCACGACGCCACCGTCGTCGAGCGACTTCGCGCGCTGCACGGCACGGCCGATCCGGTGGTGCGCTCGTTCCCCGCGACGATCCCGTGGACGGCTCGCTACCCCGAACGCCTCGCCGCCGCGCTCGACCGCGTGATCGCCGGTGATCCCAAGGCGCTCACCGGCGTCCTGTGCGACTCGTACCACGACATCTGGATGGAGCTGCACGAGGACCTGATCCTCGTCCAGGGCATCGACCGGGCGGCCGAGGGCAGCACCTGACGGGCGGGTCGGGCGACGTGGCCTCAGGCGGTCGCCAGCACCGCCTCCGCACAGCGTCGACCGGAGAACATCGCTCCCTGGATCGAGCCGGTGTCGCGGTGGTCGCCGCACACGAAGAGCCCGTCGCCGAGGTCGACCCGCCGCTTCGGTGAGAACGGCGGGGCCTGGTCGGGCTGTCCGTGCTCGATGGCGTCGGTGCGCAGGTGCGCCCACGCGTCGACCTGGGCTCCCCACCAGCCACGGAGCTGTGCCCGCACGGCCGGTTCGAGCGAGCGGTCGGCGACGCCAGGACAGGCGGCGGCGATCAACGCCGAGCCCGAAGGCGCATACGACGGTGCGACGTTGCTCATGACGGCGACGTTGAGCGCCGGTCCGGTCCGGTCGGCGTCGAGCACGATGAGCTTCTCGTCGAGCGGGGCGCTCGGCGCCGAGAACCACACGCACGAGGCCGACCGCGAGCCCACCGAGCGCAAGCCGAGCAGCTCGGCGGCGGCGGGGCCCTCGACGGCGACCACGATGGCGGGTGCACGGAGCGACGGGTGGAACTCGATGTCGACCCGGCCGGGCGCGATGCCGGTCACGCGCGTGCCGAGCCGGATCGTGCCGTCCGTGAGGCCGGTTGCGAGCTGATCGGGGATCGCCTGCATGCCGGCGGCCGGGACCGCCGACGAGCCGCGGGCGAGCGAGCGGAAGACGACGTCGAACTGACGGCGGCTGGTCGAGAGGGTCGGGTCGAGCTGGATGCCGCCCACGAGTGGTCGGAAGAAGCGCTCGATCATCGTCGGACTGAAGCCGTCGTCGTGGAGGCCCGCCGCCGTCGAGACGTCGGGGCCCCGGAGCAGCTGGCGCGGGTCGGAGCGCAACAGGCGCCATCGGAGCAGCCCCATGCGGGCCTTGTCGGCCGGCGAGCCGATCGGCGCGGTCGCGGTCTGCACCATCATCGACGGCTTCCGGAAGGGGTCGACGACGGCTCGGAACCGGCCGTCGTGATGGACGAGGGCACCGGGATCGAATGCCTGCAGGTCCAAGGCGTCGAGGTCGAGGTGGAAGGCGAGCTCGGGGTAGTCGGTGAGCAGCACCTGGAAGCCACGGTCGAGCACGTGTCCGTCGACGACGTCGGAGCGAACCCGGCCACCGACGCCGTCGCCCGCCTCGATCACGGTGACGTCGCGGCCGGCCTGCTGGAGCAGCCGGGCCGCCACCAGGCCGGCGAGGCCGGCGCCGACGACGATGACGTCGTGGTCGTGGGGCGAACCGGGGGAGGAGCTCGTCACGCGGCGACGCTATCCCGGCCCGGCGAGCCCGGGTGGGCACCACGCGCGACCATGACGGTCGTGGAGACGACCAGGGTCGACCGATGGCTGTGGGCGGTGCGGGTCTACAAGACCCGGTCCGACGCCACCCGCGCCTGCACCGGCGGCCACGTCGAGGTCGGCGGCAAGTCGGTGAAGCCGGCCCACAAGGTCGCCGTCGGCGATCGGGTCAGCGCTCGTCTCGGGCCTCGACTGCGCGATCTCGAGGTGGTCGAGATCATCGACAAGCGTGTCGGTGCCGCCGTCGCCGCGACCTGCTTCGTCGACCACAGCCCACCGCCACCCGAGCCGACGTCGGAACCCGACTTCGGTGTCCGCGAGCGTGGGGCCGGCCGGCCGACCAAGCGTGAACGTCGCCAGCTCGATCGCACCTTCGGTCGTCGGCGCTGAGCGGTCAGGCGTCGGAGCGCCGCCCACCCCCTACGATGGCCGGGTCCCGTCGACCACGAAGGATTGTGATGAGCGAGTTCCACGATCTCGAGATGACCTCGATCACCGGTGATCAGGTCAGCTTCTCGAAGTTCCGCGACCAGGTCTGTCTGATCGTCAACGTCGCCAGTGAGTGAGGGCTGACGCCCCAGTACGCAGGTCTGCGTACGCTTCATGAAGACAACAAGGACGCCGGTTTCAGCGTGCTGGCGTTCCCCTGCAACCAGTTCGGTCAGCAGGAGCCCGGCTCCGACGCCGAGATCCTCGAGTTCGCGACCTCGAAGTACGACGCGACGTTCCCGATGTTCTCCAAGATCGAGGTCAACGGTGACGGGGCGGCGCCGCTGTACAAGTGGCTGCGGTCCGAGCAGCCCGGCGACGGCGAGACCGATGCGATCACCTGGAACTTCGAGAAGTTCCTGGTCGGGCGCGACGGGTCGGTCATCGCCCGTTTCTCGCCGATGGTGACGCCCGAGGAGATCGCGGCCGAGCTGCCCCAGTACCTCTGAGCCAGGACGTTCTGCTCACGGGCTCGACCCGGCGGATGCTGTTCGCCGCCGGGTCGAGTCGATACACTGGCCACCGAGCCGGCCGCCATCGTTGATGTGCGGCCCGCCCCGTGCCACGCCACCGCACGGAGCGCTCGCTGCGGCGATGCGGCTCGCGACCCCGGCGGTTCCGGCTCCTGGGGTCTGACATCGGCGTTGCAGCGTGGGGGCTGTTCGACGGCAAGCGCCGTTGCGGTCCACCACGACCCCGTGAACGGAGAACACGATCACCAGCACGACCCTGCCCGGCCCCGACGTCGACTCGCCTGCGGGCGACACGACGCACCTGCCGCGCGACTTCGAAGACATCGTCCAGGCCCACCTCGACGGTCGGGCCTCCGACGCCGAGCTCGCCCTCCTGGAGCGGTTCCGTACCGATTGGGTCCGGGTCCTGTACCGCTTCCTCGATCGGGCCGACAAGGTCATCGAGGACACCCGCCGCCGGGTCCGTGGTCCCGAGAAGCAGCTGATCATCGACGACTTCGACCGCGAAGCGCATCGCATCGACGACGTCCTCACCGAGCTGCTCGGCCCTCCCACCGAGGACGAGCTGCTCCCTCCCGGTGCCAAGCCGAAGGCCCCTCGTCCCGCCCCGCCTCCTCCTCCGGTCGAACCCGGCCTCACCCAGCTCGAGCTGTCGTGGGAGCCCGGCGTCCTCATCGCCTGGGCCAGCGGCTTCGAGGCCGCCACCGACTCGGCCGCCCAGGTCCGGGCCCGGCTCGCCGAGGCCGGCGGGGGATCGATCCCCTGGGAGGAGCATCGCCCGATCCGACTCCTCGACGGCACCAAGGCCGAGTGCGTGTCCGCCCCTCTCGGCTCGACGCTGGGCTGGCTCGTGGCCCAGCGGGTCTCGGCCGACGAAGACGGCATCGGCGCCACCGTGCCCTGGCTCGGTCTCACCACCGCCATGGCGGTCCGCCTCGCCGCCCAGGGACGCATGGTCCCGCGCCTCAAGAAGCTGAAGCGCAAGGACGACGGCAAGGACGTCTCGACCTTCGAGGTCCGCTGGGAGCCGGCGCTGATCGATCCCGAGACCATCACCGAGCTCGCGGCGGTGCGCCCCGGCGCGGCCGCCACCGTGGGCAATCGTCAGGACGGCCGGGCCTTCACGCAGTCGGTCCTCACCGACATCCTCGGCACCATCTGCGAGATGGCGGCCCAGCGGCTCGAGGTTCCTGCGGCCCCGCCGAACCCCCGATCGCGCAGCGATGTCGCCGAGACGGTGCTCGCCCGCCTGAACGGCGAGCCGTTCGACGCTCCCACCCGCGTCGGCGCCGAGCTCGTCCGTCGCCTGGATCAGTGGTCGGCGCCGGTCACCGGCACGGCCAAGTTCGCGCTCACCATCTCGCTCGACCCGCCCGACGAGGGCAACGCCTGGCACTGCCGGGTCCTGGCCCCGGGTCCCGAGGGCGATCTCGCCCCCGTCGAGGTGGCGATGGTCAACGCGTCGAACACGCGGGCACGCGAGATGAAGGATCAGCTCGCCCGGGTCGAGGTCATCTTCCCCGAGCTCAGCCGACCCGGTGGTCGTCGTCGTGGCGAGGTCATCCTCAGCCAAGAAGAGGCCTGGCAGCTGATGACCAAGACCGGCGACGTCCTCACGGCGGCCGGTTTCGACGTGCGGGTGCCGGCGCTGTCGCGCAAGAAGCCCACTCCTGGCCTGCGGCTCACCGCCGACGAGGCGCAGGAGTCCGTCGTCGGCGCACAGCAGCTGGCCAACGTCCGATGGTCGGTCGTGTTCGGCGACGTCGAGCTGACCGCCGCCGACGTCCAGCGGTTGGCCTCGCAGGCCCGCCCCCTCATCCGTTCGGGTGGCAAGTGGGTCGAGATCGACAAGGCCGACCTCCGCGAAGCCGCTGCCGCGCTGGCCGAGCGCGCCGACAAGACCAAGCTGTCCGGCGCCGACATGTTGCGCCAGGCCCTCGGGCTCGAGGGCTCGCCGCTCGCCGGTGGCATCTCGATCACCGGCCAGGGCTGGGCTGCCGATCTGTTGCGGGCCGCCTCGTCGGTGACGTCGGCTGAGATCAACACGCCGGAGGGCTTCGACGGCGAGCTGCGCAGCTACCAGGCCGAAGCCGTCGCCTGGCTGCGGTTCCTCGACGAGGCCGGCCTCGGTGGCTGCCTCGCCCTCGACATGGGCTTGGGCAAGACGCCCACGATGCTCGCGCACGTCGCCGCCACGGCCGACAGCGGCCCCACCCTGGTCGTCGCCCCGCCGGCCGTCGTCGGCAACTGGGCGGCAGAAGCTCGTCGCTTCACCAAGCGCCTCCGGGTCGTGGTCCACCACGGCCCCAACCGCACCAGCCCCGGCGGGCTCGCGCGGATGGTCGAGCGCGCCGACCTGGTCATCACCACGTACGGCACCGCCGTCCGCGACGTCGAGGCACTGGCCAAGATCGAGTGGGGCAAGGTCGTGCTCGACGAGGCCCAGGCCATCAAGAACCCCACCTCCGACACTGCGCAGCAGCTCCGGCGCATCGGGGCGCGCAGTCGCGTCGCCCTCACCGGGACACCCATCGAGAACGGCCTCGGCGACCTGTGGGCCATCATCGACTACTGCAACCCCGGCCTGGTCGGGAACCGGGCGCAGTTCATCGCCCAGCTGTCGCCCAGCGGCACGGGCAAGGACGGCGCCGAGAGCGCCCTCCGAGCGCTCAACGGCATCCTCGTGTTCCGGCGCACCAAGTCCGAGCCGGCCATCGCAGCCGAGCTGCCCGACCGCATCGACGAGCTCGACCACTGCGCGATGACCGCCGAGCAGATCGGTCTGTACCAGGCGACGCTCGACCGGCTCGTGCTTGAGACCGCTGACCAGGAGGGCACGCCGAAGAAGAAGGGTGCGGTCCTCGCGGCCATCACGGCGCTCAAGCAGATCTGCAACCACCCCGACGCCTACACCGACACCGGTGAGCCGCTCGACGGCCGCTCCGGCAAGTTGGCCCGCCTCAACGAGATCGTCGAGTCGGTGTTCGAGTCGGACGAACGGGTCCTGATCTTCACCCACTTCGCCTCGTGGGGCGAGAAGCTGGCGAAGTACCTCACCGATCGCTACAAGCTGCCCATCGCCTGCTACCACGGCGGTCTCGGGCGGACCCAGCGCGACAAGCTGGTGGCCGACTTCCAGGCCGGCGAGGGTGCCGGCGCCATGGTGCTGTCGTTGAAGGCGGGCGGAACGGGGCTCAACCTCACGTCGGCCAACCACGTCGTGCTCTACGACCGCTGGTGGAACCCGGCCGTCGAGGACCAGGCACGCGACCGCGTCTGGCGCATCGGACAGAAGAACACCGTGATCTGCCACCGCCTCGTCTGTCCCGGCACCGTCGACGAGCGGGTCGAGGAGGTCGTGGCCGGCAAGCGCAAGATCGCTGATCTGGTGCTGCCCAAGTCGAGCTCCATCGGCGACCTCGACGCCAACCAGCTGCAGACCGCACTGGGCATCGACCCCGACCTGCTCCTCACCGACGACGGAGACGAGACATGAACGCGCCGAGCCCGAAGAGCAACGCACAGAACGGCGGCCCGAACAACGGTCGTCGTCGCAACCGCAAGCGCCGCAACAAGTCGAAGGCCATCGCCGACTACTGGGGCGACAAGGACAAGCTGCCCGAACCCACCAGCGACATCCGCATCACCGAGGACCCCTCGGCCGTGGTGCGCTCGCTGGGGCGGCCGCCGCTACCGGGTCAGGAGCACGCCGCCGAGGCGTACTTCGCCGCCGTCTACGCACGTGCGGTCGGGCTCGCCAGCGCGCTGGCTGCGGCCGGCGAGCTCATCGAGCCCGAAGAGCTGCTCGACGACTGATGCCCGAGGCCGCCGAGGTCTCGGTCGCCGCGGCCCAGCTCGCCCACGTCGCCGTGGGACGGCGGCTCGAGGCGCTGACGGTGACCCACCCCCGTTCGGTCCGCCATCTCGAGCGGCCCGATGCACTCGACGAGCTGCGCGGTCCGGTGCAGGCCGTCGAGCGCCACGGCAAGTGGCTGCTGGTCCGGTTCGCCGGGGTCGACGATCGCCTCGGCGTGCACCTGCGCATGAGCGGGCGGCTCATCGCCGCGCCCGCGGGTACCAGGCCGCTCGGACACGTGCATGCCGTGCTGCGCCTCACCGCCCGCACCGGTCCGACCACTGCGGTCGTCGGTGCGCCGGCGGCACCCCCCGGTGCGCCCGGAACGACCGACGAGCCCGTCGACGTCTGGTTCTTCGATCCCCGGACGTTCGGTGAGCTGCGTCGACTCCCCGCGCACGACGCGCCCGTCGCGGCTGACCTCTTCGACCCGATGGTCGACGCTGCGCTGCTGGCCGGGCGTGCTGCACGCCGACGGGTGGGCATCAAGGCGGTGTTGCTGGATCAGCAGCGACTCGTGGCCGGCGTCGGCTCCTACCTGGCCGACGAGGTCCTCCATCGGGCCGGTGTGTCCCCACTGCGCCCGGCCGACACGGTCGCGGTGTCGGCATGGGCGCGCATCATCGACGCCGCCCGTGACCTCACCGTCGAGTCGGCGGCCGCCGGCGGCGTCACGCTCCCCGACGAGGGTTGGCTCGACCTCTGGGAGCGCCCTGGACGCCACGGCGATCGGCTCGCGGTGCACGGTCGGGAGCGTTGCGTCTCGTGCGGCACCGAGACCCGTCGGGCCGTCGTCGGCGGACGGAGTGCCCGCTGGTGTCCGGAGTGCCAGCCCCTCGAATCTGGCGACAGCTGACCCTGCACGGGTCCGTCAGGTGTCGCCAGATCGGGTTGTCACTGGGCGAGCTTGTCGAGGTCGACGACCTTGCCCCGGTCGATCGAGACCCAGTCGCGTGCCTCGAGATAGGGCTTGAAGGTCTGGGCGATGAAGCGGCCGTCGGCTTCGTTCTTGGGTCGCTGGAGCTCGTAGAGGTGGGGGAACTCGAGCCAGGCGATCGTGGCGTCCCACAGTCGCAGCACGGCCGGGCCCTCGGTGGGAGGGTCGATGATGACCGGACCGAAGAGGCATGCGCCGTCGGGGAAGAAGAGCGTGGGGACGCCGTAGCCGCCGGCCGCGACCACACGGTCGTGCTCGGCCTTGATCTCGTCGTGCGTCGTCTGGTCGGCGATGGCCTGGTCGACGACGGCCGGGTCGAGCCCCAGCTCGTCGAGCAGGTGGCGGGCGACGTCGGGGTCGTGGGGCCGGTGGCCCTCTTCATGGAGGGCGCGGCCGGCCCGCTCGTACCAGGCGTCGAGGTGGGCCATGTCGTCGCGCCGCAGGATCGCCCCGATGCGCATCATCGACCAGCCGTAGGACCAGTCGCGCTCCCATGGGTGCTTCTTGCCCTCGACCCGGTTGATCTCCTCGAGCGAGAAGAACTTCCAGTTGATCGTGAGGTCGGTCTGCTCGCGCACCGCCCGGATCCACTTCGCCGTCTGGTAGGCGAACGGACACATCACGTCGAAGTGGAAGTCGACTTCGGTCGGTGCCTCGAACTGGGTCAACTCGGTTCCCCCGGATCTCGATCTCGTACGCCGATGCAACGGCTCACAAGCGCAAACGCGCTCGGGCCCCGATGCATTCCACCTCAGTCGGCTTCGAGCTCGGCGATCGCTGCGGCCTGGGCCAGGGTGCGGCGGGCCTGGTCGACGTGCAGGTTCTCGATCATGCGACCGTTGACCGTGACGACGCCCTTGCCCTCTCGCTCGGCTTCCTCGAAGGCGGCGATGATCTCCTGGGCCGACTCGACGGCATCGGGCGACGGGGCGAAGACCTCGTTGCACGGGTCGAGTTGGCTGGGGTGGATCAGGGTCTTGCCGTCGAAGCCCATCTCGCGGCCCTGCTGGCACTCGGCGAGGAAGCCCTCGGCGTTGCCGATGTCGTTGTAGACGCCGTCGAGGATGACCTTGCCGGTGGCGCGTGCGGCCAGGAGGCAGAGGCCGAGGCCCGTGAGGAGCGGCTGGCGACCGGGCACGTGCTCGGCGCGGAGCTCCTTGGCCAGGTCGTTGGTGCCCATGACCAGGACGGTGAGGCGCTCGGAGCAGCCGGCGATCTCCTCGGCGTGGAGCATGGCGATCGGGGTCTCGACCATGGCCCAGATCTTGGTGTGGGCCGGCGCCCCACCCTTCTCGAGTGCAGCCTCGATGGCGCGGACGTCGTCGACCGAGTCGATCTTGGGGATGACGATGGCGTCGGGCCCGGCGGAGGCGATGGCGGCGACGTCGTCGTCGTGCCACTGGGTGCCGAGGCCGTTGGCCCGGATGGCGAGCTCGCGCTTGCCGTACTCGCCCGACTGGGCGGCGGCACAGACGCGCGCACGTGCCTCGGCCTTGGCGTCGGGGGCGACGGCATCCTCGAGGTCGAGGATGAGGGCGTCGGCAGCGAGGCCCTTGGCCTTCTCGAGCGCTCGCTCGTTGGCACCTGGCATGTACAGGACCGAGCGGCGTGGCCGCAGTGTGGGATCTGTCGTCATTTCCTCAGCTCCTGGCGGAGTTTCGAACGAGATATTCGGGTGGGGGATCAGAGGCCGTAGGCGTCGGCGAGCTCGGGATCGCGCTCGGCGAGCCGCTTGGCCAGGTCGAGCACGACGAGGCACTGCTTCACCGAGGCATCGTCTTCCATCTTGCCGTCGAGCATGACGGCACCGGTGCCGTCGCCCATGGCCTCGACGACGGCCTTGGCGTGCTCGACGTCCTCGACGGGCGGCGAGAACACCTTCTTGGCAATGTCGATCTGCACGGGGTGCAGTGACCAGGCACCGACGCAGCCGAGCAGGTAGGCGTTGCGGAACTGGTCCTCGCAGCCGACGGTGTCGCGGATGTCGCCGAAGGGGCCGTAGTAGGCGTAGATGCCGTTGGCCGCGCAGGCGTCGACCATGCGGGCGACGGTGTAGTGCCACAGGTCCTGCTGGGCGGTGATGCGGCCGGCCTCGAGGTCGTCGCCGGTGGGGTCGGAGCGCACGAGGTAGCCGGGGTGGCCGCCACCGACGCGCGTCGTCTTCATCCGCCGGTTGGCGGCGAGATCGGCCGGGCCGAGCGAGAGGCCCTGCATGCGCGGCGACGCCGCGCAGATCTCCTCGACGTTGGCCACGCCGCGGGCGGTCTCGAGGATGGCGTGGATCATCAACGGCGTCTCGAGCCCGGCCTTGGCCTCGAGCTGGGCGAGGAGGCGGTCGACGTAGTGGATGTCCTCGGGGCCCTCGACCTTGGGGATCATGATGACGTCGAGCTCGGCGCCGATGGCCGGCACGATCTCGAGCAGGTCGTCGAGGCCCCAGGGCGAGTCGAGGCTGTTGACCCGGGTCCAGAACTGGCACTGGCCGAAGTCGACCGTCTGGCCGACCTCGATCAGGCCGGCACGGGCCGCTTCCTTGTCGGAGGCGGGCACGGCGTCCTCGAGGTTGCCGAGGAGCACGTCGCACGTCTCGACCATGCCGGGGACCTTGGACCGCATCTTCTCGTTGGCCGGCGGGAAGAAGTGGATGTTCCGGGACGGGCGGAACGGGATCTCACGCAGCGGCGTCGGTGCGCCGATGGCCAGCGGGGAGAAGAAGTCTTTCGGGCTGCGCACCGGGGCCTCCTGCGGCTCAGGACTGGTTCAGGACGGCCCCGACCGTACCGCCGGTGTCCCGGCTCCTGGAAAAGCGCGGAGCGTGCGCTCGGCGCCTCAGACGAGCAGGCGGGTGACGGCGTCGCGGAGGTGGGTGACGACGTCCTCGGCGTCGAGTCCCCGACCGGACCGGAGGTGCTCGAGCGCGTCGAACTGCGTGAGGGTGTCGAGGGTGAGTTCGACCACTCGGGCCTGGTCGGGATCCATGGCGGCGAGCTCGGGCTCGAACATGCGAGCGGTCTGGTGGCCCATCCAACCCCGGACCTGCGTGAGGCCGGCCGACACCTGCGACTCGTCGGCCAGGCGGATGATGCTGGCTCGGTAGATGTCGCGCACCGCCTCGAAGAGACCAGCCCGCCGCATGGCGAAGCGGTCGATGCGTTCCGACAGCGGGCCCTCGCCCAGCTCGGGCATCTCGAACAGCGGACGGGTCTTCTCGATCTGGCGCTCGATGGCCGCCGCGACGAGGTCGTCGACGTCCTCGAAGTACCGGTAGACGGAGCGCAGCGACACCCCGGAGCGGGCGGCGACCTCGTGGACGCCGGGGGAGAGGTTGGACTCGGAGAACAGCTCGATCACGGCGTCGAGCACGGCCAGCTTGTTGCGGTCGCGCCGGGCGGTTCGTCCGTCCACCCGCTGGTCGTCGGTCTGCGTCGTCATGTGCATTTCATCCCATGTTCCGATGGGCCCGCCCGGAGCGCACGATCCTAGGACCGAGCGGGCCGATCCGCCCGAATGTGTATCCCACGTCACACATCGATGACGCGAAGTGCACGTTGGAACAGCCCCACGGTGGTGGCGTGCAGCAGGTCGCCGATGGCCTTGGGTGCCTTGCCGGCGAAGGCACGAGCATGCGTGCCCTCGAGGATGATGCCCAGCCGGTAGGCGGCGAGGACGTGGAACCAGTCGACGTCGTCGACCGACTGCCCGCTCTGTTCCGCGTAGTGGGCCACGAGCTCGGGCTTGGTGGGGAGGTCGGTGATGCCCTCGCCCACGCCGCCGGCACCGTTGCCCGGCCACGTGGCCAGTGCGTGGCCCAGATCGAGGAGCGGGTCACCGATGGTGGCCAGCTCCCAGTCGACGATGGCCGCCAGTGCGGGCCCGTCGTGGCGGACGAGCACGTTCGAGAAGTGGAAGTCGCCGTGCATGATCCCCGGCCGCCACGACGCCGGCCGATTGGTCTCGAGCCAGTCGGCGACGCGGTCGACGCCGGGGATGTCGGGGCCGGGGTAGCCGTCGAGCTCCGAATAGCCGTCGAGCTGGCTGCGCCATCGGGGGACCTGGCGCTCGAGCCATCCCTCGGGCTTGCCGAAGTCGCCGAGACCGACAGCCTCGTGGTCGACCCGGGACAGCGCGGCGATGGCGTCCATCATCGAGAACCCCATCGCCCGGCGCATGGCCGCGTCGGACCGGTGGCGCTCGGGGAGCCCGCCGGCGGGGTTGAAGCCGTCGATGGGCTCCATCAGGTAGAACGCCGCACCGAGCACCTCGGCGTCGGGTTCGGCGGCGATGAGGCCCGGGTGGGGGACGTCGGAGCTGGCGAGCGCTCCCAGGACGCGGGCTTCGCGCCGCATGGTCTCGTCGGAGTTCTTGCGCTTGTGCACCGGCGGCCGGCGCAGGACGTAGGAACGGCCGCTGCGCTCGAAGCGCAGGAGGATGTTCTGGGTGCCGCCGGTGAGCTCGACCACGTCGGCGAGCGGGCCCATGCCGAGGTCGCGGTCGTCCATCCACTGGCGGAGGCGGTCGAGGTCGACGCCGTCGGGAGCCTGGTCCATCGGGTCACGTTGGCACACGGTCCCGAGCGCCCTCGGAAGATGGCAGAGTTCGCCGATGCTCGACGCCACCGTGTCCGCCGTCAACCGATTCGACCTGACCGACCGCGTCGCCGTCGTCACGGGCGGAAGTCGCGGCCTCGGGTTCGAGATGGCCATGGCCTTCGCCCAGCAGGGCGCCGACGTGGTCCTCGCCAGCCGCAAGGCCGCCGCCTGCGAGGAAGCGGCCGCGCGTATCGCCGATGCCACCGGACGCCGCGCCCTCGGTCTCGGGTGCCACGTGGGCAAGTGGGACGACTGCGATGCCCTGGTCGAGCGGGTGCACGACGAGTTCGAACGCGTGCACGTGCTGGTGAACAACGCCGGCATGTCGCCGCTCTACGAGTCGGTCGGCGCCATCACCGAGGCCCTCTACGACAAGGTCCTCGACGTGAACCTCAAGGGCCCGTTCCGCCTGGCCGCCGCGTTCGGCGAGCGGATGGCGTCGGCCGGGGGCGGCTCCATCATCAACGTGTCGTCGGTGGCCGCCGTGACGCCCGGGCCGGCCGAGGTGCCGTACGGCATGGCCAAGGCCGGGCTCAACAACTTCACGGTCGGACTGGCCCGCACGCTCGGTCCGGCGGTCCGGGTCAACTGCATCATGCCCGGGCCGTTCCTGACCGACATCTCGGACGCCTGGGATCTCGAGGCCTTCGGGAAGATGGCCGAGACGGCGATCCCGCTGCAGCGGGGCGGCGAGCCCCACGAGATCGTCGGGGCGGCGCTCTACCTGGCCAGCGATGCATCGAGCTACACCACCGGCTCGATCCTGAAGGTCGACGGCGGCATGACCCGCGCCGTGGGTGGTGGCTGACACCCCCCACCCACACGCCGGAGTTGACCGTCCGGTCAAGTTCTCGGCTCCCGGCCCGCTAGCGTCTGCACACCGATTCGACCTGTGGGGGAACGCAATGACCGAGATCCGTGGAACCGTGGCCGCCGGCTTCGAGGGCGTCCGCGACGCCTTCGAACGCAACTTCGCCGAGCACGGCGACATCGGTGCGGCGACGGCGGTGTATGTCGACGGCGAGCTCGTCGTCGACCTGCAGGGCGGCGTGGCCGACCCGTCGACCCAGCAGCCCTACACCGACGAGACGTTGCAGCTGGTCTTCTCCACCACCAAGGGCGCGGCGGCGATGTGCGCCCACCTGCTGGCCCAGCGAGGCGAGCTCGACTTCTCCACCAAGGTCGTCGACGTCTGGCCCGAGTACGGCGCCGCCGGCAAGGCCGACACCACCATCGGGATGCTCTTCTCGCACCAGGCCGGCCTCCCCGTCATCGACAGGACCCTCACCCTCGACGAGGCGCTCGCCATCACGCCCGTGGTCGATGCGCTCGCCGAGTCCGCCCCGCAGTGGGAGCCGGGCAGTGCGCACGGCTATCACGCCCTCACCTATGGCTGGCTCGCGGGCGAGGTCGTTCGCCGCATCACCGGTCGCTCGCTCGGGCAGTTCTTCGCCGAGGAGATCGCCGGCCCGCTCGGCATCGACTTCTGGATCGGCCTCCCCGCCGACCAGCAGGGACGGGTGGCGCCGCTGCAGGCCAGCGCGCCCAACCCGGGCGACTTCGACCCGTCGAAGCTCGACCCCGAGATCCTCCCGCTGCTCGCCGACCTGGCCTCGGCGTACATGGACCCGCAGTCGGTCACCAACCGGGCGCTGATGCTCAACGGCACCTTCATGGGCAAGCACGGTGAGCTCACCTGGAACCGCCCCGAGGTCCGGGCATCCGAGATCCCCGCTGCCAACGGCGTCACCAACGCCAAGTCGCTCGCCAAGCTCTACGCCTCGTGCGTGGGAGAGGTCGACGGTGTCCGCACGCTCGACCACGAGACGGTCAAGCGAGCAACCGAGGAGCAGAGCAACGGTCGCGACCGCACGCTCATCGTGCCCACCCGCTTCGGCCTCGGCTTCTTCCTCCCGTCGAGCTTCTCGCCGCTGATGGGCCCGGGCAGCTTCGGCCACTCGGGAGCCGGCGGCTCGCTCGGCTTCGCCGACGTCGACCACAACGTCGGCTTCGGCTACGTCATGAACAAGATGAGCACCAACCTCTCCGACGACCCGCGCACCGTCGGCCTGATCACCGCGGTCCGGGCCGCGCTGGACTGAGCCGGTCCGACGTGAGCGTCGACGTCGATCCGTACGAGGAGCTGCGCGACGGCGTTCGTCGCGTCTGCGCCGACTTCGACGACGACTACTGGCGACGCTGCGACGCCGAGCACGAGTTCCCGTGGGCGTTCTACGACGCGCTCGCCGCCGGCGGCTGGATCGGCATCTGTATCCCCGAGGAGTTCGGCGGCGGCGGCAGCGGCATCACCGAAGCGTCGATCCTCATGGAGGAGGTGGCGGCGTCCGGAGCGGCGATGAACGGCGCGTCGGCCATCCACCTGTCGATCTTCGGCATGAACCCGGTGGTGAAGCACGGCACTCCCGAGCAGAAGCAGCGCTACCTGCCGCGCATCGCCGACGGCAGTCTGCACGTGAGCTTCGGCGTCACCGAGCCCGACGCCGGCACCGACACCACCCGCATCTCGACCCGCGCCACCAAGGTCGACGGCGGTTACGTCGTGCAGGGCCGCAAGGTGTGGATGACCAAGGCCACGGTGTCCGAGAAGGTGCTGTTGCTGGTGCGCACGACGCCGATCGACGAGGTCGACAAGAAGACCCACGGCATGAGCCTGCTGCTCGCCGATCTGAAGGACCCTGCGGTCCACATCCAGCCCATCGACAAGATGGGTCGCAACGCGGTGGCGTCGTGCGAGGTCGGCTTCGACGGTCTGTTCGTGCCCGACGAGGACCTCCTGGGCGAGGCGGGCCGCGGCTTCCACCTGTTGCTCGACGGCCTCAATCCCGAGCGCATCCTCATCGCGGCCGAGGCCCTCGGCATCGGCCGGGCGGCGCTGCGGCGGGCCACGAACTACGCCAACGAGCGCATCGTGTTCGACCGGCCCATCGGCAAGAACCAGGGCCTGGCGTTCCCGTTGGCTGAGGCCCACATGCAGCTCCGCGGCGCCGAGCTCGCCATCCGCGACGCTGCGGCCCGCTACGACGCCGGGCTTCCGTGCGGCGAGGCGGCCAACACCGCCAAGTACCTCGCGGCCGAGGCTGCGTTCGCCGCTGCGGATCGTGCGATCCAGACCCACGGCGGCATGGGCTATGCGTCCGAGTACCACGTCGAGCGCTACTGGCGCGAGGCCCGGGTCATGCGGCTGGCGCCGGTGAGCCAGGAGATGGTCCTCAACTACGTCGCCGAGCACGTGTTGGGTCTGCCTCGTTCCTACTGAGCGACGCTGTCTGCCGTGCGCGATCATGCGCTGGTGTCCGAGGCCGTGGGAGCCGCACTCGAGGCGATGGGAGTCGAGTGCCATCTCGCGGGCGACTACGCAGGCGCGACCGAGGCCTTCCAGCGGGCACACACGGCGTACCGGCGTGGAGGTGACCTGGCGGCCGCTGCTCGCACGGCTCGGACCATCGGGTGGTTCCGAGGATGGGTCTTCGGCGACTGGGCGGTGTACCGAGGCTGGACCGCCCGTGCGAACCGCTTGCTGGAGGAAGCCGGGCCCGACGGTGCTCATCGAGGCTGGCTGATCCTGGATCGAGCCAGGAACGGTGCGGACCTCGTCGCACAGGCCCAGCTCTACGAGGCCGCCATCGCCGAAGCGCAGGTGCACGGAGACCGCGACCTCGAGTGCGAGGCACGGGCGTCGCTCGGCTTGATGTACGTGTTCTCCGGGCTGGTCGACGAGGGGATGGTCCGGCTCGACGAGGCGCTGGCCGCGCTGTGCGCGGGCGATGTGGCCGAGCTGCCGGTGCTCGAAGGGTGCCTCTGCGGGCTCCTCAACGCCTGCGAGCGCACCCACGACGTCCGCCGGGCGGAGGAGTGGCTGCGGGCGGCCGACGAGCTCATCGCCCGTCGCAACCTCGTGTCGGTCGCGGGGTACTGTCGGTCGCACTACGCCGGCATCCTCATCGGGGCCGGGCGCTGGCCGGAGGCCGAGGCCGAGCTGAAGACAGTGATGGTGTCGCTTCCCGTCGGCACCGACGTGTACGTCGGCGCCGCCTGTCGCCTCGCCGGACTGCGGGTCCGTCAGGGCCGGCTGGAAGATGCGGCCGACCTGCTCGACGGCATCGATCACGAGGATGCCGTCCTCCCGCGAGCGGCGATGCTCCTCGTCCGTGGTGGGGCCGAGGCGGCGGCCGAGCTGCTCGAGGTCGCACTCAGTGGTGCCTCGGGCGAGCCACATGTGCGTGCACCGCTGCTCGCACGGCTCGTCGATGCCCGCCTGGCGGCGAGCGACCACGCGGCTGCGGCCGCCGCCGCGGAGGATCTCGCTGAGCTGGTCCGCGACGGTTCGTCGCCTTATCTGCTGGCGCTCTCGTGCGTCGCCGAAGCTCGGCTCTGCAGCGATCCCGCCGACGACGCCGGTCTCACGGCGATCCGCCAGGCGATGACGATGCTGTCGGCCGCCGACCTGCCCTACGAGCTGGCGCTGGCCCGGCTCGAGCTCGCCAAGGCACTCGCTCCCCGACGACAGCAGGCGGCGATCGCCGCGGCAACCGAGGCGCGAGCGACGTTCTCGCGACTCGGCGCATCGCCGGATGTGGACGCCTCGTCGGCTCTGTTGCGGTCGTGGGGTGCGCCGACACGGACCGGCGCTCGGGGGAACACGGATCTCACCGAGCGAGAGCAAGAGGTCCTCGGGCTGCTGAGCCACGGCTTGTCGAACGCCGAGATCTCGGATCGGCTCTTCATCAGCGCGAAGACGGTGGAGCACCACGTGGGCCGGGTTCTCGCCAAGCTCGGCGTCCGGAGCCGCACCGAGGCGGCGCTGCTCGCGGTACGTCGTTCGAACTGATCGTCGGAAATCAGGGTTTCCCCCGATGCTCCCGCATCGGACTCGGGAGATGATCCGCGACATGGAACGAGACGCGGGGGAACGACGATGACCACGACCTCACGGGTGTTGCTCGCCGGCGACGGCGAGGTCACCGGGTCCGAAGACGGATGCACCGACCGGTACATGATCGACGGGCACCACAGCGGCGGCAGGTTCGCACTCGTGGAGCACACGATCGCGCCCGGCGCGCTGGCCGCACCGATGCACATGCACACGAAGGAGGACGAGTTCACCTTCGTCCTCGAGGGCACGTTCGCCGCGGTGCTCGGTGGGCGCGAGGTGCGGGCGGAACCCGGCGATCTCGTGTTCAAGCCCAGGGGTGAGTGGCACACCTTCTGGAACCCGGGCGAGACCTCGGTGCGAGTCCTCGAGATCATCTCTCCGGCCGGGCTCGAGGAGTTCTTCCGCCTCGTCGGTGCTCCCGGGGCGGAGCAGGACCTGGAGGCGATCTCTGCGATGGCTGCACACATCGGTTGCGATGTCGACCCCGACGCCACCGCCGAGTTGATCGAACGTCACGCGCTGCGGCTGTGACGTCCGTGCCCGGGTTCAGGTTCGGGCGCTGAGCAGTGGGTCGTCGGTCATCGGGAGCTGTCGCCACCACTCGCTGAGGTGTGCCGCTGCCGCCAGGTGCTGGCGAGCGCCGTCGGAGTCCGAGCGGGCCGCGTCGAGGCAGGCGACCACGTACTTGGCCAGATGGGCATCGGGGTGCACGGCCGCGTGGTCGATCGCTCGCTGGATGTCGACCTCCCCGGGCAACGTCGCCACGAGCCCGTTGGTCCCGACCCCGGGATCGAGGGTCGCGAGCGGGGCCTTCCCTGTGGTCGCCCGGAACCCGACGACCTCGGTCGCGGCCACGGCCAGCGCCCGATCGGGATGCTGCAACAGCGGGGCGATGGACGCCACTGCCTGGGGGATCGTGAGGCAGTGGCTCCATCCGTAGGGCGCGTGGGCGGGGTCGTCGAGGAGCATCGATGCCGTGGCGATCCGCTGCAGGGCGACCGTGGCGGTCGGGATGTCGACGTCCGGTCCGATGCACGAGCCGGCGACCTCGGCGGCGACACCGATGGTCTCGACGTGGCTCATGGTCGGATGGATGAAGGTGCTCGACGCAGGACCGACCACCGGCGTGTTCGCCAGCGCCTCTGCGACGGGCCGGGCCGATCGACGCTCGCCGTCCATCCACGTCAGCGCCCAGTCCGGGTGACGAGCGACCTCGCGTGCCATGGAGCCGAACATCGAGCCGGCGATGGACGAGCGAGGTGCGACGCGGGGGAGGAGGTGGAGGAAGATCGGCCCGTGAGCGGCCGCGGCCAGGCTCGGAACGATCTCGTCGCCCACGAGCCGGATGAGGCGGAGCGGGTCGACACGCCTGCCCAGCCAGCGCCCGACCGCTCCGGCGACGTCCGGATCGGAATCGGCGATGGCCCGACGAAGGGCGGCGACCGCACCGTCGACGTCGTCGAGCGTGAGATGGGGGAGCGCGACCGCCGGCCCGGCAGCTTCGTACGTCGCGGCCACCCAGACGATCCGCTGCCGGGCCCGATCGCGGACGTCTGCGCTCGCGCCGTGGAGGAGTGCCGTCCGGGCGAGCAGCTCGAGTGGAGCGTGCAAGACGAACGAGTCGGGCTCGGCGGCCTTGGGCTCGGCGACGATCTGCGCTGCGGCGTCGACCAACTCGGCATCAGGGAGTGTGGCGAGGCCGCGCCGGTCGTAGGCATCGACGACATCGGCCGGGTTGAGATCGCGCAGCGAGGTGGGTGTCGTGACGGGCATGAGGCGTACCCTAAGACCTGAAGTTCACTTGAGGTCAAGGGGTGAGTCATGGAGTCAGAGCTCAGCATCGGCGAGGTGGCGGCGCGGACGGGAATCGCGCCCTCGGCCGTGCGCTACTACGAGTCGGAGGGGCTCGTCACCGCGTCTCGCAGCGCGGGTGGTCAACGGCGGTTCAGCCGCGACACGCTCCGCCGTCTGGCGTTCGTCCGGATCGCCCAACGGGTCGGCCTCACGCTCGACGAGATCCGGGACGCGCTCGCCGGGTTGCCGACGAAGCGGACGCCGACGCACGACGACTGGGCCGAGCTCTCGGCGTCGTGGCGCCCCCGGCTCGACGAGCAGATCTCGGTGCTGGAGCGGCTCCGCGATGACCTCGATTCGTGCATCGGCTGTGGCTGCCTGTCGCTCGAGCGGTGTGCCCTCTACAACCCCGACGACGCGGCGGCCTCGCTCGGCCCCGGGGCCCGCTACCTGCTCGGCGATCGGCCCTCGGACGCAGAGGTGGAGTGAGGTGGGATCGAGGCCCGACATTCGTAGGGTGATGGCATGCCGTTGACTGGTGAGTACGAACCGAGCACGTGGGACTGGGTCCGAGAGCAGGTCGAGACCTACGAGGCGACCGGTGGGCGCGAGGCGAACACGCTGCGCAACACCAACATGCCGATCATCATCGTGACGACCCGAGGCAACAAGTCGGGCAAGCTCCGCAAGACCGCGCTGATGCGGGTCGAGCACGACGGCGAGTACGCCCTGGTCGCGTCGATGGGCGGCGCGCCGAAGCACCCGGTCTGGTATCACAATCTCGTCGCCGACCCGACCGCGGTCATGATCCAGGACGGCCCAGAACCCTTCGACGCCGTCGTGCGCCAGGTCGAGGGCGACGAGCGCGCCGTGTGGTGGGAGCGGGCTGTCGCGGCGTACCCGCCGTACGCCGAGTACCAGGAGAGCACCGACCGGGTGATCCCGGTCTTCGTCGCCTCTCCCGCCTGACCAGGGGGAATCTCTCGTTGATTCCGCAGCGCATGACTGAGGAATCAACGAAATATCTCCTAGGGGTTGGGTGCGGCGGCGGACGACGCGACGGCGTCGCGCACGGCCGAGGCGACGTCGGCGGCCGAGGCGCCCGGGCCGAGGATGGCGGCGACGCCGGCGTCCTCGAGCGACTTCACGTCGGCGTCGGGGACGATGCCGCCGAGGATGACCGGGATGTCGATGTCGGCATCGCGTAGGGCCTGCACCATGCGAGGTGCGAGCGTCATGTGGCTAGCGTTGTGGAGCGAGATGCCGACCGCGTCGGCGTCCTCCTGGATCGCGGCGGCGACGACCATCTCGGTGGTCTGACGGAGCCCGAGGTAGATGACCTCGAAGCCGGCGTCGCGCAGCATGCGGGTGACGACACGAAGGCCACGGTCGTGGCCGTCGAGGCCGAGCTTGGCGAGGACGATGCGGATCTGTTCGTCAGCCATGATCAGACGACCGTGGTCTCGACGTAGGTGCCGAACTCGGATTCGAGGGCGTGCACGATCTCTTCCTCGGTGGCGTAGGCCTTCACTGCGTCGATGAACGCCGGCATGAGGTTGACGGTGGGGTCGGCCGCCTCGGTGCGGATGCGCTCGAGGGCGGTGGCGACGGCATCGGAGTCGCGGTCCTGCTTCACCGCGGCGAGGCGCTTGAGCTGGTACTCCTCGACCTCGTTGCCGATGCGCAGCAGGTTCTGCTCGCTGTCGTCGTTGCCGTCGGTGAACGCGTTGACTCCGACGATGATGCGCTCGCCGGCGTTGACCTCGCGCTCGAAGCGGTAGGCCGAGTCGGCGATCTCGCCGATGAAGTAGCCGTTGTCGATGCCGGCGTACACGCCTTCGAGGATCGATCCGTCGCCGAGGTCGTCGAGGTGGGCGAAGACCTCCTCGGCCTGACGCTCCATCTCGTCGGTCATCCACTCGACGTAAGGGGCGCCGCCGAGGGGGTCGGCCACGTTGGTGACGCCGGTCTCGTGGGCCACGATCTGCTGGGTGCGGAGCGCGATGCGAGCGGCTTCCTCCGTGGGGAGGGCGAGGGCCTCGTCGTAGCTGTCGGTGTGCAGCGACTGGGTGCCGCCGAGCGCCGCCGACAGCGCCTGGATGGCCACCCGAGCGATGTTGTTGCGCGGCTGCTGTGCGGTGAGCGACACGCCGGCGGTCTGGGTGTGGAAGCGCATCATGTGCGACTTCGGGCTGGTGGCGCCGTAGCGCTCCTTCATCCAGCGGGCCCAGATGCGGCGGGCGGCCCGGAACTTGCCGATCTCCTCGAAGAAGTCGGAGTGGGCGTTGAAGAAGAAGCTGAGGCGGGGGGCGAAGTCGTCGATGTCGAGTCCGGCGGCGACCGCCGCCTCGACGTAGGCGAAGCCGTTGGCGAGCGTGAACGCCAGCTCCTGAGCAGCGGTCGAGCCGGCCTCGCGGATGTGGTAGCCCGAGATCGAGATCGGGTGCCAGCGCGGCATCTCGGCCGAGGTGAACTTCATCATGTCGGTGATGAGCCGGACCGACGGGCGAGGCGGGAAGATGAACTCCTTCTGCGCCTGGTACTCCTTGAAGATGTCGTTCTGGATGGTGCCAGACAGCGCCGATCGATCGACGCCGTTCTTCTCGGCGACCGCGATGTACATCGCCATGATCATCGGGGCCGGACCGTTGATGGTCATCGACGTCGACACACCCGAGAGGTCGATGTCGGCGAAGAGGTCCTCCATGTCGGCGAGGGTGTCGACGGCCACGCCCGCTCGGCCGACCTCACCGAGTGCCCAGTCGCTGTCGGAGTCGCGGCCCATGAGGGTGGGCATGTCGAACGCGGTGGACAGGCCGGTGCCGCCGTTGCGGAGCAGCTCCTTGAAGCGACCGTTGGTGTCCTCCGCGGTGCCGAAGCCGGCGAACATCCGCATGGTCCACAGGCGCGACCGGTAGCCGGACGCGTGGAGACCTCGGGTGTACGGGTACTGGCCGGGGAAGGGGGCGTCGCCGTAGACCGGCTCGACCGGCACACCGGAGCGGGTGGTGAACGACTCGTCGCGCAACGTCGCGGCGTCGTAGGCCTGCTGCCAGGCCGCGCGGTACTGGTCGCCGGGTGCTGTCTGATCGCTCATGCTCGCCCCTCAGGATTTACTTTGATGTCCAAGTAACTGGTCGTAGTGTATCGACCATGGGCGCTGACGTCACGAGCCTGGGCTTCGATCCCGTCGAGGAGGCGCGCCGGAACTGGGCCCGCCACGGCTGGTCATCGATCGACGCCATGTCGGCGGCCACGTCGATCACCCGAGCGCACCAGATCGTGCTCGCCCGGATCAACGGGGCGCTGGCGCCCTTCGGCCTCACCTTCTCGCGCTTCGAGGCACTCGCCCTGTTGCACTTCACCCGCACCGGGGCGCTGCCGCTGGGGAAGATGGGCCAACGCCTGCAGGTGCACGCCGCCAGCGTGACGAACACGGTCGACCGCCTCGAGCGCGACGGCCTGGTCGAGCGCCGGCCACACCCCGACGACGGTCGCACCACCCTGGCGTCGATCACGGATGCTGGTCGCTCGATGGCCGAGGCCGCAGCGGCCGCGCTCGGCGAGATCGAGTTCGGCCTGGGTGGCCCCGAGCAGGTCGACCACCGCGGGATCGACCGGGTGTTGCGGGTCGTCCGTCGCAACGAAGGGGACTTCTGACCGGCCGGCTCGAGTGTCGCGCCGGAGGACGGGCTCCGGCTCCCCTCAGCTGCCGGACGTCCGGATCAGCCGGCGTGAGGTGCGGACGAGGACCATGCCGACTGCTGCGACGGCGAGGCCGACCGCGGTCAACGCATCGATCTCGTCGGCGCCGGTGCGTGGGAGCATCGGCGGAGCGGAGGGCTGGATGACAGCGTTTTCCCCGAGATCGAGGGCTTCGAGGCCGGGGCTGGCGGCGTGCGGCGCGGCGGAGATCGCTCGCACGGGCACGGGGGCGCGAACGGCCACCGGTGTCTCCGTCGTGACCGGGGCCGCCGCCACGGGCGTCTGGATGCTGCCGCTGGAGTCGAGCACCGCACCGTCGAGGTCGTCCTGCACGACGACGAGATCCCCTTCGACCGCTGCGCCGCTGTTGCCGGCGGCTCCGGTGGTCGTGTCTCCGGTGGTGGTGACGGCGCCCTGACCTCCACTGGCGCCCTGACCTCCACTGGCGTGCTGGTCATCACCGGGGTTGCCGGCATCCTGCTGCGGGCTCCCTGCCCCGATCTGGACGCCGGCGTCCAGGACATCGGTCGTGCCGTTGTCGGTCGTGCCGTTGTCGGTCGTGCCGTTGTCGGTCGTGCCGTTGTCGGTCGTGCCGTTGTCGGTCGTGCCGTTGTCGGTCGTGCCGTTGTC
>JBFJNI010000028.1:0-36863 GCA_041618235.1 Acidimicrobiales bacterium
ACCCGACCACGACGCACCCGACCACGACGCACCCGACCACGACGCACCCGACCAACTCGCACCCGACCACGACGCACCCGACCACGACGCACCCGACCACGACGCACCCGACCACGACGCACCCGACCAACTCGCACCGGACCACGACGCACCCGACCACGAGCCGCCGGTCCAAGCGACGCGAACGGACTTCACGCCCGCCCACTCGGTACCGAACGCGGTGTGTTCACCTTCGAGGGTCTTCCACCCGGTGATGTTGCCGGCGTCGTCGGTCACGGCGACCTGGACGTGGTGCGTACCACGCGAAGCCTCCAACGAGCCGCTCCCCGACGAATTGCGGAAGCCCTGCCGGACCTTGTCGGACGGCGTCCGGATCGCCCGGTGCTGGCCGCCCGGGAAGTCGATGAGGCCGGAGCCGTCGCGGCTCGCCGGAGCGGCCGCGATGTCACGGGCACCGGCCATGAGCCCGTACTTGATCTGATCCGGGGTGAGCGCCGGGTCGCGTTCGAGGAAGAGCGCGGCCATCGCAGCCGTGACCGCCGCCGCCTGGGAGGTGCCGGAACCCTTGAACCCGTGCGTGCCGACGCGTGCATCGCCGCCGAAGTTGGCGTCGATGTAGGACCCGGGAACCCGGAGGCTCACGATCGACTTGCCCGGGGCCACGACGTCCGGGTTGCGCACGGCGTCGCCGCGGGCCGACCACGAGGGCACGGTGTCGTCGGACGTGTCGGCGCTGACTCCGGTGTCGGCCGCACCGACCGCAACGACGAAGGGGTCGTCCGCCGGATTGTTGAGTCCCGTGCGCACGTCGCCCGAGTTCCCTGCGGCCACCACCACCACGAGGCCACTGGCCCAGGCGGCGTCGACTGCGGCGTGCAGCGGGTCGACGGCGTGGTCGACCCGGGCGTCCGTTCCGAAGGCGAGGAGCACGACCCGGATGTTCAGGCCGTTGCTCGTCCGGTTGTGGACCACCCAGTCGAGTGCCGCGATCACCTGGGAGACATCGGTGGCACCGGTGGCATCGGCCACCTTCAGGCTGACGATGCGGGCGTTCGGCGCCACCCCGGACGCACCGGTTCCATCGGGCGTTGCGTTGATGATGCCGGCGAGATGGGTGCCGTGGCCGTAGGTGTCGAGGTGGCGGAGGTTCTGGTTGCCCGATTCGAACGAGAGGTCCGGGCCGTTCACGACCTGCGCTGCCGACTGCATGCCCCGCACGGGCGTGATGCCGGAATCGATGAGCGCGATGTCGATGCCCTTGCCGGTGGCACGGTCCTCGACCCGCACGTGCTGCCTGACCGTGGCCAGGCTGGTACCGGCGCCGTCCGTCGTTCCGGCACCGTGCAACTGCAGGCCGACGTCGGGGGTGACGACGACGTGGTCGTCCCGAGCCAAGAGCTCCGCAGCCGGTGCCTCCAGTGTTGCCGAGACCGCCCCCACGATGCCGAGGTCCTGTTCGATGCGTCCACCCGCGGCCACGACGGCGGATCGGGCGGTCGCGAGGTCGCCATCGAGTGCCCGCACGATCACCGAACCGGTCGTCACCGGCGCCGCCCCTGCGGCGTCCGAGGATGCGACGCGAGTCACGGGCTCCGGGGTCGCGGACGCGACGGTGGGAATTCCGACGGTGGTCATCGTCAAGAGGGCCGCGATGGCTGCGACGCGAGCCGGCCCGAGCATCCTCATGCTGCGCTCGACCATCTGGCGCAGGGTGCGACGCTCGGGGTGAACGAGCCCGCGGGCGCCGAGGGATCACCGTCGACGGTCACGTGGTGGTCCCACGAGACTCCACGACCTCGCAGCCGTTGGAGCGGTACGACCGGCGTCGGTACGTCGGTCGTCGGTTCAGGATCCACGAAAGTACTTGTATCACCACATTTGGTATTTAAACAATCACTGATTCAAGATCTTCGATCCACCGGTCGCGTTGCGTACCGCGCCAAGAATCCATCGACGTCGAGGGCTGGGTCGTACAGATAGCCCTGTGCGTACTCACATCCGAGGACCGCGAGCACCTCGGCCTGTTCGACGGTCTCCACGCCTTCGCCGACGACCGCCATGCCGAGCGCGTGGCCCAGTTCGACGATGACCCGCAAGAACACCGCATGCTCCTCGGAGTGGCCCATCCCTTCGATGAACGACTTCGCGACCTTCAGCAGGTCGATGGGGAAGTCGCGGAGATGGCTCAGTGACGAGTAGCCGGTGCCGAAGTCATCGAGCGCCAGCCGGACGCCCATCGCCCGAAGGTCTCGCAGTCGCTCGAGATTGGCGTCGATGTCGGCCATGACGGCCGTCTCGGTGATCTCGACGACCAGCCGGCTCGGGTCGAGCCCGTGGAGCTCGAGTGCTCGGCGGATGTCGGACGTGACGTCGCTCTGGCTGAGCTGGCGCCCAGAGACGTTGACGGCGACGCAGAAGTCCGGGCCGCACGACCGCACCAGGTGCGCACCATCCGCGATGGCTCGATCGATGACGAACCGGCCGATGGCCACGCTCTGCCCGGTCTCCTCCGCGAAGTCGATGAACGCGCTCGCCGGATGCAGCGAGCCGTCGTCCCCACGCCAGCGCACCAGCGCTTCCGCGCCGATGACTCGGCCGGAGGTCAGCTCGACGAAGGGCTGGAAGTGGACGGTGAGCTGCTCGAGCGCCATGGCCTGCTCGAGCTCGTGGTGCAGGACGTGTTTCGCGTGGACGTTGGCGTACAGCTCGGCGGTGAATCGCTGGTGACGGCCCTTGCCGCGCGCCTTCGCCTCGTACATGGCGGTGTCAGCGTTGCGGATCAGCTCGTCGGTTGTCTCGGCGTCCTCGGCCACGGCGATGCCGATGCTGCACGTCACTCGCACCAGTTGGTCGCCGACCTCGACGGGCCGCGAGATCTCGGTGACGATCCGGCGCGCGACCAAGTCGAAATCGCGCCCGTCGGGACTGAGCAACACCGCGAACTCGTCGCCGCCGAGCCGCGCCACGAGGTCATCAGACCGCACGGCGTCGATCAGGCGGCCAGCCACGACCCGGAGCAGCTCATCGCCGGACGCGTGGCCCATGGTGTCGTTGATGGCCTTGAAGTCGTCGAGGTCGATGAACATCACGACGGCGCTCGCTCGGCGGCGATCCCGGACCACCTCGTCGAGGTAACGCCGGAACTGGGCGCGGTTGGCGAGGCCGGTCATGGCGTCGTGGAACGCCTGATGGGACAACTGACGTTCGAGCTCCAGCAAGGTCGTCACCGAGGTCTCGAGCTGGTCGTTCTCGAGCGAGAGCGCCGCGTGGTTGGCCACGGTTGCGAACAGTCGCAGATCGCCGTGGTTCAGCGGGGTGACGTCACTCAGGCGGCCCCCGATCACCAGGAGCCCGATCGGCCGATGCTCGCCCTCGAGCCGCGTGATCATCGCGTTGGCGATCCCGAGCTCCCTCAGGCGCTCCACGATGAAGACATCAGCGGTCGTCAGGTCGACCAGGACCGGTTCGTGGACGTGGAGCAGGAGCTGCCACAAGGGGTCGTCGGGCAGATGTGGCACGGGCTGCATCACGACCGACGGGCTGCCCGGACGAACGACGGTCCGGGCGGCGCCGGAGAGATCGTCCGGGGACAACAGGATCAGCTCTCCGACCGAGGAGCGGAACGTCTCGCACGCGTTCTCGAGCAGGGCGACGAGCGCACCCCCGAGCTCCCGATGCTGCGTGAGCGCCCGGGTCGACTCGTACAGGAACTCCAGGCTCTCGTGGTGGCGGCGCTCGTTCGCATACGCCCGGTAGGCGATGAGGAGCGTGGCCGCCAGCACGCCCAGGAGGGCGACGGCAGCCGGTTCGGTGCGCACCACGAGCGCACCGGCGAGCGCGAACGCCGTGTTGGCCGCGGCAACCACCAGGCCGAAGAGATTCACCTGCATCAGCTTGCGGTAGTCCACCTGTCCGTCGGCGAGCTTCATGGCCACGCCGATGAGGGCCACGTTCACCACTGCGGCCGCCATGGCGGCGGTGAACATGGCGGGCCACCGACTGGGCACGAACGGGTCGCCGCTGCCGACCAGTCGATCGAACACGAAGATGGCCACCGTGGTGCTGGCGGCGAAGTCGGCCACGTTGAAGCCCACCTTCAGCAGTGGCTGTCGACGGTGGGCGACGAGGGCGATCACCGTGCCGATCATCTGACCGACGATCAACGCGTCCGCGCCGGCGTGGAGGAGGCCGATGACCAGGGGTACCTCGGCGAGCGAGAAGGAGTAGGCGTCCTGGCGCAGGTGGACATGGACGACGAACACCTCGGCGGCGGCGAAACCCATGGCGAGTGCCCACCACGGGAGTGCGCCCTGGCGCATCGACCCGACGTCGAGCAACAGCCAGGACCCCATGGTGCAGACCAGCAGAGTCGCCGTCAGCAGCCAGATGCGACGCGTCGTCGTCATCACCTCACTCGCAGAACGGGCCACGACGGCGCGACCGACAAAAGTCCCATAACGGATTCATCGGCCATTGTGGTCACAACTTGATCGGTTGTGCTCGTGACCTCAGATGTCGAGGAACTTGACGTCCTTGGCGTTGGTGACGATGAAGTCCTTGCGGGCGGCGACGTCGTCGCCCATGAGGACCGACATGATCTCGTCGGCCAGGGCCGCCTGCTCGACGGTGACCTGGAGCAACGTTCGGCTGTCGGGGTTCATCGTGGTGGCCTCGAGCTCGGAGGCGTCCATCTCGCCCAGGCCCTTGAGGCGCTGGAAGTCCTTCTTGTGGTTGGGGTGATCGGCGAGGAACGCGTCCTTGGCCCGATCGTCCTTGAGGTAGATCTTCTCCTTGCCGACCGCCGTGGAGTACAGCGGCGGCTGCGCGATGTAGATGCATCCGGACTCGACCAGCGGCTTCATCTGGCGGAAGAAGAAGGTGAGCAACAGGGTGCGGATGTGACTGCCGTCGACGTCGGCGTCGCACATGGCGATGACCTTGTCGTAGCGGCGCTTCTCGTTGTCGAACTCCTCGCCCACGCCGGCGCCGATGGCCGAGATGAGGGCCTGGACCTCGGTGTTCTTGAGCATCTTGTCGAGGCGGGCCCGCTCGACGTTGAGGATCTTGCCGCGGATGGGCAGGATCGCCTGGGTGCGAGGGTCGCGGGCCGAGACGGCCGAGCCACCGGCGGAGTCGCCCTCGACGATGAACAGCTCGCGCTCGCTGCGGTCCTTGGCCGAGCAGTCCTTGAGCTTGTCGGGCATGCCGGCGCCGTCGAGCAACGTCTTCGAGCGGATCGCGTTGCGGGCCGACTTGGCGGCCTCGCGAGCCTCGGCGGCCTGCAGGGCCTTCTTGACGACCTTGTTGCCCTCGGCGGGGTTCTCCTCGAGCCAGGCGGCGAGCTGGTCGTTGGTGACCTTGGTGACGAGGCTGCGCATCGAGGTGTTGCCCAGCTTGGCCTTGGTCTGGCCCTCGAACTGGGGCTCCTGGAGACGCACCGAGATGACGGCGGTGAGACCCTCGCGGACGTCGTCACCGGTGAGGCTGAGGTCCTTCTTGGCCTTGGAGAACAGCCCCTTCTCCTTGGCGTACTTGTTCACCGTGGACGTGAGGGCGGTCTTGAAGCCCTCTTCTTGGGTGCCGCCCTCCATGGTGCTGATGCCGTTGGCGAAGGAGTGGATGCCGTCGCGGTTGAACCCGGAATTCCACTGGAAGGCGATCTCGACCTCCTGGGTCTCGTCCTCGCCCTCGAAGTAGCCGACCTTGGAGAACAGGCTCTCCTTCGACTTGTTGATGTGCTTCACGAAGTCGACGATGCCGCCGGCGTACTGGAAGGTGTGGCGCTCGTTGTCGTAGGTGCGCTCGGGGGTGCTGGCCCGCTTGTCCTGGAAGCGGATCTCGAGGCCCTTGTTGAGGAACGCCATCATCTGGATGCGCTCGAGGATGATGCGGGAGGTGAAGTCGGTGGTCTCGAAGATGGTGCCGTCGGGCCAGAAGGTCACCGACGTGCCGGTGCGCCCGGCGGGCGAGTCGCCCACGACCTCGAGCTTGGTCTGGGGCACGCCGCCCTTGCCGAACTCCATGCGGTGGCGCTTGCCGTCGCGGTCGACCTCGACGACGAGCTTCTCGGACAGCGCGTTGACCACCGAGACGCCCACGCCGTGGAGGCCGCCGGAGACCTTGTAGCCCTCGCCGTCGAACTTGCCGCCGCCGTGCAGCTTGGTGAGGGCGATCTCGACCCCGGACATCTTCTGCTGCTTGTTCATGTCGGTGGGGATGCCACGGCCGTCGTCGACGACCTGGCAGGCACCGTCGGGGAGGATGGTGATGTCGATGCGGCTGCAGTGCCCGGCCATCGCCTCATCGACGGAGTTGTCGACGACCTCCCACACGCAGTGGTGCAGACCGTTCGGGCCGGTGGACCCGATGTACATGCCGGGGCGCTTCCGGACCGCTTCGAGGCCCTCGAGGACCCGCATGTTGTTCGCGCCGTACGAGGCTGGCTCGGCTGCCAAGGTGCTCCTCCGTGGGTCAGATCCCCCGCGGCCCAGAGCTGGGTGAAGGGCCGCGAACGTGCAGGTGACACAAGGGGTCCGCCCAGTCAGCGAACCAAGTCACAACGGTGTGATCCTACCAGCGCGAGGGGGGTCTCCCCGCCATCGAGGGCACGGTCCGAGTAGGAGATGCGCCGCTCGGCGGCGAACACCACCACAGCGCCCCGGATCGCGAGCTCGCGAGCCGGGACGGGGCGATCCGACGGGGGGCGCCCCGGCTCCATGAGACGAGACGAGGCTGGCGATGGACGACGACACCACGAGCCCGGAACCCGATGAACTGGCCCTCGTCGAGCGCCTGTGGCGATCGGGCAGCAGTGCCACGGCCGTGTCACCGAGCACCCGCAACGACCACCGTCTGCTGACCCAACTGCTGACCACCGACGACCGGTCGTCGTCCGTGCCGATGTTGCGACGCCATCGGGTCGCCACCTGGCGCCTCGCGTCCGTCGTCACCCTCGACGTCGACCGAGCCGACTCGGCCGTCGAAGCTGCCTGGCAGGAGCTCCTGGGCGAACAGCCCACCGACATCGGCACGTGGACGAATCCGCGGGCCTGGCTGTTCGCCACGACGCGTCGCCACGCGCTGGCGCAGGGCCCGACGCCGTGCGACGGCCTCGACCTCAGCGCCGACACGTCCGCCCTCCCCTTCGACTCCACCGGCGACATCGCGCTGCTGGCGGCGTCGCTCTGTCTGCTCGACGAGCCGGCCCGCACGTCGGTGTGGCTCCATGCCGTCGAGGGCTTCGAGGCAGACGACATCGGCCACGTGCTCGGGATCAACCGCATCGACGCGGCCGAGCTGACCGTCGGCGCCATGGACGAGCTGCGGACCGCGGCGATGCAGGGCATGCGCTCCACCGCGGGCGCCCGCTGCGACGCAGTGCTGGGTTCCTTCGCCGACTACCTCGACGAGAGCATCGACTCCGACGACGAACGCGCGCTGCTGACCCACCTGCAGAGGTGCCGACGCTGCTCCGCTCGCCTCGACGCCATGGAAGCGCCCGGCCTGTCGCTGATCGATCGGGTCCTGGCGCCGCCCACCGCACTCACGGCCCGCCTGCGCGAGCTCACCAGCCGCGCCTGAGCCGCCGTCAGCTCACTGAGCTCCAGCAGACCCGGCGTCGGGGTCCTGACGGTGGGTGCGACCGCGACGACCCGGCGCGGTGACCCGCACGTCGATGCCGGTCACCCGGCCGGCGCCCAGCAGCGCGTCGAGCCGTTCGATCAGGTCCTGCTCGAGCCAGCGCACGTGGCTCACGACCGCCGGATCGTCGGCCACCAGCACGAGGCGGCCGCGTTCGAGGCCGGCGGGACGGGTGCGGGCGGCCAGCACGGTGCCGACGACCTCCTCCCATCGGTTGAACACCAGCTCCACGGCGTCGGTGCCCGGCGCCCCCATGCCGCGGACCACGCGGTCGAGGAGGCGCTGCATCTCGACGGGTGCGCCGGCGTGGAACTCGGGCTCGTCGGGTGCGGCCACGTCTGCAGTGTGACAGAGGTGTGATCAGGAGGTGCGGTGGACCTGGCCGGCGTCGATGCGCAGGATCAGCTCGGGCACGGTCTGGACCGGGAGCGGGCCGGCGGTGGTGAGCAGCGTCTGGCCCGCGGGCAGGTGGGCGAGGAGGGCCTCGCTGCGGCCCACGTCGAGCTCGGACAGCACATCGTCGAGCAGCAGGATCGGGCTGACGCCCGTGGTGTCGGTGATGGCCCGGTGCACGGCGAGACGCAGGGCCAGCGCCAGCGACCGCTGCTCGCCCTGCGAGGCGTGGGTGCGAGCCGGCAGGTCGTCGAGGGTGAACGCGATCTCGTCGCGGTGGGGCCCCACCGTGGTGACGCCTCGCCGCAGGTCCTGCTCGCGGGAGCCGGCAAGCGCCGTGGCCAGGCCCTCGACCGCCCACGCCGCCTGGTAGGTGGCGCCGACCGGCAGCGCGTGGCCTGCGAGGTCGCGGTAGGCGACCGTGATTCCCGGCGTCAGTGTCTGGAGGACGGCTCGGCGACGGGCGGCCAGTGCCTCCCCGGCCCGGGTGAGCCGATCGTCCCACACGTCGAGGGTGAGTCGAGCCGCATCGTCGAGTCGGCCCCGCGCCGACTTCAGCAGGGCGTTGCGCTGCTTCACGGCGCGGTCGACGTCGGATCGGAGTTGGTCGGCGTGGCTGTCGAGGCCCACCACCGCCTCGTCGAGCCAGTCGCGGCGCACGCCTGGACTCCCCTTGACCAGCACCAGGTCGTCGGGGCTGAAGATCGTGACCGTGAGGGCCTCGAGCAGGTCGCGCCGGCGCTTCACGGGCTGCTTGTTGAGCTGCATCCGATTGCGACCGCGGAGGTTGAGCTCGGCCTCGAACAGCAGGTCACGGGCACCACGCCGCGCCTCGGCACGGACGATGGCCCGCTCGGCCCCGACCCGCACCATCGACTCGGTGGTCGCGCCCCGCAGCGAGGTGCCCGACAGGTGCGCGATGGCCTCGAGCAGATTGGTCTTGCCCTGCCCGTTGCGGCCGATCACGGCCGTGGTGCCGGCGGGCAGCTCGACGTCGGCGCTGGTGTAGCTGCGGAAGTCGCGGAGCCAGAGCCGTTGGAGGTGGAGGGACAAGCCCTCTACTGCACGCGCACGGGCATGAGCAGGTACAGGAAGTCGTCGGTGGTCGGGTCGCGGACCACCGCCGGCTTCAGGGAGTCGGTGGTGGCCAGGCTGACCTCGTCGCCACCGGCGGCCTCGATGCCGGCCAGCAGGTAGTCGGGGTTGAACGCCACGGTGAGCTCGTCGCCCGCATAGGTGGCGTCGAGGGACTCGAGGCCCTCGCCGACGTCCTGGGTGACGGCCCGGAGCTCGAGGCCGTCGGCGGACATCACCAGGCGGACCGGCGTGGCGTCGCGGGCGAGCAGCTTGACCCGCCGCAGTGCCTCGACGAGCGCTTCGCGGGACACCGTGAGCAGGTTCGGCTGGTTCTGCGGGATGAGGCCCTGATAGTTCGGGTAGTCGCCCTCGATGAGGCGGGTGGTGAGCACGATGCCGGGAGTCCCGGTGACCTCGTCACCACCGGTGGCGAAGCTGGCGTCGCGCTCGCCGAGGCGGAGGGTGATCTCGCCGCCCTCGCTCAGCGCTCGGGACAGCTCAGCCAAGGCACGCGACGGCACGAGCACCGACTTGCCCGATGACAGCACGCTGACGCCCGGGAGGTCGACCACCGAGAGCCGGTAGCTGTCGGTGGCGACGAGCCGCAGGCCCTCGCCACCCTCTTCGGCGGCCAGGAGCACGCCGGTGAGGATGGGACGGTTGTCGTCGGTGCTGGCGGCCGGCAGGACCTTGCGCAGGGCGCCCACGAGCGCCTCGGCGTCGAAGCGCACCTCGTCGCCCTCGACGGCGGCCACGCGGGGGAACTCGTCGGCCGGCAACGGCTTGAGCGAGAACTCCGAGCGACCCGAGGCGATGCGGGCGGCGTCGTCGGTGGTCTCGAACTCGACCGCGCCCGGCTCGAGTGCCTTGACGATGTCGTTCACCAGGCGGCTGGGCACCACGGCGACGCCGTCGGCGAGGCCGGCGACGGTGATGCGCACCGACACGGTGAGCTCGAGGTCGGAGCCGGTGAGGGTCAAATGGTCGCCGGCGAGCTCCATGCGCACACCCGACAGCACCGGCAGCGCGCCCCGACTGGCCACGGCCCGGCCGGCGGTGGCCAGCGCCTCGGCGAGGACATCTCGTTCACATCGCAACTTCACGGTGCGCTCCGCTCCTTCTGCTTCCCAGTGATGAGTGAAGTCTTCTTCGGGGGAAGTGGTGGGTGTTGTGGATTGTGGATACTGCCCCATCGGAGCAGGTCAGCGGGGCGATCGTTGTCCGGGCGTTGTCCCCAGCCGTCCAGAGGATGCTCGGAGATCGCCCGGTCGCGGCCATCGCGTCCCCGGTCGGAGGTCTGGGCCCCCAGGTCGTACACAGCGCTGTCCCCCATCGCGGCGCCCGACCTGTGGACAGTGGTCGCCACGGCCGAAGTGCCCCTCATCGGGCGTCCCGAGGTCATCCCGAGGTTGTGCCGGGGTCGAGGGGCGGGTTGTCCACAACTCGTCCACAGGGCGTGCGGGGTCATCCGTCGGCCTTGAGGCGCTGGATCAGGTCGGTGACCTGCTGGAACACCTGTCGGCGCTCCTTCATCTGGGTCTTGATCCGGTCGACCGCGTGGATGACCGTGGTGTGGTCGCGTCCACCGAACTCCTTGGCGATGTTCGGGAAGCTCAGGTCGGTGAGTTCGCGGAACAGATACATCCCCACGTGACGGGCCGTGGTGAGCGGCCGGGTGCGGGAGCGGCCGATGAGCTCCTCGACCGTGTAGCCGAAGTACTCGGCGGTGGTGTCGAGGATGGTCTGGGGCGTGATGGGCCGGGCTTCGCGCTCGGAGACGAGGTCGGTGAGGATCTCGGTGGCCCGCTCGGTGGTGAGGACCTCCTGGGTGAGGCTGGCCCAGGCGGTGAGGCGGGTCAGTGCGCCCTCGAGCGAGCGGATGTTGTTGTCGTTGATCGACGCCGCGATGAACTCGAGCACCTCGGCCGACACCGGGGAGACCTCGTCTTCGGCCTTCTTGCGCAAGATGGCGAGGCGGGTCTCGAGGTCGGGGGGCTGGATGTCGGTGAGCAGGCCCATGACGAACCGGGTGCGGAGGCGGTCCTCGAGGGTGGGGATGGCGTCCGGCGGGCGATCGGACGACAGCACGATCTGGCGGTTCGACTGGTGGAGGTGGTTGAAGGTGTGGAAGAACTCCTCCTGGGTCTCCTTCTTGCCCTCGAAGAACTGGATGTCGTCGACCAGGAGGACGTCGATGTCGCGGAACCGCCGCTTGAAGGCCTCGTTGGTGCCGGCCCGGATCGAGTCGACGAACTCCGACAGGAACTGCTCGGAGGTGACGTAGCGGACCTTGTAGCTCGGGTAGTTCTCGAGCACGTAGTTGCCGATGGCCTGCAGCAGGTGGGTCTTGCCGAGACCGGCGTCGCCGTAGATGAACAGCGGGTTGTAGCTGCGCGCGGGTGTCTCGGCGACGCGCAGGGCGGCGGCGTGGGCGAAGCGGTTGGATGCACCGGTGACGAAGGCGTCGAAGGTGTAGCGATCGTTGAGGGTGGCGGCGCCGGTGGCCGCGCTGATGCCGCCACCGTTGAGGCTCGTGCCGCTGGGTGCGGCGCGGTCGAGACCGGGACCGCCGGTGCCGTCGTGGCCGATGCCGTCGTGGGCCGGGCGGCCGACGGCGGTGCCACGGATGTCGGCGAGTTCGTCGAAGAGCGGGAGCTCCTGGGGCGTCGGCGGCCGCGCCTCGAGGGTCAGGTCGACCTCGAGGTGTCCCAGTTCGTGGAGATTGGCCCGCAGCAGCCCGAGGTAGCGGTCGTGGACGCGATCGCGCACCACCGACGACGGGAAACCGAGCACGAGGGTCCGACCGTCGAAGCTGATGGGCTCGACGTTCTGGAACGACGAACTCCACACCACGCTGGACACTTGGTCACGGAGCAGGGCGGCGCAGCCGCTCCAGACCGTTTCGGCGTCGCTCATGGACGAACCGCCTCCCGTGTCCGATGCCAAGAATCCACAATTCCGTCCACACCTGTGGAAAAGAAAACGACGATGCTCGGCGGACCGAGTTCGTCTGGCGTCCACTCCGGGGCCAACTGCTGGTTCGAGAGGTGCCCGAAGGGTCGTCCCCGTTGTGGCGGCGCACCGTAGCAGCATCCCGCGGGGCCCGTGCAAGGGCTCGCGAAAGCCCATGTCAGAGGCGGTGGTCGCGCTCGCAGGTGTGCAATGGGTCACAGTCCGGTGACGAGGCGATGACGATCCGGCGACGGAGGGGATCCGCGTTCGGGGTGGCGGTGGCTGGGATGATCGGGCGGCGATGATCGTGGCCACCTGGGCCTCGGTTGGTGGCCGGGACCACGCGATCGGTAGCGTGGTCCGTTGGCTCGGCGCGCCCTGTGTGCGCGCGACCACGCCCGGCGCACCCCACCGCCCGCCGGCGCCACCGCTCTCCCAGGAGGAACCATTCCATGAAGCGCACCTACCAGCCCAAGAAGCAGCGTCGAGCCCGTCGTCACGGCTTCCGTCATCGCATGCAGACCCGTGCCGGCCGGGCCGTGGTCCGCAACCGGCGCCAGAAGGGCCGCGCCAAGCTGTCGGCCTGAGCGCCGAGGTGGTCGGCTCGGTCCGGACCCGACGATCGTTCGCTGCGCTGTCCGCCAGTCGGACACGTGGCCGATCCGGCCCCGTGTGGGTCGTCCGCGCCGAAAATCCCGACCCCGGAGTGCCGGATGCGTCGCTCGAGCGCCTCGAGCCCGCCGTGGCCTACGCCATCGGCAAGGCGATCGGCCCGGCCGTGGTCCGCAACCGTCTCCGCCGCCGCCTCCGTGTCCTCATGACCGAGCTCGACGACGCCGACGGCCTCCCGGCCGGTCAGTACCTCGTCGGTGCGACCCCGGCCGCCGTGCCGCTGGGCTTCGACGAGCTCCGGCACCACCTCGTGGGCGCCGTCGGCGCGGTCGCCCGATCCGGCGGCCAGTCCGGAACGGCCCGATGAGCCCCGTCGCCCGCGTGCTCGACCGGATCTTCTGGCTCTACCAGAAGCTGACCGAGGGCCGGATCTCCCCGTGCCGCTACGTGCCGAGCTGCTCCACCTACGCCCGTGAGGCCGTCGAAGCCCACGGTGCGGTCCGAGGCGGCTGGTACGCCCTCCGCCGCCTCGCCCGCTGTCACCCCTGGGGCGGGCACGGCTACGACCCGGTTCCCGGGACCACCGGGCCCATCTCCGGGCCCACCTCCGACACCCCGATGGCGACCGCCACCCCCCGATCGCCGAGAGAGACCGTCTGATGTTCGATTCCATCCTCGAGTTCGCCGCCCGCATCCTGGCCTTCTTCTACGAGCTGGTGCCCAACTACATGGTCGCCATCATGCTCATGACGATGCTCGTCATGGTCGTGACCACGCCCCTCACGCTCAAGGGGACCAAGGGCATGATCAAGATGCAGCTCCTGCAGCCCGAGCTGAAGAAGATCCAGGAGAAGCACAAGGGTGGCGACCGCAACGAGATGAACCAAGAGCTCATGGCGTTCTACTCGGAGAACGAGCTCAACCCGCTGGGTGGCTGCCTCCCCCTGCTGGTCCAGGCGCCGGTGTTCCTGTTGCTCTTCAACGTCATCCGCGGCCTGACGCGGTTCGGCGACGACGGCACGTTCGATCCGAAGTACCTGTCCCCCGACAGCGCACTGTTCGAGGCGCTCGACCAGAAGAAGGAGATGGTGAGCTTCGGGCTCGACCTCTCCGAGTCGACCTCGCAGGCCCTGGGTGACTCGATCATCCACGGCCTCCCCTACCTGGCCTTGATCCTCATCATGATCGGTGCCCAGTACCTCCAGCAGAAGCAGGTGTCGGCCCGGACCCCCAACGGCGCCGCAGCGATGCCCCAGCAGCAGCTGCTGCTCAAGGTGATGCCCGCCTTCTTCGGCATCATCTCCATCAACTTCCCGGCAGCGCTGGTCATCTACTGGGTGACCTCGAGCCTCTACCGCATCGGGCTGCAGGGCTACATCACCCGCTCGCTCTACGGCGGCCACGACTCCATCGGCGCGAAGGCCAACAAGGCCGCGGCCGAGGCTCGTGAACTCAAGGAGAAGAGCGGCTCGGCGAAGGGCAAGCCGGCCACCGGCAAGGCCGGCGCCGCCAAGGCGGGCACTGCGAAGGCCGGGACCAAGGGTCCGGCCAAGGCGACGCCGTCCAACGGGTCGAACGGGCGCGGCACCCCGGGTGGAAAACATCAACCCAGCTCGAAGAAGAAGAAGCGGAAGCGGCGGTAGCGACCTGTGCAGTGGGTCGTCACCACCGGACGCACCGTGGAACTCGCCCGAGCCCGTGCCCTCGACGCGCTCGGCGTCGACGAGGCCGACCTCGAGATCGAGGTCCTCGACGAGGGGCGGGTGTCGTTGTTCGGACTGCGCACCACCGAGGCGCGCGTCCGAGCACGCGTGAAGCCCACGCGCCCCCGGCCCAAGATGGAACGCCGCACCCGGCGCCCCAAGGGCCGACGCAACCAGGGCGGCGGCAAGCGCCGACGGGGTCGCAACGATCGTCCCGACACGGACTCGACACAAGACGATGACCGGGACGGCGCCGCAGCCGAGAGCGGCGAGCGCTCCGGCGGACGTCGCAGCCGGGGCCGTGGTCGTTCGGGCGGCGGCACCCGCCGCCCCGCACCGGACGCCCCGGACGCCCCCGACGAGGCAGCCGAGCCGCAGGACGACGCACTCACGTCGACCCCGCCCGTCGACCCCGCGCCCCAGCCGGTCGCCGGGTCCACCACGCCCGCCGATGCGGGCGCACGATCTCACACCAACGAAACGTCCCGCAGCCGCGGGTCCGGAGGAGCAGCAATGAGCGACATCGCACTGTCCGAGCAGGAGCCCACGGCGGTCGACTTCGTCCGAGGCCTGGTCGAGGCCTTCGGCGCCGACGCCGAGGTCTCGGTCGAGACCACCGAGGACGGCGAGGCCATCGAGATCGCCGTCGAGGGCGAGGACCTCGGCCTGCTCGTCGGCCAGAAGGGTGCCACCCTCTCGGCCATCCAGGAGCTGACCCGCACCGCCGTCGCGCAGCAGCACGCCGGCCGTCTCGAAGGTCGCCTCCGGGTCGACGTCGCGGGCTACCGGGCCCGCCGTACCGAGGCCCTCATCCGCTTCGCCCAGAAGCTCGCGGCTCAGGTCATCGAGACCGGCGACCGGGTGGCGCTCGAGCCCATGTCCCCGCCTGATCGCAAGGTCGTCCACGACGCGGTGAACGAGATCGACGGCGTCTACACGTCGAGCGAGGGCGAGGATCGCCGTCGCCACGTGGTGATCCACCCCGATTCGTAGGGACGCTCGCACACCTCGCGACTGCCGGACCCTCTGTCGCACCCCGACGCCAAAATAGGGCCAAACGACCTGTACCGACTTCTCCGGTTCCTCCGATCGCGGGGGTGACGTTCCGAAGACGTCCATCTAGGTTGATCCCCATGCATGGAACTTGCTCGCAGCGGGCGACACCCCGCCTCGGCCGACAACCGTCGGCCTGGGCCACGGTGATCGTCCTCGCCGCGTCCGTGCTGACGTCCGACCGGGTCGACGTCCTCCTGCTCGTCATGGGCGGGATGACCGCCGCCTACACCATCGGCCGTTGGGTCGAAGCCCAGCGGGCGGCGCACGCCGCCGCCGGCGCCGAGGGCATCGTCGCCGTGCTGGGCGACGCGTTGGTGCGGTGCCGGCGATGGGAGCGTCCGCTGACGCTCGTGCGCATCGACGGACCGCTGGACGAGGCGACCCGCGCCAGCGTCGACGAGGCCGTCCGCACCACCGACGAGGTCTGCCACGAGCCCGAGGCCACCTATGTGGTCATGCCCGAGGAATCGGTCATCGGGGCCACGGTGTGGGCGCACCGTCTCGTCGAGAATGCCGACCTCCCGACGCTCGGCGTCGCCCAGTTCCCGGTCGACGGCCTCACCGTCGACGGTCTCTTGGCCCACGCCGCCTCGGCCGAGTCCGTGCTCCCACCGGCCCTGCCGGCATCCCCACCGGTGGGCGACGCCGAGCTGGCGGAGGACGCCTCGGCCGACGATGTCGTCGAGAGCGGTCCGGTCGTCGACGACCCGTGGCAGCATCACCGCATCGGTGACGACCGATGACCCCTCGCCGACCGGCCTACGATGCCGCCAAGCGGTTCCTCGACCTGTTCATGTGCCTGGTGCTGGCCCCGATCCTGGTGCCCCTGCTCGCGGTCATCGCCTTGGCGATCCGCCTCGACTCGCCCGGAAAGGCGATGTTCTCCCAGGACCGCACGGGCCGCGACGGTCACCGGTTCAAGCTGTACAAGTTCCGCACGATGGTGATCGATGCCGAGGAGCGCAAGGCCGACCTCGCCCACCTCAACATCCTCGCCTGGCCAGACTTCAAGATCCCCGATGACCCGCGGATCACCAGGGTCGGCGCCTTCCTGCGCCGGACCAGCCTCGACGAGCTCCCGCAGCTGTGGAACATCTTCCGGGGCCAGATGAGCTTCGTCGGCCCTCGTCCGACGTCGTTCGGAGCCGAGACGTACGACCTGTGGCACACCGCCCGGCTCGAGGTGAAGCCCGGCCTGACCGGTCTGTGGCAGGTCGAGGCCCGCAACGACGTCGACTTCGACGAGCGGCTGCGTCTCGACATCGAGTACATCCGCTCGCGGTCCATCGGCACCGACCTGCGCATCCTCGCCGCCACCGCCGGCTCGGTGCTGCGCTCCGAGGGTCTCTAGCCCCGCTCGCGAGCCGGGTTCCAGCGGTCGATGCGCCGGCCGGTCACGATGTTCGCCACGGCACGCAGCGCCGCGACGTTGACCATGCAGAAGTAGGCGGGGAAGGCCAGCAGCGGTGCGGCGCGTCCCCCGAGGCCGGGACGAGCGGTACCGGCGACCGCTGCACCGTAGAAGGCGACCTGGGCGACGGTGGCCGCCCGGTAGAGCGGTCCGAGTCGCCAGCAGCGCGGTGCTGCGACCGCCACCGCGAGCAGCGGGAAGACCATCAGGCGGCGGAGGACCTTGTGCCACCACAGCTGCAGGGCGTAGGTCCCGTGGTGCCGAGGGTCGAGCAGCTCGCGACGGGCGATGACACCCCGCAGGCCGCGGGTCATGACCCGGACCTTGCGGCCGAACTCGTCCCCGACGGTGCTGGCCGGCGGTTCCCAGGCCACGGCGTCGGGGTCGAAGACGATGCGCCGGCCGGCGACGACCGCTCCGGTGGAGATCCAGAAGTCGTCGGTGACGCCCACGAGGACGGGGCCGACCAGCTCGCGACGGATCGCGTAGAGGGCGCCGGTGGCCGAGATGGCGTCGCCGGCCCGTGATTCGAGGACCTTCAGGAGCCGGTCGATGGCCCAGTAGCCGCGTTCGCCGTCGGCCAGGGCGCCGGCCGCCGGCGAGCCGGACTCGGCGGGCAGGTATCGCTGGTTGCCGGCCACGCACCCCACCTCGGGGTCGGCGAAGTGGCGGGTGAGGGCGCGCAGCGCATCGGGGGCGAGGCGGCTGTTGGCATCGGTGAACACGAGGATCTCGCCCGTCGAGATGGCGACCCCGGCATCCAGGGCGGCCGCCTTGCCCTCCCAGGGCCGGGCCAGCAGGGTGACCCCGCGGTCGGCGTGGCCGGCCACGATCTCCTCGGTGCGATCGGTGGAGCCGTCGCTCACGACGACGACCTGCAGGCGCTCGGCCGGCCAGTCGAGCTGGTGGAGGTCGTCGAGCTTGTCGCCGATGGCGGCTTCCTCGTCGTGAGCGGCGATCACGATGCTGACCATCGGTTCGATGGGCGCTTGGTGGTGGGGGCGGGGACGGCGTGCGGCCCGGAGGGCCAGCAGCAACGGGCCACCGGCGTAGGTGGCACCGATCACGGTGACGCCGGCCCAGAACACGGTGCGAGCGGGACGGCTCACGACCGGGCCGCCGCGTCGATGAGCTCGACCAGTCGGTCGGCGTTGGTCCGCTGGTCGAACTCCGCGACCACCTGCTGGCGTCCGGCGGCGCCGCGGCGCCGCCGGCGCTCGGGGTCGGTGGCGAGGGAAGCGAGCGCCTCGACCAGGGCGTCGACGTCGCCGGGCGGCACGAGGACCCCGCTCTCGCCGTCGGTGACCAGCTCGGGGATGCCCGAGAGGCGGCTGGCGACCACGGGGACGCCGCCGGCCATCGCCTCCATCAGCACGACCGGGATGCCCTCGCGCTTGCCTCCGGCCGTGGGGACGCTGGGTGCGACGACGACATCGGCGGCGGCGACGGCGGCTGCGACCTCGGGACGGGGCCGGCGACCGAGGAAGACGACGTGTTCGGCGAGGCCGTCGTCGGTTCGTGCGGTCGCCGCGGCGCGGAGGTCGGCCTCGTCGGGACCGTCGCCGATGAAGGTGGTCCGAACGGGCACCCCTCGGGCGAGGAGCCGGCGGGTGGCCTCGAGCAGGTGTACCTGGCCCTTGACCTCGTGGACGGTGCCGACACAGAGCAGCTCGAGCGGGCGGTCCTCGGATGCCGGACCGGCTCCCGACCGGGCGGAGGGGACGAACACCGAGGTGTCGACGCCGCAGTGGACGACGTGCACCTTGTGGGAGGGGTCGGGGATCTTCCCCCGGCACTCGTCGAGGATGACCCGGCGGTTGTCCTCGGAGATGGCGACGACGAAGGCGGCCTCGGCGACCTTCTGCGGGAGCATGTGGCGGTCGACGTGGAGGTCGGAGCCGTGCGCCGTGAAGCTGAACGGGATGCCCGTGAGGCGCTGGATCAGGAACCCGGCGAGGGCGGGATGGCTGGCGAAGTGGCAGTGCACGTGGTCGATGTCGTCGTCGAGCATGTGCCGGGCCGCCCGGACGACCTTGGGGAAGATCCCGAGACCGCCCACCAGGAAGTTGACGCTGCCCCACGTGCCGGCGACCAACGCCCAGAGTGCGCCGACGTAGGCGCGTGGATCGCGGCGCAGCATGGCCAGGTTGTCGCGGACGATCGCCGGGGACACGAAGGGCTGGAAGTGGGCCCGACGGACCCAGGCCTCGGCCTCGGGGTGCATGACCGAGGTGCGCTCGCGCAGCATCGGGTACAGCTCGACGCGTGTCCCGCTCGCGGCCACCATCTCCATCTCGTAGAGGATGAAGGTCTCGCTGATCTTGGGGAACCGCGACATCACGTAGGCGACGCGCCGGGGATCGGCCGGACGTGGTGTCATCGCAGCAGCGGCCCGGCCGAGCGCAGCAGCTGCGCCCGTAGCATGGCCGGCGTGGTGGCCCCACCGACGTTGATCCGGTCGAGGGTGAGCCAGTCGGCGCCGGGGAGACGGTTGACGCCTCGGTTGGTGGTCAGGGCGACCTCGATGCCCGCGTCGGCGACGGCTTGCCGGGACCCCGCGTCCCACTGGCCGCTGGGGTAGGCGAAGACCGGCGGGCACACCCCGATCTCCCGCTCGAGATCGGCCATCGAACCCTCGACCTCGGCTCGAGCTCGAGTGGGTGGGACCTGATCGAGGAAGGCGTGGGACCGGCTGTGCGGGGCGAGGGCGAGACCCTCGGCGTGCAGGCGCCGCAGGTCGTCCCAGCCGAGCGTCGGCGCAGGGTCGACGGCGACACCGGAGGCCACGACCAGGGCATCGACCGATGCCATGGCGTCGTCGTGGGGCAGCCGCTTGACCTCGTCGCGGAGGGCGCGCACGAGGGTACGTCGTTCGGTTTCGGTGCCCAGCGTGAGGGTACGGGCCCGCCAGGGCAGGGACGTCTCGGCGGTGCCGGTCACCGCGTGGTGGAGGGCATCCCACCAGTAGGGCGCGTCGGTGTCGATGAAGCCGGTGGCGACGAACAGGGTCGCCGGGATCTCGCGGGCTCGCAGCGCCGGCCATGCGTGCTGCTCGAGGTCGCGGTACGAGTCGTCGAAGGTGAGCATCACGGCGTCCGGTGGCGGGGGCGCCCCCGTGCGCCGCAGCTCGAGGAGCTCGTCGATCGAGAGGAAGCGGCGGGTCCGGGCGAGCAGGTCGATCTGCGCGATGAACCCGTGGGGGTCGGTGCTGCGGACCGATTCCATCAGCGTCGGCGTGCTGCCGGCTTCGGCGATGCGGTGGTAGGTGAGGATCGGCAGTCGCCCGACGCCGGCCCGGTCGCGAGCCCAGCGCCGTTCGGCCCGGTCGAGCGCGCCGACGAGCGCGCCGACGGCCGGCGAGGTCGAGCCCTTGGTGGCCAGATCGCGCCAGCGCCGGTTCACGTCGCCCCCAGCCCGGCGAAGCGTCCGAACGCCGCGGCCGCCTCGACGCGGGGGCGGAAGCCGTCGTCGGCGTCGAGCTCGGGGTCGTCGAAGACGTTGCCGCCTCCGTCGACCAGCCCGCGGTGGGGTTCGACCACACCCTCGGAGTCCCATCCCCAGTTGTCCCGGATCACGTTCCCTCCACCGTCGAGTCCGTAGGTCGTCACGTTGTATGCGCCGGCGGACACGCCGACGAAGAGGTTGTGGTGGATCACGTTGTCGGAGCTGTCCCCGCTGAGCTGCACGTTCGACGGGCCCTCGTTGTCGACCATCGTGTTGTACCGCACGACGATCCCGGCCGTGCCCGGCTCGTCCAACGCCGCCGGCCCGATCTTGACACCCCGACCGTTCGGTGATCGGACCAACAGGTTGTCCTCGATCACCCCGGAGCCGTCGGGGCCGTTGTTCACGTAGATCAGGTGGTCCTGGTTGATGTCGTTGGTCGGCTCGGTGTCGTGGATGTGGTTCCCGGCCACGATGAAGTCTCGGGCGTCGTTCTCGACCACGAGCGCGGCGTACGAGCGGGCTCCGGACAGCTCGCTGTCGAGCAGGCGCCAGCCGGTGCCGCCCGAGAACTTCACCATGTGGTTCGAGGCCTCGTTGCTGTCGCTCCAGGTGACGTGGAGACCCTGGACGGTCCAGTGATCGGCACCGTGCAGCCACAGCAGACCCCGCAGGACGGGCGGGTCCTCCCCGGGTGCCCCGACGATTCGCACCGGAGCGTCGATCCGACCGGCCGAGACCGGTTCCGAGCTGCGGACCTGCTCCTCGTAGGTGCCTTCGTGGACGATCAGGAGGTCGCCCGCCCGGAGGCGCGGGATCGCGGCGCGGAAGCTCCGCCAGGGATCGTCCGGCGCGCCGCTGGCGTCGTCGTCGCCCGAGGGGTCGAGGTGACGCTCGGTGCTCGCGGTCGGCTCCGAGCCCGGGCCGAGGGCCTCGACGCCGCCGGGGGCGGCCGTGTCCGTGGGCGAGGACGGGGCGCGATCGGCGGGGATGCTGGCCGCGGTCGTGCGACCCTCGGACGGGGCGAGGTCCTCGTCGTCGGTCATCCAGCGCACGCCCAGTGCCGCGAGCGCGAGGAGCACCAGCACCGCGATCGCCGCGGGAGCCCGGTGCCGCGGGGGGCCGGTCACGACCGGGCGGCGCCCACGTGGGCGATGCCGAGATGGCGACCGGCCGGGATGGTGCCGTCGGTGGTCCAGGCGTCGTCGGTCGTGGTCGGGCGGTCGGCGAGACGTGCGGCCAGCACGGCATCGGCGGCGCCGCACCATCGCACCACGTCGTTGACCTCCGCGCGCGGCGCGAGGTGGACGACCAGGACGTCGAATCCCTGACCCCAGTGGTCCATGGCCGTCCGCACACCGGACGAAGCGAACGGGATGGTCGCGTTGGCCGCGATGGTGAGGCAGTCGACCGAGCGCCCGCCACCGAGCGGAATGGAGCCCGGGGACCCCGGTTCGAGTCCGAGGAACTCGGCCACCGCGGTGGTCGAACGGTCCTGGTCGAGCAGCCGCACGCGCACACCGAGATGTGCCAGCGCGATCGCCAGGTTGGTCGCCAGCTCGGCCGCGCGATCGGCGGGCACGGTGCCGGCCACCACGACCCGCTGGACCGGCGATCCGTCGGCGCGGCGATCGAGCAGCGTCTGCGCCAGTTCGTGGACGGCGATGGAGGCGTCGGATTCGGGGTCGGTCTCGGCGTAGAGGTGGTCGACGGGCAGCGAGCGACGCGGCTCGACCGGTCGGCCCGACCGCGGCGCTCGGCCCGATCGCGTCACGACGGCGATGGCGCCCACCAGCCCGATCACGGCGGCGAACGCGGCCCATGGGAGACGGGCGGCATCGCGTGGCGCGTCGCCGACCGCGGCGGGGTCGATCAGGGCGTCGCTGGCCCCGGCCGCCGTCGTGAGGATCCGATTGACCCGGAGCGCCACCGATGCGGGGTCGGTGCCGGCGAGGCGGAGCTCGAGCGTGCGGTCGCCGCTGGGCTCGACGCTGGTGGTGATGGTGACCTCTCCGGGCTGGCTGCGGACCTGCGACTCGACGGACTCCTGGGCGATCTCCGACGTCGTGTCGGTCAGCGCGGTGAGGCGGCCGGTGGCCGTGACCTGGGCATCGCCACCCGGAGCGAGGAGGGCGGCGGCCAGTGCGGCGACCGCGGCCACGAGGGGCGGGAGCGCCCAGCGGGGGGGAGTGGGGACGAAGTTCACAGCGGGAGCAGTCTCGCACGCAAGGTGCTGGTACAGAGACGCATGGTGAGTACGCTCCGTGCGATCGAACCACGCTCGGCCACCGGTGGCCAGATCACGACGCGGGTCGCCTCGTCGCTCGGCGCGCGGCGGGCCGCCTGGGACCAGATCGTCGCGTCGATGCCGGATGCGTCCCCGTTCGTCGCGAGCTGGTGGATCGAGGCGGCCGCACCGGATGCCACCCACCTGATCCTCGTCGAGGACGGTGACCGGCTCCTCGGGGGGGTCGCCCTGGGGGTCCGGCGCTGGCTCGGCACCCGTCGTCTGCAGGTCCTGGGCGAGGGCATCGCGGCCCCCGACCACGCCGACGTCGTGGCCGCTCCCGCCGACCGCGTCGTGGTCCTCGCGAACCTCGTCCAGTGGTTCGCCGCCGAACCGCACGTCACCGATCTCGTGGGGCTGCGGGCGGCCAGCGATCTCGCCCGTTGCGTCGGGGTCGACCCTGGGGCCGAACTGCCGTGGTCGGGTGCGCCGTTCCTCGCGCTGACACCGGACGAGGTGCCCGAACCCCGATCCTCACGGGTCCGCAACACCGTCCGACGCACCCGGAACCGCCTGGTCAAGGCCGGGTACGTGCATCAGCGGGTCGGAGAGGATCCCCGCGAGCTCGATCGCGCCCTCGACGACCTGTTGCGCCTGCACCGGCTGCGGTGGCCCGACGGCTCGCGTTTCTCATCCACGTTCGAGGCGCTCCGGCCCGTGATCCACGCCGGTGCGACCATCGGCGCCGCCTCGATCCACGAGGCGGTCGTCGACGGCACCGTCGTGGCGAGCATGTTGGTCTTCGACCAGCCGCATCGGAGGAGCTACTACCAGAGCGGTCGCGAGCTGTCGCACGAGATGCGGGGCGTGGGCACCGTGTTGATGGCCGACGTGGTCCTCGACGCGCACGAGCGCAGCATGTCGGAATTCGACTTCCTGCGCGGGAGCGAGCCGTACAAGCTCGACTGGACCGACGACGAGCGGCCGTTGGTCCGGGTGGTGGGTGCGAACGGCGCGTGGCCGCGCCTGCTGGCGGTCGGGTTGACCCGCTACGAGCGGGCGAAGCCGGCGCTGCGCCGCCTCCGTGACCGAGCGATCGAATGGCGGACACGTCGCGGGCGCGCGGGCGGTTCGAATCCGGACGCCGCATCAGCGAAGATGGACCCGACGGTGGCTGGTGGAGCCCCCGGCCGGCAGAGCTCTCGGGACAGGAAAAGATGACGATCTCGGACATTCTCCTCGCGCTGAAGTTCTGGTGGTGGGGTGTCTTGCTGGCCGTGCTCGTGGCGGCCGTCCCCACCTTCGCCATCGCCGACGGACGGGACCCGTTGTATGAGTCGAGCGGCCGCTACGTGCTGGCACCGGCGGCGCTCGAGAACCCCAACGACGTGGTCGACGCCACCGGGACGCTCGACGGCAGCTCGCTGGTGGCGACGTTCTCCGAGATCCTCGAGTCGACGTCGGCCCGGACCGCGGTCCGCATCGCCCTCGACCTCGACGAGCGCGATATCGCGCAGTACGAGGTCGACGCCGCCGTGATCCCCGAGGCGCTCGCCGTCGAGTTCTTCGTGATCGGTCCGAAGCCCGAGCTGACCCGTATCGTCGCCGAGCAGCTCGCGGTGGCGGCGGCGGCCGATTTCGAGGCGCTCTATCCCGTCTACCGGGCCCAACTCATCACTGCTCCCGCCGAAGAGGCGGTCGCCCGGCCCAGCAACGCGCTTCGGGATGCGTTGCTCGCCGGCATCGCCGCCGGGGCGGTCGCGGTCGTCGTCGTCGTGTCCCTCGATCGTCGTCGCCGTCAGCGCTGGGAGCTGGCGCCGGTGACGACGGTACGGGTCGAGTCCGGCGATGCCCCGTCGGGCGGGGCCCCAGGTGTCCGCGCCCCCGACTGATCGCGGGGAGGCACCGGACCATCCGGGCGCGTCCTCCGCCGCGCCCATCGTCCGTCGCCGTCGACCCGGGCCCGACGCGGCGTTCGCGCTGGTCGTGGCCGTGCTGGTCGGGTCGGTGTTCAGTCACGTCGGCGCCACCGAGGATGTCTCGTTCGACGTCCAGATGCTGGCGATCCTCGCCCTCGCCGGCTTGGCTGCGGTGTCGGTCGCTCGTGGTGGCCTCCACCATCGGGTGCCGGTGGGCCTGGGTGCGGTCGTGATCTACGTGGCGGTCGTCGCCGCCTCGGTGGTGTGGGCATACGATCGCAGCGCGGCACTCGGCGGGTTCGCGAGTCTCCTGAAAGCCGTGGTGGTGGCCTTCGCGCTGGCCGTCCTGCTCGACGCTCGGCGCCTCCTGGTCGCCGCCGTGTGGGGCGTACTGGTGTCCGGCGGCGTCATCGCGGGGGCCGCCCTGGTGAACCTGGCCGTCCCCTCGTTCACGGTCGTCGGCCTCACCTCGGGTGAGGAGCACGGCCTCCTGACCGCCGATGTCTTCCGACCCGGCGGGCCGGTGGGCGACCCGAACTTCTTCTCGCAGCTCCTGGTGGTCGTCGTGGCGCTGGGCATCGAGCGAGCCCGACACGCGCCGTCCCCTTGGGCCCGGCTCGCGGCCGGGACCGTGGCGGTGCTCGCCGCGGCGGCCATCGCACTGTCGTGGTCGCGCGGTGGTCTGCTCGCCCTCGTCGTGGTCGCGGCGATGAGCCTCCCCCGCCCGGATGCCCGGATGTGGCCGGTGGCGGCCATCGGCGTGGTCGTGGTCCTGCTCCTGGCGCCTGCGGCCTACGTCGAGCGTTTCACCGCGACCTTCGACGCCATCCCGGGCCTCGGCAGCGGGCAGACCGAGGACGGGGCCGTCCGTGGCCGGACCTCCGAGGTCATCGTCGGCATCCAGCAGTTCTCCGACCACCCCGTCGGAGGCGTCGGCATCGGCAACTACGAGGAGCTCTACCTCGAGTACGCGGTGGGTGTCGGCCTCGAGCAGCGTCGCGAGGACCGCAGTGCCCACAGCGCCCCGGTCGAGGTCCTGGCCGAGACCGGGCTCTTGGGGCTCGTCGCCTGGTCCGGTCTGCTCGCCGTCGTGTTCCTCGGGCTGGCCGAGACCCGGCGGCGGTCCGTCGAGGCCGGGGCCGTCGACGACGCCCGACTCGCCCGGGGGCTCTCCGTGGCGATGGTCGGCTACCTCATCACGGCGCTGTTCCTGCACGGTGCCCAGCCGCGGGGGTTCTGGTTGCTCGTGGGACTGGCCGTGGCCGCACCGGTGGCCCTGCGCCCCGTTCGACGATCCGTCGGATGAGCGACACGGATCCCGCCTCGGCGGCACCCCAGGATCGTCCGCTCAGTCGGGCGACGGTGCGGGGTGCGGCGTGGAACTACGTCGGCTTCGTCCTGGCCAAGGGGCTCACCTTCATCAGCACGGTGATCCTCGCCCGGCTGCTGGCACCCGAGGACTTCGGTCTGCTCGCGCTCGGCCTCACCCTCACGAACTACCTCGACGTCCTCAACGACCTGGGCATCGGGCAGTCGGTGATCTACCTGCGCGACCGTGGGCGGAAGGTCTCCGACGTGGCGTTCGGCGTCAATCTCGGCGTCGGCGTGGCCCTCACGCTGATCGGCGTCGCCATCGCCCCCCTGGCGGCGCGCTTCTACGACGAACCCAAGGTCACGGGCATCATGCTGGTGCTGGCGCCGACGTTCTTCATCGCCAGCTTCGGCAGCATCCAGGACGCCAGGATGCGTCGCGACCTCGACTTCCGGCGGCGCCTGCTCGGCGAGGTGGCCCGCACCGGCACGAAGGGTGTCGCTTCGATCGCGCTGGCCCTCGCGGGCTTCGGGGTGTGGTCGTTGGTCCTGGGCCAGGTCGTCGGCGTGTGCTTCGGTGCCCTCGTCTACTGGTTCCTCGACGACTGGCGTCCCCGGTTCGTCCGTGATCGCGAGCTCACCCGGTCGATCATCGGCTTCGGCGCCCGAGTGACGTTGCTGGGGCTGTTGCTCGTCGCCACGGCCACGGTCGACTACATCATCGTGGGCCGCCGGCTCGGCACCGTCGCCCTGGGCTTCTACTCCCTCGCCTTCCGCCTGCCCTCGCTCGTGATCCAGCAGAGCTGCACCATCTTCAGCCAAGCCGTCTTCCCGGCGTTCTCCCAGGTCCAGGACGACCCGTCCGCCCTTCGACGGGGCCTGCTGCGCTCGACACGGGCCGTGGCCGCCATCACCGTGCCGGCGTCGGTGGTGATGGCCGTCGGCGCCGACGAGATCGTCGCCGTGCTGTTCGGTCCGACCTGGGCGTCGGCCGCTCCGGTCCTGGGTCTCGTGTCGATCTACACGATGTTGCTGTCGTTGACCCACCACGACCACGACGTCTACAAGGCCGTCGGCCGGCCCGGGATCTTCGTCTGGATCCTGCTGGGCCAGACCATCCTGATCGGGGCCGGGGTCTGGTGGGCGGCCGGACACGACATCCGGACGGTGGCGGCGACGATGGTGGCCGTCGGGGCGGTGACGCTCTGTGTCCGTGTCGCCGTGATGGGCCGTGTGCTGCGTATCGGGGTCGGCGAATTGCTCACCACCTTGCGGGTCCCGCTCGTGGCGGGCGTGGTGATGGCCGGGGTCGCCATCGGCGTCGACGTCGGGACACAGGGCGTGCCGGCGCTGCTCCGACTGCTCGCGACGGGTACTGCGGGTGCCATGGTGTATGCGGGTGCCACGGTGGCGCTCGACCGGGCCTGGATCCACGACATGGTCGGTCTGATCCGAGGACGGGCATCGTGACGTGAGGGTCCTGCATGTGATCGACAGCCTCGACGTCGGTGGCGCCGAGCAGCTCGTTGCTCGTCTCGGCCGGGCACCGGAACGGACCTTCGAGATGTCCGTTGCGGTCCTGCGGTCGTGGGACACGCCCCAGATCCCCGACGTGCTCCGGGCCGCAGGTGTCCCGATCGAGCTGTTCGAGATCACCGACGGGGGGCTCACGGTCCACCCGGCCGGTTGGTATCGGTTCGTGCGGTTCGTTCGCGCGGGGGGATTCGACGTCGTCCACACCCATGTCAACTCGAGCCATGTCGTCGGGTTGCTCACGGCTGCGCTGCTGCGGATTCCGTCGGTGGCCACCCTCCACGGGCTTCGCTCGGGAGCGATCACGTGGAAGGAGCGGCTGCGGATGCAGATCATCCGGCGGCGGGCCGCGGCGGTGATCGCGGTCGGTCGAACGGTGGCCGTGAACCATGCCGCCGACCTGGCCCCTCGCGCCGCCGTGATCATCCCGAACCCGGCACCGAGGCCCGCCACGGTGCCCCGGCGCTCGGCTGCTGCCGTCCGGGACGACCTGGGGGTACCCGTCGACGCGGTGCTGGCCATCGCCGTCGGGCGGCTCGTCGAGGAGAAGAACCACCAGCTCCTGCTCGACGCGATGGCGGTCGTGCACGCCGAGGAGCCGCGAGCGCGGCTGATCGTCGCCGGACCCGGCCGGCTCCGCCGCGAGCTGACCGAACACGCTCGGGCGCTCGGCCTCGAGGACGTCGTCCGGTTCCTGGGACCGAGAGACGACGTTCCCGATCTGCTCGGGGCATCGGATCTGTTCGTCTCGTCGTCGGCCTCCGAGGGGATGCCGCTCTCGCTCCTCGAGGCCATGGCGGTGGGGCTGCCCGTGGTGGCCACCGACGTCGGTGATTGTCGGGAGGTCGTCGGCGAAGCCGGCGCGTTGGTCGCTCCGGGTGATCCGGGGGCCCTGGCCGAGGCGATCCTGACCCTGGTCACCGACGACGACCTCCGAGTCCGGTGCGGTCGGGCGGCCCAGGCACGCGTCGAGGAGGAGTTCGGCGTGGGCCCCTGGGTCCGCCGTCTCGCCGCCCTGTACGAGCGGGTCGTCGCCGACGCGAGATGAATGCACACCTGCCATGACCGACCGGGTACGTTGCTGGTGTGCTGATCGTCTCGGGACCCTGGTCAGCCGCCGCTGACCGACGGTCATCGACGGCTCGACCCGTCGGGTTCCCTGCGCCTTCGGGGCTCGTCCGATGAGCACCGAAGAGCTGAACATCAGCGCGGCGGTCCAACGCTATGAGGTGAGTCGCAAGACGGTTCGCCGGCGTCTCGCCGAGGGGGCCATCGAAGACGCCCGCCAGGTTCCTGGTGATCACGGCCCCGAGTGGGTCTTTCCGGCCGCATCGCTCGAGGCGCTGGGCTACAACCTGCGTCCCTCCACCAGCGGACCCGGAACCGACAAGGGCGACGATCAGCCGTCGAACGGCGAGCTTCCCTTCGCCGGCTCGGACCCCGCGCCCTCTCGGTCGCGGTGGCGTGAGCTCGTCGTGGTCCTGGCCGTCGCGGCCGGCCTGCTGATCGGCATCGTCGGCACCACGCTGTTCCGGTCGGACGGCGACCCTCCGGCGCCGCTCGCCGCTCTGCTCGAGGAGCTCACCTCGCCTGGTGACGAGATCGGGGTCGTCGGGGCGCCCACCGACGCCGGACTGCCCGCCGGGCGGATCCCGGTGCCGCTCGACCAGCTCGACAACGCCCCTCGCTACGTCCTGATCGGCGACGACGGCGATCCTGCGGCACTGGACACACTGCTGGCCGGCGCCAGGCCGGTACTGGCGCTCGAACGCCCCACCGGTGACCTGTGGCTGTTCGACACCGGTTCCGACCCGCTCCCGGCCTCCTCGACCGCCGAATCCACCACCACGTCGACCTCGGCGGCCCCGGCGGGTCCGTCGATCACCTCGCCGACGACCACGACACCCACGGTGACGAGCATCGTCGAATCGCCGACCACCACCGTCATCGACCCTGGACCTGTGGTCGACCCTGAGCCCTCCGAGGGTGACCCCACCGACCCGGCGGTCGATCCGACCCCGGAGCCCGGCTCGCCCACCACCATCACGGTGGCCGAAGGTGACAGCTTCTGGACGATCGCCGAGGGACTGGTGGCCGACTCCCTCGGCTCCGCACCGACGGATGCGCAGATCACGGGCTACTGGGCCTCGCTCGTCGACGCCAACGTCGACTCGCTGGTGCAGCCCGGCAACGCCGACCTGATCCTCCCGGGCCAGGTCCTCCAGCTCCCGCCGATCTGACGTCGCCGGTCCGCCGTGACGGCCCGCATCCTCGATCTGACCACGGTCACACCCTCTGACCTGGGACGATGGGCCGATCTCGCCCGGTCGGCCGTGGAGCCAAATCCATTCTTCGAGCCAGACCTCGTCCTCGGCATGCTCCGGGCACGCTCGACCGCTCCTCCCATCCTCGTGGTCGACCAGCGTGCTCACGGCTCGTGGACGGGTGCCCTGCCGATGTGGCGGACGCGTCGGTGGAAGGGCGTTCGGATCCCGGTGTCGTCGTCGTGGGTCCATGGGAACTGCTTCGTCGGGGCGCCGCTGGTGGCACCCGGCGCTGACCCGGCGGCCACCTGGGGTCGCCTGATCGATGCCAGTGCGGCGGCGATCGGGACGGGAGCGTTCGTCGGCTTCGACCTCATTCCGGCCGATGGACCGTTCGGGGAGGTGCTGGCGAGCGGTGAGCTCGGTGGGGGATGGCAGATCGAGACCCTCGCCGAGCGGTCGAGAGCGGTCCTGACCCGTGACGGCACCGGTGAGGAGCCACTGGCGCTGTCGGGCAGGAAGCGTCGAGAGCTGCGGCGGCACGGGCGGCGACTCGCCGAGGAGCTCGGCGGTGAGCTGGTCACGGTCGAACGGTCAGCTGAACCGTCAGCCGTGGAGGCGTTCCTCGCCCTGGAATCCGCCGGGTGGAAAGGGGCTGCGGGGACGGCGTTCTCGTCGTCGGCCGTCGATCAGGCGTTCTTCCGGGGCCTGTGTGCCTCGCTGGCCGATCAGGGGCGCCTCGAGCTCTTGTCGCTCGAATGCGCAGGTCGAGTGGTGGCGATGAAGTGCAACATCCGCACCGGCGACACCGTCCATTGCTTCAAGATCTGCCACGACCCCGAGGTCGGACGCCACTCCCCTGGTGTCCTGCTCGAGCTGGTCAACCTCGAGCGCTACGTCGCCGATACGGCGGTCCGGCGCATGGACTCGTGCGCCGACCCCGAGAATGCGATGATCAACCGGCTCTGGACGGGCCGCCGGTCGTTCGCAATCGCCGCCGCCGCTCGGGGCGCCCGGGCCCGCTTGCTCCTGCCCGCCTTGCGACTCGCCGCTCGCACCCGTACCACCGGAGGCCACCTGTGACCCGCTCGATCCGCCATCTCGATCTCGACCCGGTGGCCTTCGCCGCGGCGTTCGACCGCCACCCCGTGCGGCTTCGGCACCACCTGGTCGGTCACGACCTCTTCCGCCTGGATCGCCTGGCGGAGCTGGCCGATTGGCTCCCGGCCGGCCAGGTCGACCACAACCTCGGGGCTCTTCCCTCGGTCCTGGCCGAGGACACCGCGATCACGTCCCTCGACCTCGGCCCGGGTGACGTCATCCGGGGCCTGGCCGACAACGGCTCCTGGGTCGTGATCAAGAACGTCGAGTCCCATCCCGAGTACCGCGAGGTGCTCGAGGCGACGATCCGCGAAGCGTCGGACCTGGTGGAGGCCGAGGAGGGCGGCGTCATCGCCATCGAGGGGTTCATCTTCGTGTCGGCCCCGAACACGACGACCCCGACCCACGTGGACCCGGAACACAACGTGCTGCTCCACCTCGCCGGCACGAAGTCCATCCACATCGGCGCCTACCGCGACGCTGGCGCCGCCGCGGCCGCCCTGGAGACCTTCCACGGCGCCGGCGAGCGGAACCTGAGGGAAGCGCCCGTCCTCCCGCTCTCGTTCGACCTGACGCCCGGTGACGGGGTCTACGTGCCGCTCCACGCCCCGCACTACGTCACGAACGGGCCCACGCCCTCCGTGTCGTTCTCGCTCACGTTCACGACGGTGCGAACCGACAAGGTCGCGGCCATGTACAAGTTCAACCACCAGGCCCGGCGACTGGGCCTCCAGCCCTCCTATCCCGGCGCCTCCCCGTGGCGGGACGAGGTCAAGCAGGCGATGTGGCGTGCGCCTCGCGCCGTCGCCCGAGCGGTCCGAGGCCGCCGTCGAGCATGACCGTGGATCCCGCGGCGCCCGCCTGGGTCGACACGATCCTGGAGTTCTGGCGGGCAGGGCAGCGCATCTCGGCGGTGGGACCCGGCCCCGTCGAGGAGCAACTCACCCACAGCCTGGCGATCGCCGCGCAACTCGTCGGGCCCGAGATCGGCGTCGACCTCGGGAGCGGGGCCGGGGTCCCGGGACTGGCGCTCGCCGGCGCCTGGCCGTCGAGCCGGTGGACGCTCGTGGACGCCTCCCTCCGCCGAGCAAACCTGCTCGAGGACGCGGTCGCCGCACTGGGATGGGGTGGACGAGTGTCGGTGGTGCACGGCCGGGCCGAGGACCTCGGTCGCGATGACGCCCATCGTGAGCACGCCGATCTGGTCACGGCCCGGTCGTTCGGTCCTCCGGCCGTCACCGCCGAGTGCGGCGCGCCGCTCGTGACCCTCGGCGGTCTCCTCGTCGTCACCGAGCCGCCCGAGCACGGCGATCGCTGGCCCGATGCCCCGCTCCGCACGCTTGGCCTGGTCCCGGAGGCGTCACCGGTCACGGACTCGGTCCGCATCCAGCGGTTGCGCAAGGTCGACGCGGTCCCGGACCGGTACCCCCGCCGAGCGGGCATGCCGGCCAAACGTCCCCTGTTCTGATCTCGCCCGTCCTGACCTGCGGTCTGCAGCCGCGTGCCGATGTTCCACGTGGAACACGCGCCCGGCGGCGCTCTGGGTGCGATCTCGGCAGCGCGTCGTGACCTCGCGAGGTTCCACGTGGAACATCTCGCGGCCGAAGTCCACCTGATGCGGCGATCATGTTCCACGTGAAACCTTGGACCAATGCTTGACCCCCCCGGACAGACGTGAGCACCATGGAGGTCGTGTCTGACGCTGATTCCCTGATGTCTCGCGGTGCCGCCATCTTCGATCAGCTCCGTGCCGGGGCGCCCGACGGCGAGTCGGTTGATCCCGCCCCGGAAGGCGAAGCCGATGTCGCCGCCGACGGTGCCACGGTGTCGGTGGAGGAAGAAGACGGGTCATCGACCGCGAAGCCCGCCGATCAGCCGGCCGACGAGGAGCTGGACCAACCAGTGGTCGCGACGGACGACGAGGCTCCCGCCGTGCCTGCACCGGTCGACACCACTCCCCCGCCCTCGGCCATGCGCCGGCCGACGATGCCTGACGACCTGGCCGAAGCCGGTGCAGTCGCCAACCGTCCCGCTGCAGCCCCTGACCAGGTCGTGAAATCTCCGACGGGTGCGGCGACGGCGTGGATCGACAAGGCGGGACACCCCCTGCCCCGCGTGATCGCCGTCGCCAACCAGAAGGGCGGCGTGGGCAAGACGACCACGGCAGTCAACCTGGGGGCCGCACTGGCCGACGAGGGCTATCGCACGCTGGTCGTCGATCTCGATCCCCAGGGCAACGCCAGCACCGGGCTCGGCATCAACATCCGAGACCTCGAGCTGTCGATGTACGACGTCGTGATCCACGAGGCCAGCATCGACGACACCATCGAGGCCACCTCGATGAAGAACCTGTTCGTCGCGCCGGCGAGCCTCGATCTGGCCGGCGCCGAGATCGAGCTGGTCCCCGCCTTCTCCCGCGAGCTCCGCCTCCGACACGCCCTCGCCGAGGTGCACGATGACTACGACTACGTCCTCATCGACTGCCCGCCGTCCTTGGGGTTGCTCACGGTCAATGGCCTCGCGGCGGCCAGCGAGGTCCTGGTGCCGATCCAGTGCGAGTACTACGCCCTCGAGGGTCTGGGCCAGCTCCTGCGCAACGTGGCGCTCGTGCAGCGCAACCTGAACCCCGAGCTCGAGGTCTCCACCGTCGTGTGCGTGATGTACGACGCCCGGACGAAGCTGGCCGATCAGGTCGTGTCCGAGGTCCGCGAGCACTTCGGCGAGAAGGTGTGTCGCATCGTGGTGCCGCGCACCGTCCGCCTGTCCGAAGCGCCGTCCTACGGGCAACCGATCCTCGCCTTCGACCCTCGTTCCCGTGGTGCCATCGCCTACCGGGAGCTGGCACGCGAGGTCAGCGGCGGTGCCCGTGACTGAGGTCGGAGGGCGCGACGCGGAGGCGGTCCGAGCGGCGGCAACCCGCGGTGGGATCGAACGAGACGACAACCGAACGCCGGCGAACGCCGGTGCGAACGTGGGGGAGCAATGACCCGGAAATCCGGACTGGGACGGGGTCTGGGATCCCTGATCCCGACCGAGTACAGCGACGAACCCGACCGGGAGGCGCGTGCAGGGCAGGGTTCCCTCGAGGTGCCCATCGCCGCCGTCACCCCGAATCCTCGCCAACCACGGGCCCACTTCGACGAGGAGTCGCTGGCGGGTCTGACCGCGTCGATCACCGAGCTGGGCGTGCTCCAGCCGGTCCTCGTCCGCTCCGTCGGCGGCGGTCGCTTCGAGCTGATCGCCGGCGAACGGCGGTGGCGTGCGTCGAAGCGGGCCGGGCTCCAGACCATCCCCGTCGTCGTGCGAGATGCCGACACCGACGCCGAGCTGCTCGAACAGGCCCTGGTCGAGAACCTGCACCGCGCCGACCTCAACCCGATGGAGGAGGCAGCGGCCTACCAGCAGCTCGTCGAGGACTTCGGCTTGACCCAGGAGGCGGTGGCCAAGCGGGTCGGCAAGTCCCGGGCCACGGTGTCCAACACGCTCCGGCTCTTCCAGCTGCCGCCGTCCATCCAGTCGCTCGTCGCCGAGAACCAGCTGTCCGCCGGTCATGCGCGAGCGCTGCTCGGCACCCCGGATCGAGGCTTCCAGGCCGCGCTGGCCGACCGCATCGTGCGCGACGGGCTGTCGGTCCGTGAGACCGAAGAAGCCGTGCGACTGGCCACCAACGGCCGTGACGCGGTCGACGACCTGCCCGCGCCGGCGGCCAGCCCGGAGGCGCCGGGCCATGATTCGTCGGAGCCGCGTCCCGAGTCCGGTCCCGTCACCCGCCCGGAGCCCGCGACGCGAGAGCCCCGGACACGCCCGCTCGCCGAGCCCGGCTTTCTCGAGCTGGAGCGCCTCCTCGCCGATCACCTCGACACGCGGGTGTCCATCGGTGGTGCCTCGGGCCACGGCAAGCTGGTGGTCGAGTTCGCCGACCTCGAGGACCTCGAACGGATCTACCGCGCGATGGTCGGCGCCTCCTAGCCCGACGCTGGTCACTCGATGCGCGGGCCAGAACTCTCGACCTGCACTCGAACGACACGATGTAGTCAACATCGAGATTCCCACAGGTGGGGATGACCTGTGGACAACGGCTCCGGCCCGCCAACCCTGGACCCGGCGCAGCTCGACGGGGGACCGTCATCGTGGTGAGTGCGTCCCGAACCTCCGAACACATCGCCCGCTCCGTCCCGCGATGCGCAACGGTGGACCAGACCACTGCACCCCGCCTTTTCGACCGCAGCGGGCCGTACAGCGCCCGTTGTCGTGGGTCGAGGACGATGATGAGGAATAGCACCGAGCGTGGTGAGTGACATCGAACTTACTAGCAGTACCACGGAGAGCGGTCGGATAACCCACGATTGGTAGAATCGGCACTACGAAGCGTACGGTCCGACGGGGTGTCTTCGGGCGGATCCCGCGACATCGGCAATTTCCGTCGGTACGAGAAGCCAATGAGTCGAATTGACTAGTGGTGTCCGTGGTCTCGGTGGCGAATGCTCTAGCGGCAGGCCACCAAGGCCTGCGACGGAACACGTTGATCCCGGCCGACCTCCGAGGCCTCTTCGGAATCGGCCGCCTGTCATGGCCGGGGGAGTGAGTGGCGAGACCGATCCGTCCGCATCTGACCGCGACGCAGTCGGTAACACTCGAACGGAGCACCCGTGCAACAGTCCGCCACCAGTCCCCATCCCGAGCGAGGCGCAGCGTCCCCGACGCGCCGCCCGCTCGGTCGTCGGCTCCTCACTCCCGTGGTGATGCTGGCCACGGTCCTCGCTGGCCTGGTGTTCATGGCGTCGCCAGCTTCGGCCCACCATCCCGAGATCTCCGCCTCCGCGGTCTGCGGCCCCGTCCCCGGCACGGTCGACGTCACCTACGTCGCTCGCACCTGGACGGCCAACCCAGGTCCCACGCAGTGGCAGTACTACATCGCCGAGAGCGACATCCCGGTCCCGCCCGGTGCGACCATCCCGCTGACCAACCACCAGCAGTACAGGGGCCACGTCCGGCTCCAGTACAAGCCGGCCGGCGGTTCGTACGGCACCGTCCGCGACGACATCGAGTTCACCCCGGCCAACGGCGGTCGGGTCACCGGCGTCGTCACCGTTCCGGTGAGCGAGTTCCCGATCACGGTCCGGGTGAACGACACCGGCCGTTGGAAGAGCAACGCCACCGCCAACAGCGAGCGGACCACCGTGGTCGCCGCTCCCGGCCCCTGCACCGCTCCGGTGAACGCCCCGGCCGCCTCGAGCGACTGGACCTGTCTCGACGAGACGATCGCCATCTCCCTGGACAACTCCGCCAGTGACGAAGCCGTCGAGTTCACCTCGGCCGCGACGAGCGACGTCGGCGTCCTGAGCGCGATGGCCACCGTGGCCGCCGGCGCGGTCGACACCTCGGTCACCTTCCCAGCTCCCGTCGAGGACGGCGGCCCCACGTTCATCACCGTGTCGGCCCTGGGTGACGAGCTCCATACCGCGAGCTACTCGGCCGACTGTGAGCCCCCGCCGCCCGTCGAGTGCGAGACCGGCGAGACCAGCACCGACACCGACGGCGACGAGATCGACGACACCTGCCTCCCGGTCGAGTGCGAAGCGGGCGAGACGGCCACGGACTCCGGTTCCAACGGTGTGAACGACACGTGCACCGAGGTCCTGTGCGACGCCGGCGAGACCGCTTCGGATTCGGGCGACAACGGTGTGAACGACACCTGCCTCCCGGTGGAGTGCGAGGACGGCGAGACCGCCACGGATTCGGGCTCGAATGGTGTCGATGACACGTGCACCGAGGTCCTGTGCGACGCCGGCGAGACCGCTTCGGATTCGGGCGACAACGGTGTGAACGACACCTGCCTCCCGATCGAGTGCGAAGCGGGCGAGACCGCGGTCGACTCGGGTGACAACGGTGTCGACGACACCTGCACCGACGTGCTCTGCGAGGCCGGCGAGACGCCGACCGATTCGGGCGACAACGGTGTGAACGACACCTGCCTCCCGATCGAGTGCGAAGCGGGCGAGACCGCGGTCGACTCGGGTGACAACGGTGTCGCCGACACGTGCGTCGAGGTCTTGTGCGATGCGACGGAGAACGCTTCGGACTCCGGTACCAATGGCGTCGACGACGCCTGCACCGAGACGCCGCCCACGACCACGCCGCCGAGCACCACGCCGCCGAGCACCACGCCGCCGAGCACCACGCCGCCGAGCACCACGCCGCCGAGCACCACGCCGCCGA
>JBFJNI010000029.1:0-33828 GCA_041618235.1 Acidimicrobiales bacterium
AGCTCCCGTCCTCCTTGATCTCGGGCGCGAAGTTCATCCATGAGCGGTTGACGTCGGCGACGGTGACCGGGATGCCCATCGACCGGCACTCGGCCAGGTAGATCGCGGCCTTGTCGAGGTTGCTCTTGACGCTGGTGAGCAGCGCCGACATGTACTCGGCTGGGTAGTTCGCCTTGAGATAGGCGATCTGGTAGGCGATGAATCCGTAGCCGTACGAGTGCGATTTGTTGAATGCGTAATCGGCGAAGGGCTCGATGATGTCGAACCACTCCTTGCCCAGCTCACGGCCGTAGCCGTTGGTCTCGCACCCCTCCTCGAACTTGGCCCGCTCCTTGACGATGAGCTCTCTGACCTTCTTGCCACAGTTGTGGACCAGGAAGTCCTCGACGACGGCGTAGGGCCGGTCGGAGTTCGCCATTCGGAAGTCGAAGCACTCCTTCTCGCCGACGTGCTCGACCGACGCCACGGTGTCCCACCGGAGGTCACCGACTCGCAGGTCCTCGAGACGCTCGCTGTCGAGCAGCCCGTTCAGTGTGTTCGGATGGAGGAGGCGGACCGACGTGTAGCCGCCGGAGTCGACGCCGAGATCACGCTTGCTCCTCCCCGTCGCCGACGACCGACGCTCGAGCTCAGCCTCGAGGAATGACGAGGGAATCCCGATGTTGGTCGCACTCCCGCGGGACGACCAGTCGTACAGGTGGCGCTCGACCTTGGCGAGCTTCTGGAACGTGAGGTGCGGCTCGACCAAGAGCGCGAACCGCTTGGCCTCCGCCTTGTCGGCGACCGAGACGGAGTAGTGACGACCGTGGCCATCGATGTCGCGATGGTGGATGTTGGAGACGATCGAACACCGCAGCAGCATGCGCTTGAGCGACTGCGCCACCTGGCGTGACTTCGTGGCGAAGTGGGCGCCGGAGCGATCAGCCCAGCCGTCAGCGCAGAAGTAGAGGCCGAGGAACCGCTCGACCTTCTCGAGCGGGGCGTTGATGACCCGATCGGGGATCACCTTGTCGGCCGACAGCCCGTAGCCGCCCACCACAGGCCCGAGGTCACGCAATTCGTCCGTCGTCAGCCGTAGCTGGGTGACGCCACTGCTGACAGAGGAGCGGCGGTGTTCGATCCCGAAGTGCTCTTCGTACGCCCGGCGGAAGAGCTCGAGCAGGTGCGGGTCGGTGTTGCTGAAGTGACCGGTGCGATTCGGGCCGTCGGGGTCGGGGAGATGGCCCTCGCTGATGAGCAGCGCCGCCAGCTCCACGTCGTGGATCGGGATCTTCGATCCGCCCTGGGTGTGGGTCGCTCCAGCGACGGCCACCAGGTCTCCGGGCACGATGTCGCGGAGCGGCTTCCACTCGTCTTCGACCAGGAAGGGGTGGTTGTCGGTGGCTTCGATCGTGTACCCGGTGCTCGTGGTGAGCCGGTACACCGCCTTCGTCCCGACCGACCAGACGTCCTCGATCTCCTCGTGGCGAGTGGTGGCCGTGGTCTGGTCGATGGTCTGGACCCTTCGGTCCTTCAAGGACATGACCCGCTCGATGGGCACGTAGCCCCGGCGGGTCGTGAGCACCTTCGTACCTGCCGGAAGGCAGGCCTTCCTGAGGTTGTCCGCTTCCGCCAACGAGTACCCGGCGAACTTCTGGGCGATCCGCATCATCGACTCTTGGTAGATCATGAGCCCGTAGGTGGACCCGAGGATCTCCTCGGCATCGGGGTGCAGGAGGTCGACGGTCTTGCGCCCGTTCTTGCGGTCGGCGTAGTCGTTGTGCATGTTGGCCGCCATCGGGCCGGGCCGGTACAGCGCCACGAGGGCCGCGACGTCCTCGAACTCGGTGGGCGCCAACGACCGCATGAGGGCGCGCATCGGCGGCGACTCGAGCTGGAACACCCCGATGGTGTCGCCCCGGCGGAGCAGCTCGTAGGTGGGCTCGTCGTCGAGCGGGACGACGTCGATGTCGACCTCGACGCCCTGGGTCTCACGGATGAGCTCGAGCGTGTCGGAGATGATGTCGAGGTTGCGCAGGCCGAGGAAGTCCATCTTCAGCAGGCCGAGGTCCTCGACCCCGTGCATCTCGTACTGCGTGACGACGGGCGCTTCCTCGAGCGGCTTGCCCGGCTCGGGCTTGCGCTGGATCGGCAGATAGGTGGTGAGGGGCTCCTTGGTGATCACCACCGCGGCGGCGTGGATGCCGTCGGAGCGGCGCAGACCCTCGAGGCCCTTGGCGACGTCGATGACCTCCTTGGAGGTCGGATCGGTGTCGTACATCTCGCGGATCTCGGTGGCCATCTTGTAGCCGTCGGTGTACTTCGGATGCTCCTCGAGGCAGGCGTACAGCGGCGTGTCACGCCCCATGATGAGCGGCGGCATGGCCTTGGCGATGCGGTCGCCCGTGCCGTAGTCGTGGCCGAGCACACGGGCGGCGTCGCGCACGGCCTGGCGGGCCTTGATGGTGCCGAAGGTGATGATCTGGGCGACGTTCTCGCGGCCGTACCGCTCGGCGGCGTAGCGGATCATCTCGTCGCGGTAGCGGGTGTCGAAGTCCATGTCGATGTCGGGCATCGACACGCGGCTGGGATTGAGGAAGCGCTCGAAGAGCAGGTCGTACTCGATGGGATCGAGGTCGGTGATCCACAGCGTGTACGCCACCGCGCAGCCGGCGGCCGAACCGCGGCCCGGGCCGACCCGGATGTTGTTGTCGCGGGCGTGCTTGATGAGGTCCCAGGTGATGATGAAGTACGACGAGAAGCCCATGTCGCCGATGACCTTGAGCTCGTAGAGCAGGCGCTCGGTGACCGTGTCGGGCAGGTCCTTGCCCCAGCGCTTCTCGGCGCCCTCGAACACGAGGTGGCGGAGATAGGTGTCGTCGTCGTCGAACCCGGGCGGCAGCGGGAAGCTGGGCAGCTGGGGCTTGCCGAAGGCGATCTCGACGTCGCAGCGCTCGGCGACCCACAGCGTGTTGTCGCACGCGGTGGGCAGCTCGCGGAACAGGTACCGCATCTCGTCGGCCGACTTGAGGTAGTGGTCGTCGCCGTGGAACTTGAAGCGGTTCGAGTCGCTCATGAGCGACGCGGTCTGCACGCACAGGAGGGCGTCGTGGGCGAGCGCGTCGCCCCGGTGCACGTAGTGGCTGTCGTTGGTGGCGAGCAGCGGCGCCTTGATCTGCTTGGCCAGCGCCGCCAACCGCGGGTTCGACCACTGCTGGGCGGGGATGCCGTGATCCTGGAGCTCGACGAAGAGGTTGTCGCGCCCGAAGATGTCCTGGAGGCGGCCGGCGAGCTTCACCGCGTTGTCGAAGCGCTCGTCCTCGGACAGCGGGTCGGTGACCTGCTTGTCGGGGTCCATGATCGCCTTGGGTACCAAGGCCTGGAGCACGTGGCCGCCGAGACAGCCGGTGGTGGCGATGAGGCCCTCGCTGTGCTCCTCGAGCAGCTCCCAGTCGACCTTGGGCTTGCGGTAGTAGCCCTCCATGAAACTGCGCGACGACAGTTGGATGAGGTTCTTGTAGCCGACGTCGTTCTCGGCCAGCAGCGTGAGGTGGTACCAGGGCTTGCGACCACCTTCGCCCTCGCCGCCGGAGTCGTCCATCTTCCCGCGGGCGGCGATGCGCTCGGTGCGGTGGTCGTGGGCCATGTAGGCCTCGGTGCCGAGGACCGGCTTGATCCCCTGGTCCTTGCACGCCCGGTAGAAGTCGAGGATCCCGTACATGTTGCCGTGATCCGTGATGCCCAGCGCCGGCTGGCCGTCGGCCACCGCGGCCGCCACCAGCTCGTCGAGACGGGCCGCACCGTCGAGCATCGAGTACTCGGTGTGGACGTGCAGGTGGGTGAACGAATCAGCCACCGATGCCCCTCCTCGTACGAATCCGGGCGCGATCGCGCCGTGCCGTTCCAATCAGGCCAGACGAGTTCTCCACACGCTGTCCACAGCCGCTCTCCACAGCTGTGGACGAATCACATCGTTGTGATTCGGCTCGCCACGACGGTAGCACCCCGACGTGACCCGCTCCCCCGTCGTCAGTCGTCGTCGACGACGGTGATGGTCACGCCGGTGCCGTCGAGGACCTCGAGCACCCGGTCGACGGGCTGGCGCACGACCCAGGCCCCGAGGGCGTCGTCGAAGCGACCGCGCTTGTAGTCGTTGGTCGTGAGGATCTGCCACGTGGCACCGACCAACCACACCGGGTCGCCCATGGCGTCTCGCATCGCCTCGAAGGCGAGGGCTCCGGGGATCGACACGACGAGATGGCGGTCGTCTTCGGTGAGGTAGGTCCCGCCGATGGGGCCGGAATCAGACATGACACGACCGTAACCGGCGGACGGCGCAGCCGCCGGTAGCGTCCGCCGGCGATGGACACCGCGCTCGGCGCCCTCGCCCTCGTCTTCTTGGCCGAGCTCGGCGACAAGACCCAACTGCTGGCGCTGGGCTTCGGTGCCCGTCACCGATTGGCGCCGGTCCTGTTGGGGATGGCGCTGGGCTACGCGGCCAGCAACCTCGTCTCGGTGGTCGCGGGCGGCCTGCTCGGCGCTGCGCTCCCCGACCGGGCGCTCGGCATCGCCGGCGGGTTGCTCTTCCTCGTGTTCGCCGTCCTCACCTTGCGAGACGACCACGGCGACGACGGTGACGAACGGACCGCCGCACCGAGGGGGCGGGTCGTGGCGTCGGTCGCCGCCGCCATCCTGGTGGCCGAGCTCGGCGACAAGACGATGCTCACCGCCGCCACGCTGGCCAGTCGCGGCAACCCGGTGCTGGTGTGGGTCGGCGCCACGGTGGGCATCGTGGCGAGCGGCACGATCGGAGCGGTCATCGGCCGGGTCGGAGGCGTGCGCCTGCCGGAACGAGCCATCCGCGTCGGTTCGGCTGCGCTCTTCGCCGTCTTCGGCGTGGTGCTGCTCGCCGGCTCCGCCTGAACTGCGCCAGCGGTCGCCTGGGCACCCGGGGGTGAGATGGACGCTAGAGGTACGTGCCCGGCGGGTGGCCGTCGTCGCCCACCTGGCCCGGCGCCTGGCCGGCGGCGAGCTGATGACGCATCTGCTCGAGCTGCTGACGGGCGGCGGCCTGCTGGGCGAACAACGTGGCTTGGATGCCGTGGAAGAGCCCCTCGAGCCAGCCGACCAGCTGGGCCTGGGCGACTCGGAGCTCGCCTGAGCTGGCCGGTGCGTCGCCGAAGGGTGAGGCCAGGCGGTTGAGCTCGTCGGCGAGGTCGTCGGACAGCGCGCCGGACAACTCGGTGACGGACTGGTCGTAGATCTCCCGGAGACGCTCACGACCGGCGTCGTCGAGCTCGGCGGTGCGGACCTCGTCGAGCAGCTGCTTGATCATCGATCCGATGCGCATCACCCGACCAGGCTCCTCGACCGATTCGCGGGGGGCGTCGTCCGCGCCCGGTGACGCCTCGTTCGATCCGGCGGCGACGGTCTCGATCAGCTCGCCGTGCTCGACCGTGGCCTCGGTCTCGGCTTGGTCGTCGGTTCGGGATTCCATGGCGTTCTCCAGGTGGGGGCGAGCTCAGGCGGTGGCGGCGATGAACGGTACGAGCATCTCGGCCGCCGTGAGCGACCCGTGGCGACCGATGAGCTGGTACGGACCGGTGTCGAGCGGATCGATGTACGCAACCGGGTCTCGGGCCACGAGGGCGACGTCGCCCAGTCGGTTGCGAGCTGCGTCGACCACACGGGGACCGAACCAGCCCTCGTCGATGACCTGGTCACGCGTGACGACCCACCCCGTGTCGGCATGGGCCTGCGCCGCTTCGAGCAGCTGGCGGGACCGGCCCGGGCGGGCGTGGAGCCAGCGGAAGCGGCCCTCGCCCGATTGCATCGACAGGTGGTCGCGCACCCCGCGGTCGATCTCGACGAGGTTGTCGCCCACCTCGACCTGGCCGTGATCGGCCGTGACTGCCACGCAGGTGCCGCTCGGGAGCGTGTCGAGCAGCTCGGCGACGAGGTGATCGACCCAGCGCAGCTCGCTGTCGTAGTGGAAGTCGAGGCCGTACTCGTGGCTGACCTTGTCGATGCCTTCGTAGTAGCCGTACACGAAGGGCTCTCCGCTGCGGACCAGGCGGTCGATCTCGGCGACCAGGGTGCCGAGCGTGCGGTAGCCGACGAATCGGGTGCCGCCGAGATGGGCGTCGGTGAAGCCCGACCGTGCGAACTCGGCCTTGGTGACGACGGGCGGACGTTCGCCGCCGAAGGGGTCGTGGAGCTGGAAGCCGGCCGGGGGCAGCAGCTTGCGAGCGTCGCCGTCCTCGGTGGCCCACCGCAGCACGTTGAGGACGCGACCGTCGACCGCCATGCGGTAGCCGACCACGCCGTGCTCGCCGGGAGGCTGGCCCGATGCGATGGACGTGAGCGCCGTGGACGTGGTCGACGGCGCCACCGTGGTCACGTGCCCGCCCTCGAGCCGGCCGGTGAGCGTCGGCGCCAGGTGGGCGCGAGCGACGAGCTGATCCCATCCGAGGCCGTCGATGGTGAGCAGCACGGTGGAGCCCTCGGACTCGGCCAGCGGCCGAGGCACCCAGTCGGGGACCTCGATCGGGGGGTGCTGCACGGCGGCGGCCACGTTGGTCACACAGGCGCCGGTGTAATCGGGGAGGAGCGGTTCGTCAGCCAACAGTGATCACGCTAGCGACCTCGGCGGCCGTGTCCTTATCCGTGTCCCATCTGGCGGTCACGTACGCTCCCGGTCGTGCGCGTGTCGACCAGAGGTGACTACGCCAGCCGGGCCCTCCTGTCGCTGGCACTGCACGGAGGCGACACACCGGTGTCCGTCCGTGACATCGCGGCGCGCACCGGGCTCCCCCAGCCCTACCTCGAGCAGATCCTCCTCGCCCTCAAGGGCGCCGGCCTCGTCCGCTCGAAGCGCGGTGTGGGCGGCGGCTACGTGCTGGCCCGCGAGCCGGCCGACATCACCCTCGGCGACATCGTGTCCGCCGTCGACGGGCCCATCACCCTCGGCGACTTCGGGGCACCCCACACCGACGGCGCCTGCGACCACGAGGGCCAGTGCGTGCTGCTGGCCGTCTGGGGCGACACCGCCGAGCACATGCGCCGGCACCTGGACGCACTGCACCTCGATGACCTCGTCAGCATGGCCCGAGGCGAGCGCCCCTGGCCCCCGCCGCCCCACAGCCACGACGACTGAACCGCGCAGCTCCCACCGGATCGACGTCGGTCTCCGACGCCGATCCGCAGCGATTTCCCTCAGGGGGCGGGGCGGAACTCGGGCGTGCCGACGGTGGTGGTCTCCTCGGGTCGGAGGCCGCGCAGGCGGGCCTCGGGCTCCAGCTCGGTGCCGGCCGCGATGTCCACCATGCGGATGCCCGGCCGGCTCGCCAGCGCCCGCAGCTCGGCGGCCGTCGCACGGACGACTGCGGCGAACACGACGTCGGCCCGGTCCGCCGACGCCACGATCAGCGCGTAGCGGTCGAGCTCGGCCCGGTAGAAGTCGTCGAACTCGTCGTCCTCGACCGTCGGCAACAGCGCCGAGATCTCGGCGATCTGCAGCTCGGCGTCGGCCACGACGTCCGAACGTGCCGCGGCCGGGTCGGTGGTCGTCGTCGCCGCACCGCCGGGGAGGACGACCATCAACGCCTGCGGAACGACGTCGTCTCCCAACCGATCCTCGACCGCGGCGACCGCGACGTAGGCGTCGAACGACACGATCGCCAGCCGCTCGCCCTCGGCGGCCCTGAGCGCGTCGCGGCGGGTCGCGGCATACGAGCTGACCGATGTGCCCTCGCCGGGGCCGATCTCGGTCACGGTCACGCCGACCACCGACGCCGGGTCGGTGACGGTCGCATCCTCGCCGCCCACCACCAGGACGATGCCGGCACCGAGGGCCATGGCCACCGCGGCCACCAGCAGCAACAGGGTGCGCCGGGCGGCCGACTCGCCGAGGTCGTCGACCGGGGCGTTCACGTCACCGACGCGAGGACCGCCGCCAGATCTGCGGGCAGCGGACTGTCGAAGGCCATCTGCTCCCCCGTGGCGGGGTGCACGAAGGCCAGGTGCTCGGCGTGGAGGAACTGGCGCGGCGACGGCAGCGACTGACGGGCACCCCCGTAGCGGGGGTCACCGACGACCGGGTGGTCGATGGCCTGGAGATGCACGCGGATCTGGTGGGTGCGGCCCGTCTCGAGCCGGCAACGCAGCTCGGTGACCGCGACCGGCATCTCGTAGCGGGCCAGGACCTCGTACGCGGTACGCGCCTCGCGGCCACCGACGACGACGCCCATCTTCGTCGGGTCCTTGGTCGACCGGCCGATGGGGGCGTCGACCAGGCCCCGGGGCTCGTCGACGTGACCCCAGACCAGGGTGCGGTACACCCGGGTGACGGTGCGGGCCCGGAGCGCGTCGCTGAGCGTCTCGAGCGCCTCGGACGTGCGAGCGACGACCAACAGACCGGAGGTCTCGCGATCCAGACGGTGGACGATGCCGGGCCGGAAGTCCTCGCCGACGCCGGCGATGTCGGGATAGCGGGCCAGGAGCCCGTGCACGAGTGTCCCGGTGGCGTGACCGTTGCCCGGATGGACGACGAGACCTGCGGGCTTGTCGACGACGACGACGTGGTCGTCTTCGTACACGACCGGGACGTCGACGTCGGGATCGGGGCCGACCTCGACCGGGACCTCGGCCTCGGGCACCGCGAGGGCCACCACCTGCCCGGTGGACAGGCGATCGGCGCGGCGGGTCCGTACCTCGCCGTCGACGCGCACCTCGCCCGCGTCGACGAGCTCGCCGGCCAGCCGGCGCGGGATGTCGCAGAGCATCGCGACGACGCGATCGAGACGCTCCCCGGCGAGGGCCTCGGGCAGCGGTTCGGAGAACGAGGTCATGACGGCGTGGTCCTGTCTGACGGATCATCGAGACCAGCCGGATCGTCGAGGGCGTTCGTGAACAGCCCGGCCACCAGCAGCAGGCCGATGCCGATGGTGAGGGCGGCGTCGGCGAGGTTGAAGACGGGGAACCACTGCGGGTCGACGAAGTCGACCACGCCGCCCCCGAGGAAGCCGTCGCCGACGCGGAAGATCCGATCGAGGACGTTGCCCACCGTTCCCCCGACCACCAGCCCGTAGCTCGCGATCACGAGGCGCGACCGCTGCGACCGGCCCGACACCAACAGGTAGGCGACCACCACCACCGCCACGACGGACACGATGGGCCCGCTGTCGGAGGTCAGGCTGAATGCGGTGCCGTAGTTGTAGAGCAGACGGAAGCGCAGGGTCCAGAACAGGTCGATGGTGCGCGTCGGGTCGGTGAGCGCCTCGATCGCCCACCACTTGGTGAGCTGGTCGAGGACGACGGTGACGGCACCGACGGCGAGGATGGCGACGACGGGATGGCGGACCGTGCCGGCCCGGAGGGACGCCGGATCAGCGTCGACCGAACCCACCGACCTTGTACTCCACCTTCTCGCGAGCCCACGGGATCGCCTCGAGCCGCTCCTTGGGGATCGGCTCGCCGGAGACCTCGCAGATGCCGTAGGTCCCGATGTCGAACTTGGTGAGCGCATGGTCGATCTCGTCGATCATGTCACGGGCCTTGGCGGCCAGCGCGAGATCTCGACCGCGTTCGACGGCGATGGTGTCGCCCTCGCCGGATTCCTCGTCGAACTGGACGTCGCCGGGATCGAGGTCGGCGACCAGGCTGTCGGCCTCGGCCTTGAGCATGATGGCCTGGCGCTCGTAGGTGTCGCGCTCGACGTGGAGCAGCTTTCGCATCTGCTCGAGGAACCGGGAGTCGAAGGGTGACTTGGCCTTCTTGGCCCGAGTCGTCGTCTTCTTGGCCGTCGATGCGGCGGCCTTCTTGGCGGCGGCCTTCTTGGCGGCGGCCTTCTTGGCGGGCGTCTTCTTTGCTGCTGCCTTCTTGGCCACGGTCTTCCTTGCAGTCGTCTTCTTGCCGGTGGTGGTGCTCTTGGCCTTCTTGGCCGGGGCCTTCGTCGTCGCCTTCTTGGCGGACTTCCCGGCCTTGTTGACTCGTGCCACGTGTGCTCCCTCCGCACAAAGGAGCCGGGAGGATACGTCCCGCCAGCGCTCAGAGCAAGGCATGGGGCCGGAACACGATGCGGCGAGGCGCGGAGTGGTCCGTAGGATGTCCGGATGGCTGCATCGAACTCCGGCGCCTATCCCGACGTCGAGTCCCACCCCTCGTTCCCCGCCATCGAGCGGGCGATGATCCAGCGATGGGACGAGGAGAAGACGTTCGAGCGCTCGATCGAGCAGCGTGACGGGGCCGAGGAGTTCGTCTTCTACGACGGCCCGCCCTTCGCCAACGGTCAGCCGCACTACGGCCACCTGCTCACGGGCTTCGTCAAGGACGCGGTCCCTCGCTACCAGACCATGCGGGGCAAGCGGGTCGAGCGGCGCTTCGGTTGGGATTGCCACGGCCTGCCCGCGGAGATGGAGGCCGAGAAGCGCCTGGGCGTGAGCGGCCGCCTCGCCATCGAGGAGCTCGGCGTCGACGTGTTCAACGCCGAGTGCCGTCTGCTGGTCGACGGCACCGCCGACGGTTGGCACAGCTACGTGCGGCGCCAGGCTCGCTGGGTCGACATGGAGAACGACTACAAGACCATGGACACCTCGTTCATGGAGTCGGTCATGTGGGCCTTCAAGACGCTCCACGACAAGGGGTTGGCCTACGAGGGCCAGCGGGTCCTCCCCTACTGCTGGGAGTGCGAGACGCCGCTCTCGAACTTCGAGACCCGCATGGACGACAGCTATCGCGAGCGCCAGGATCCTGCGGTCACCGTCTGGATGGAGCTCACCAGCGGGCCCCACGTCGGCAAGCGCCTCCTCGTGTGGACCACCACGCCCTGGACGCTTCCGTCCAACCTGGCCGTCGCGGTCGGCCCCGAGCTCGAGTACCACGTCCTGCGCGACGCCGAGGTCGGCAGCGAGTACGTCCTGGGAGCCAACTGCGTGGAGAAGTATGCCCCGCAGCTCGAGGGTGCCGAGCACGTCGCCACGCTCACCGGCGCCGATCTCGCCGGTGCCTCGTACGCCCCGATCTTCGACTTCTTCGCCGGCACCGACAACGCCCACCAGGTGCTGGTGGCCGACTGGGTCGCCGACGACGAGGGCACCGGCATCGTCCACATCGCCCCCGGCTTCGGCGAGGACGACAAGACCATCTCCGACGAGGCCGGCATCCCCACCGTGGCCCCGGTCGACGAGAAGGGTGCCTTCACCTCCGAGGTGCCGCCGTACGCCGGCATGCAGGTCTTCGACGCCAACAAGGACATCATCCGCGACCTCAAGGACCGCGGCGTCATCGTCCGCCACGACTCCTACCTGCACAGCTACCCCCACTGCTGGCGCTCCGACACACCGCTGATCTACAAGGCGATGTCGTCGTGGTTCGTGGCGGTCACCAAGATCAAGGACCGCATGCTGGAGCTCAACCAGCAGATCACCTGGGTCCCCGAGCACGTCAAGGACGGCAGCTTCGGCCGTTGGCTCGAGGGTGCGCGCGACTGGTCCATCAGCCGCAACCGCTTCTGGGGCTCACCGATCCCGGTCTGGAAATCCGACGATCCGGCGTACCCGCGCGTCGACGTGTACGGCTCGCTCGCCGAGCTGCAGGCCGATTTCGGCGTCGAGGTCACCGATCTGCACCGCCCGATGATCGACGAGCTCACCCGCCCCAACCCCGACGACCCCACGGGAACGTCGACGATGCGGCGCATCCCCGACGTCCTCGACTGCTGGTTCGAGTCGGGATCGATGCCCTACGCCCAGGTGCACTACCCGTTCGAGAACCAGCAGTGGTTCGAGAGTCACTTCCCGGGCGACTTCATCGTCGAGTACATCGGCCAGACGCGCGGCTGGTTCTACACCTTGCACGTGCTGTCCACGGCGCTGTTCGACAAGCCGGCGTTCGAGACCTGCGTCGTCCACGGCGTGCTCCTCGGCGACGACGGCCAGAAGCTGTCGAAGCGGCTCCAGAACTACCCCGACCCCGTCGAGGTGTTCGACACGATCGGCTCCGATGCCATGCGCTGGTCGCTGCTGTCGTCGGCCGCCGTTCGCGGCGGCGACATGGTCGCGGCCAAGGGCCCGATGCAGGACGCGGTACGTCAGGTCCTGCTGCCCATCTGGAACGCGTGGTACTTCCTCGCCCTCTACACGAATGCGGGTGAGGGGCTCCGCCGGGGGCGGCGCGTCGGCACCGACGACACGATCGACCACGTCCTCGACCGGTACGTGCTGGCCAAGACCCGAACGCTGGTCGAGGCGGTCACCCAGCGCATGGACGGCCACGACCTGTCGGGCGCCGCCGGCGAGATCGGTTCGTTCCTCGACTCGCTGAACAACTGGTACATCCGCCGCTCCCGCGAACGGTTCTGGGGCGAGGACCAGGTCGCCATCGACGTCCTCCACACCGTGCTCGACAACCTGTGCCGTGTCGCCGCACCACTGCTCCCGCTGCTCACCGAGCGGGTGTGGGGCGATCTCACGGGCGAGGGTTCCGTCCACCTCACCGACTGGCCCGACCCCGCCGACCTGCCGGCGGATCCCGAGCTCGTCGCCACCATGGATCTGGTCCGCGACGTCGCGTCGGCGGCCAAGTCGATCCGCGAGGCCCGGGGCCTGCGCCGGCGCCTGCCGCTGCGGTCGCTCACGGTCGCCCTCGAGGACGTCGACCGTCTCGAGGGATTCCGCACGCTCCTCGCCGACGAGGTCAACGTGAAGCTCGTCGACCTGCAACCGGCCGGCACCCTCGGTGCCGAGCGGTACGAGGTCGACCTGCGCACCGTCGGCAAGCGACTCGGCAGGGACACGCCTGCGGTGGTCAAGGCACTCCAGGCCGGCGATTACCGCTACGACGCCGATGCCGACGAGCTCGTCGTGCCCACCGAGGGGGCCGAGCACCGCTTCGGTCCCGGCGAGTACGTGCGCAAGCTCGACGCCGACGATCCCGAGGCCACCGCGGCACTTGCCGGCGGCGACGGGCTGGTCCGGCTCGATCTCACGGTCACCTCCGAGCTCGAGGCAGAGGGTCTCGTCCGCGACCTCGCCCGAGCCGGCAACGACCTTCGGCGCAGCGACGGCTTCGACGTCTCCGACCGGATCCGCGTGACCGTCGACGCTGGACATCACGACGGGCTCCGCGCCGCCATCGAGGCGCATCGGAGCTGGCTCGCCGAGGCGCTCCTCGCCGACGAGATCCTCGTGCTCCCCGGCGATCAGCCCCTACGCGAGGCTCATCGCGTCGAGGTCGGCGACGGCCTCGCCGTGCACGTCGCCCTCCACCGCAACCCCTGACCCACTCCCGGCCCTTCAGCCGGTTCGAGGTCAGCCCAGACGGCCGTCGATGTCGTCCAGGATGGTCTTGCGGCCGGCGCCGGTGAGCTCGCGCTCGCGGACCTGCTCGAGCTGGTTGTCGCTGAGGCTCGTCAGGCGAGGACGGATGTCGGCCACGGTGAGCTCGTCGTAGTTGGCGATCGGGAACCGGGTCGCCTTCTTCGTCGCCTTCTTGGCCGTCTTCCGCACCGACTTCGTGGACTTGCGCGGGGCCTTGGTGGCCTTGGCCGCCTTCTTGGCCGGCCGCTTCGCCGGGGCCGAGGCCCGAGCAGCACGCTTCTTGGCCGGGGCCTTGCGGGCGCGAGGAGCGGGGGCGGGCTCGGCCGAGCCGAGGCGCCGCTCGATCTCGTCGACGATGGTCTTGCGGTGGTCGCGAGCTTGCTCGTGGGCGAGCACCTGCTCGAGCTGGGCGGGCGTGAGATCGGCGAGCTGCGGTCGGATCTCGGCGACGGTCAGATCGTCGTAGCCGGCGATGGGCAGCGACGACGACGCCCGGGTGCGAGCCGGAGCCGCGGCCGGAGCGGGTGCGGGCTCGTCGGCCGGTTCATCGTCTTCCCAGGTGAACGCTTCGAGCTCGCCGCTGAGGTAGCGGTCGATCTCGGCGATCAGCGTCGAGCGGTTGGCACCGTCGACCTCGCGTGCCCGGACGTCCTCGAGCTCGTCGAGCTCGAGCTGTGGAAGCAGCGGCATGATCTGGCTGACGCTGAGGTCGTCGTAGTCGGCGATCGGGAACAGGTAGCCGTCGTCGTCATCCGAGAGCGAGCTCGGAGGGGCCGGAGCAGCGACCGGTGCCGGAGCAGCGACCGGTGCCGGAGCAGCCGCGGCGGCCATGTCGGACTCGGCGGCGTCGGCTTCGGTGCCGGTGCGCTCGAGCTCTTCGAGGCGCTTCAGGATGGTGGAGCGGCTCTTGCCGTTGCGCTCGCGCTCGATGACGAGCGGCAGCTCGTCGGAGTAGAGCTGAGGCAGCAGCGGCAGGACCTCGGCAACCGTCAGGTCGTCGTAGTCGGCGATGGGGAAGTCGAGGTCGTCGTCCTCCCACTCGGCGTCGGTGGCGCCCCACTCGTCGCTCGCCGCCTCGGCGGCGACGGGAGCAGCGGCAGGCACCGGGGCGGGGGCCGGAGCCGGTGCGGGAGCCGCGGCGGGCATGACTCCCGTGGTGTCGGTGCGAGCCTGGGCGATGTCATCGGCGAGCGGGGACGGCGCGATGTCATCGGCCAGCGGTGCCGGCGCGTCGCTGCCGACCTCGGCCTTGGGTGTCGATCGGCGGAACGCGAGATACAGCACGATGGCGGCCGTGAAGCTCGCACCGATGGACAGGTAGATGAGCGTGAGACCGTCGTCGCTCAACAGACCGACGACCAGGAGGATCGTCGCCAAGAGGACGAGACCGAAGCTCACAAGGACCAACACGTGAATTCACCTTCCGGGTGGGGCGCAGCGGCGGGCCATCCTAGGCCGACGACAACGGAACGTAGCGAACGAAGCGGTGCAAGTCCGCCTCGTCGGGACTGCCAGGGTCAGCGCGGCGGACCTGCGGCTGCGTCGTCGGCCTCGACGTCGTCGTCATAGGGCCAGATGCGGCGCGCCACCGGCACCGCCTGGGTCGGTTCGCCCGACGAGGTGGACAGGTCGATGTCCGTGTCGTCCGATTCGTCGGTGGCCGCGACCTGCTCGACGTCGACCACGTCGCTGGCATCGTCGGCCGGAGCAGCCGGGTCGCCGCCACCCTCGGTGGGGTCGGCGGAGCCGTCGGCGAGGGCGGAGGTCTCGGAGATCTCGGGGAGCGGCAGCTCCCGCAGGGTCGAGGGGTCCTCGACGAGTCGCTGGAGCTCGCGTGCGGTGGTGCGCATGCGGCCGCGCTGATCGTCGAGCCAGCGACGCAGGTTGCGGATGTCGTCGCTCAGGCTGTCGCGGTCGCGGCGCAGCGTGGTGACCTCGGTCTGCATCGCCCGCCTGGCCTCCTCGCCCGCACGGCGAGCCTCGACCTCGGCGTCGGCCTTCGCCGACGCGAGCAGCGCCTCGGCCTCGTTGCGCTGGGTCGAGGCGATGGCCTCGGCCTCGGCCCGGATGCGCTCGGCCTCGGCGCGGGCGTCGGCGATGGCGGCCTCGGCCGTCCGCTCGGCGTGGATCAGGATGCGCATGGGCTCGTCGACGGCGGGCGCCTTCGTCGGGACCGATTCGGCCACCGGGGCGGGCTCGGCCACGAACGGCGATGCCTCGGGCTCGGAGTCGGGCTCGGGCTCCACGACCGGCACCGCCACCGACGGCGGACCGCCCGCCGGGGCCCCGCCCATCGCGTCGAGCTCGCGGCGCAGCTCGGCCACCGCAGCGTCGGCCTGTTCGGCCCGTTCGAACTCGGCCCTCAAGCGGGCCAGGAGGACGTCGAGGCCCTCGGCGCAGCGCTCGAGGAAGTCGTCGACCTCGGCCATGTCGTAGCCCCGGCGGGCCGGGGCGAACTTTGCCTCGAGGAGGAGTTCCGGCGTCAGTTCCATGTCCGGAATCGTAGGGCACGTCCACGGCCTGATCCGGGGATGCCCGGAGGACTCAGCCGCAGATCGCCCGCTGCAGGAAGATCACGCCGAACATGACGATCATCACCGAGAAGTCGATGCCGCCGAAGCTGGCGCCGATGGCCCGCCGCACCGGCCCGACCACGGGTTCGGTGACGCGGTAGATCAGTTCTCGGACCTGGGCCAACCCGCTGCCGGGCTGGGTGGGAAACCACGACAGGAGCGCACCCACGAAGAGGATGATCAGGTAGAGACCGAGCAGCTGACAGATGATCCCGGACACGGTGATGCGATCAGCGACCGGCGCCGCGGAGGCGGCGGCGTTCCTCGTCGGAGACCTCGACGTTGGACGGCGTGAGCAGGTAACTGCCGGGCTGGACCCGCTCCATGTGGCCGCCGAGGGCGTAACAGATGCCGGAGGCGAAGTCGATGAGCCGGCGGGCGAGGTCGCGGTCGAGACCGCTCAGGTCCATGACCACCGGCTGCTCGGCCTTGAAGCGGTCGGCGATGTCCTTGGCGTCGTCGAAGGACTCGGGCTCGATGACGGCCGGCTTGGCCGAGGTGGGTCGCATCGGACGCACCGTAGGCGTGTCCTCGCGCCGAACCGAACGCGGGTCGTTCTCGAGCGCCCCACGGGCCGGCAGCTGGCGCACCGCTGCGGGCTGGCGACCCGGCGGTCGGGCGGCGCCGGCGAACGGATCGTCCTCGGGCACGGGGCGAGGCTGCGGGCGGGACGGACCTCGGGCGGCACCGCCGGGACCACCCATGCCGGGGCCGGCCATGCCGCCGTACTGCTGCGACGGCTGTTGCACGGGCCCACCGGGGCGACCCGGGGCCGGCGGGCGCGCCGGACCATCGCCGTAGTGGTAGTCGTCGTATTCGTCGTCCGGCGCCAGGCCCAACCAGACCATCGCCTTGTGGAACACCCCTGCCATCGATTTCCTCCTCGGGAACCTTCGTCAGTCTCGCACGGCGGCACCGGATCGCCGCGGACGGCTCACCCGTACCCCGCTTCGGTGGTGGTGACCGCTCATGCCGCCGGCCGCGGGCCGAAGAGCGCGCTGCCCACCCGGATCATCGTCGAACCGGCCTGCACCGCCGCGGCGAGATCGCCGCTCATGCCCATCGAGCGCACCTCGAGCTCGAGGGCGTCGGCCATGCCCGCGACCTGGCGGAAGGCTCGTTCGGTGGCGGCGGCATCTCCGACGACCCCGATGGTCATCAGTCCCTCGACGTCGAGGCCCAGCCCGATGGCGTGGTCGACGAGGCCGCGGACGTCGGTGGGGGCACACCCGCCCTTCTGCGGCTCGCCGCTGGCGTTGACCTGGACGAGGACACGCGCTCCGGGTGCCCGCTTGGCGATCTCGTCGACCAGGGAGCGACGATCGACGCTCTGCCAGCACGAGACGACGTCGGCGACGGACCGGACCTTGTTGGACTGCAACCGGCCGATGAAGTGCCACTCGGGACCGGCACCGACCTGCGTCGCCTTGTCGGCCAGCTCCTGGGCGTAGCTCTCGCCCACGGACGTCAGCCCGAGGTCGAGCGCGACCTGGACGGCGTCGACGCCGAAGCCCTTGGTCACCGCGAGGACCGTGATGCGCTCGGCGTCGCCCCCGGCCGCGGCGATGGCGTCGCGGACCTGCACGAGTCGCGATGCCACGTCGTCGTGGTCGACGGGTCGGATCGCGTCGGGCGGGGTCACGAAGGACGCCCGGGTGCATCGGGGCCGAGATCGCGCAGCACGGTGGTGGCGACGAGTCGCCCCACGTCGCCTCGGGCGCGATGCGAGAAGTACGAGTCGGGCTCACAAGCCGTGCACCCGCCGTGGTCCACCACGGACACGACGGCGAGGGCGCCGAGCGCGTTGCGGATCCCGGCGAGCACGTCGAGAGCCGGGGTCCCCCACGCCGTGGTCGACCGGACCTCTGGTCCGTACCGCTCGGCGACGCGGTCCAAGTCGTCGACGCCGAACTCGTAGCAGCGGGCCCGGATGTGGGGACCGACGACGGCGTGCACCGGTCCGGCACCGAGGTCGGTCATCGCTTCGACGGTCGCCTCGAGCACACCGGCGACCAGACCTCGCCAGCCGACGTGAGCGGCGCCGACGATCCCGGCCGACGAGCGCAGCATCACGGGAGCGCAATCGGCGGTGTGGACGGCCAAGACCACGTCGGGCAGGGCGGTGACGGCCGCATCCGCAGGTTCGCCCGCTCCGACACCCGGTGCGTCGACCGTGATCACACGGGCACCGTGCACCTGGCGCAGCCAGGTCCAGCTCCCCGACTCGTGTTCGGCGCGCAGGCGCGCCAGCTCGACGGGGTCGCGGTCGATCTGGAAGTCGCCGTCGGCGCGACGGGAGAATCTGACCCCGGCGCGGAGCGCCACGGCCGCCTTACTTGAGGAACGACGGGACGTCGAAGTCGTCGTCGCCGTCGTCTCCGAAGAGACCGTCGTCGTCGGTGGACAACACGTCGGACAGCTCGGACGAGCGACCCGACGGGGCCAACGGCTCGCGGCGGTTGCCGGCGGGCGCCGACGGGGAGGACGCCTCGCCCTCGAAGCGGTCGAACCCGGCCGCGATGACGGTGACGCGGACCTCGTCGCCGAGATCGTCGTCGACCACGGTGCCGAAGATGATGTTGGCCTCGGCGTGGGCGACCCCGTGGATGATCTCCGCCGCTTCGTTGACCTCGAACAGGCCCAGGTCGCTGCCACCGGAGATCGTGAGCAGGATGCCGCGGGCGCCCTCGATCGATGCCTCGAGCAGTGGGGACGAGATCGCGTTGCGGGCCGCCTGCAGCGCACGACCCTCGCCGGAGGCGTAGCCGATGCCCATCAGCGCCGAGCCGGCGTTCGACATGATCATCTTCACGTCGGCGAAGTCGGTGTTGATCAGGCCGGGCGTGGTGATGAGGTCGGTGATGCCCTGCACGCCCTGGAGGAGGACCTCGTCGGCCATCTTGAAGGCGTTGAGCATCGACGTCTTCTCGTTCGACACGGTGATGAGCCGGTCGTTGGGGATGACGATGAGCGTGTCGACCTTCTCCTTGAGGCGCTGGATGCCCTGCTCGGCCTGCACCGAGCGCCGGCGGCCCTCGAAGGCGAACGGGCGGGTCACGACGCCGATGGTGAGGCTGCCGAGGCTCTTGGCGATCTCGGCCACGACTGCGGCGCCACCGGTGCCGGTGCCGCCACCCTCGCCCGCGGTGATGAAGACCATGTCGGCCCCCTTCAGGACCTCCTCGATCTCCTCGCGGTGCTCCTCGGCGGCCTGGCGGCCGACGTCGGGGTCGGAGCCTGCGCCCAGACCACGGGTCAACTCTCGACCGATGTCGAGCTTCACGTCAGCGTCAGACATCAGCAATGCCTGCGCGTCGGTGTTGACGGCGATGAACTCGACGCCCTTGAGGCCGGCGTCGATCATGCGGTTGACGGCGTTGACGCCACCACCGCCGATGCCGACGACCTTGATGACGGCCAGGTAGTTCTGCGGATTCGCGGCCATGGGACCGGTTACCTCCAACTCGGGGTTGCGGCAGCCGACGAGCTGAGAGGGCCCGACGCCGACGGTGCGGTTTCGTTCGTTCCGTGCGAAATGCGCGAGACGCCGGGCAGCGAATCGCCGCCCGGCCTGAAGTTCGTGTCGAGGTCGAGAGGGGTCTCGACCTCATCTGTTGGGTGAGACGCTACGAGCACGTGTCCTGCCTGGTCAACACGGGATGGGTGGGGACCCGGAGATCGATGGTGTCGAGACAGGTGCGATCGACCCGGGCGAACATGGTGCGGAAGGCCTCGACCTTGTCGTCGAGCTGCGACAGATCGCCGAAGAGGGCCTGACCACCTCCGACGAGGTCGAGGCGCACCTCGGGCGCGAGACGGACCGCGAGCACCGACGACGGGGGGTTCTGGCGGAGGCGACCGGCGAGGTCGATCCCCGCCAGCAGCGCTGCGGGCACGGTGCCACCGATGGCCGGCGCTGGCTCGTCGGAGATCACGGCCACGTAAGGCGGGAAGGTCGGCGTGGCCAGGGCGAGGTCGAGGACGACCCCGGTCTCGTCGACCAGCACCGGGGTACCCGCGGCCGCGACGAGCGCCGTGGGCACCCGTTCGACGACCTCGACGACGATGCCGCTGGGGAAGTCCCTGGTCACCGAGGCCTCGGCGACCCACGGGAGCGCCTCGATGGCGGCGCGTGCGCCGTCGACGTCGGCGAGCAGGAGGGGCTGGCCGGCCTGGATGCCCGCCGCCTCGGTCACGACGGCAGGGTCGGTGTGGACCGCTCCCCTGACCGCGACCTCGTCGACGTCGAGCATCGGGCTCTTGAGGACGATGACCGTGGTCAGGGCGACGATGGCCACGGAGATGAGCACCAGCAGACGCTTGAGGCGACGGCGGCCGGCCTGCTTGCGCACGGCGATGCGGCGCGCACGGAACCGAGGGTCCACGACGACCCGACCGAGCTGCGGGGTGGGCGCGGTCATGCGGCTGCTCCGGGGGCCAGGGTGGTCACGACCGAGTCGGCGAAGCCGACCAGCACGGTCTCGGCGTGCAGTCGGACGCCGGTGCGGTCTTCGACGGCCGATTGGACCTCGAGCATCACGGCCACGACATCGTCGGCTCGTCCGCCGGCGTCGGCCTGGATGAAGTTGGCGTGCTTCGTCGAGACCTCGGCGGTGCCGATCCGGAGCCCCTTGCACCCTGCCTCGTCGATGAGCCGGCCGGCGCTGTCGTGCGGCGGGTTGGTGAACACCGAGCCGGCGTTCTGGCCACCGGGCTGATTCGCCCGGCGCCACCGAACGATCTCGGAGATCTCGGCCTCGGCGGCCTCGCGGGACCCGCGGTCGAGCGCCAGCGTGGCATCGAGCACCACGTGGTGCGGTCCGATCGCGGAGCGCCGGTATCCCAGCTCGAGGTCGGCAACGGGCACGGCCACATCCTCCCCTGTCCGGCTGTCGAAGACGCGGACCCTCACGAGTGCACGGGCCATGTCCGACCCGTGGCCACCGGCGTTCATCCGCACCGCCCCGCCGATCGACCCCGGGACGCCGACGGCCCACTCGAAGCCGGTCAGGCCCGCCGCCGCGGTGCGACGGGCGACGACCGGCAGCAGCGCGGCCGCGCCGGCACGTACCTCGGTGCCCTCGATCTCGATCGACGAGAACGAAGCACCGAGCCGGACGGCCACGCCCGGGAAGCCGGCATCGGCGACCAGCAGGTTCGACCCGTTGCCGACCACCAGCACGTCGATGCCCGTCTCGGCGACGGCTCGTCCGAGAATGCGCAGGTCAGCGGTATCGTCGATGACCACAGCAAGCGCCGCGCGACCGCCGACGCGATAGGTGCTGTGGGGTGCCAGCGGCTCGTCGCGGACGGCGAGATCCCCGAGGATCTGTGCGGCGGCCTCGATCCGGCCGACGGGATCGACCACTCCCCCGGTCACGAGTCGGCATCCAGTCGGGCCAGCACCCGGTCGGGCACGGTGGTGAGATCGCCGGCGTTGAGCGTGATGCACAGATCCCCGGGACGAAGGGTCTCCAGCAGCCAGTCGGTGGCCTGGTCGAGATCGGCGAGGAAGCTGGTGTCGGCGTCCGGGTGCGCCCGCTCCACGGCATCGAGGACGAGCCGACCGGTGACGCCGGGGATCGGGGTCTCGCCGGCGGTGTACAACTCGGTGACCGCGAGGACGTCGACGTCGACGAAGGCGTCGGCGAAGGTGTGGGCCAGATCCCGGGTGCGGGTGAAGCGGTGGGGCTGGAAGACGCACACGACCCGCTCGAAGGGCCCCGTGCGGGCCGCGGCCAGGGCGGCGGCCACCTCGGTGGGCAGGTGGTCGTAGCTGTCGACGAACGTGATGCCGCCTGCCTGCCCCCGCACTTCGAAGCGACGCGCCAGACCGGCGAACGCACCGAGCGCCCGAGCGGCCTCGGCCAGCGGCAGCCCGGCGACCACGGCTGCCGCGATGGCGCCCGCCGCGTTCCGGGCGTTGTGGAGCCCGGGTGCTGCGGGAACCTCGACGTCGACCGTCTCGCCGAGGTGGTGGAGACGGAACGCGACCCCGATGCCCGTGGATGCCGGCGCCACGTCGGTGATGCGGAGGTCGGCATCCGGGTCGAGTCCGTAGGTGATCGGGCGAGCCGCGACCTCGACCAGGGAGGCGGCACCGGGGTCGTCGAGGCACAGCACGGCAGCGCCCGGGAGGGCACGCACGAAGTCGTGGAAGCCGGCGACCAGCGCGGCCTCGGTGCCCCAGTACGACAGGTGGTCGGCCTCGAGGTTGGTGACGAGGGCATCCGTCGCCCCGAGCCGCAGGAAGGTGCCGTCGGATTCGTCGGCCTCGACCACGAAACCCGGGCCGGTGCGCCAGTCGGCGTTGCGGCCCAGCCCCGTGACCCGGGTGCCGACGAGGTACCCGGCGCCGTCACCGGCCTCGACGAGGATCGTGGCGAGCATGGCCGAGGTCGTGGACTTGCCGTGCGTGCCGGCCACGGCGACCGTGCGACGCGTGGCGCAGATCGCCGCCAGGGCGTCGCGACGGTGCAGCACGGGAACGCCGTGCGAGCGCGCGGCCACCACGTCGGCGTGGTCTTCGGGGGTGGCGGTGGACACGACGACGGCGTCGAGTGTGGCCACCGAGCCGGTGTCGAGCCCGGCGGATCCGACGTCGACCGTCACGCCGAGCTCGCGCAAGGGGGCCAGGAACGGGGTGTGGGCATCGCCGCGTTCGTCGACGCCCGAGACGGTGTGCCCCATCTGCGCCAGCACGGTGGCCACGGCGCTCATGCCGGCGCCGCCGACGTTGACCACATGCACCCGTCGGGGCGACGTCAGGTCCAGGAGCGGCGGCGACTGGTCACGCGACACGCCCGCGCTCCTCGACGAGCTCGGCGACTCGATCTGCCGCTCCCGGCGTCGCCAGGGCCGCCATGTGCGTGGACATCTGCTCGAGACGAGCGGGGTCGGCGACGAGCGCATCGACCTCGGCGACCAGGCGTGCGGCATCGAGCTCGTCGTCGCGGATGACGACGGCGCCGCCGTGCGCGGCGACCCGCTCGGCGTTGGCGACCTGCTGGCCGCCGGTGGTGACCAGCGACGGGATCATGACGGCCGGACGGGCGGTGGCCGCCAGCTCGAAGCAGGTGCCCGAGCCGGCCCGGCACACGACGAGGTCGGCGGCCGCCAACCGCACCGGCATGTCGTCTTCGTACTCGACGGCCTCGTAGACGAGCTCGCCGGTGTCGGCCGGACGGGCGAGGGTGGGCCAGTCCCGCGAGCCGATGACGTGGTGCACCGCGAGGTCGGATCGGTCCTGCCACAGCTCGACGGCAGCGAGGGTGGCGCGGTTGATCGAGAGGGCCCCGAGCGACCCGCCGAAGACCAGGATCTGGGTTCGTCCGTCGGGACGTGCGGCGTGCGGTCGGGCGAACAGCTCGGCACGCACCGGGTTGCCGACGACCTCGGCGCGGGGCAGCGGCGTCTCGGGGAACGACACGGCGCTCACCGCGGCGAACCGAGCCAGGAGTCGGTTGGCGGCGCCGGGGACCGCGTTCTGCTCGTGGACGATCAGTGGCACCCGCCAGAGCACCGCGCCCAGGCCACAGGCCACGCTGGCATAGCCGCCCACGGCGACGACGGCTGCAGGTCGATGGCGGCGCACGAGGCCGATGGCCATGACGAGCGCTCGGATCAGACCGATGACGGCGCCGACGTTGTCGGTCGTGAGCGACCGGGCGATGCCCCGGCCGGGCAGGAGCGTCTGGTCGAAGCCGGCCTCGGGCACGAGCCGGGCCTCGAGCCCGCGCTCGGACCCGACGAGGTGGACGTCGTGCCCTCGATCGCGCAGCGCGGTGGCGATGGCGAGCGCGGGCATCACGTGTCCGGCGGTGCCCCCGCCGGTGACGAGGACCTTCATCCCGGTGCGTCCTTCATCCCGGTGCGTCCTTCATCTCGACGCGACCTTCATCGGCGGGCGGCGTTGGCCGCCCGGCGAGCGGCGATGCGAGCCCGGACCGGGTGCTCGGGCTCGAGACCCTGGACCGCGACGTTCACCAGCACACCCGCAGCCAACATCGTGGCCAGGAGGGACGAGCCACCGAAGCTCACGAACGGCAGCGGCACCCCGGTGATGGGCAGCAGGCCGAGCACGGCGCCGACGTTGACGAAGGCCTGCACGGAAAACCATGCGGTCACGCCGACGGCCAGCATCGAACCGAACGTGTCGCGCGCCCGGGTGGCGATGCGGAGCCCGCACGCGATCATGGCCGCGAACAGTGCGAGCACGAACAGGCTCCCGACCAGACCGAGCTCCTCGCCGATGATGGCGAACACGAAGTCGGTGTGCGCCTCGGGGAGGAAGCCCCACTTGGCTCGGCTGGCACCGAGACCCGTACCCGACACGCCACCCGAGGCCACGCCGATGAGCGACTGGATCGTCTGGTAGCCGGTGTCCCCTGGGTCCTCCCAGGGGTTGAGGAAGGCCGTGACCCGGTCGCGTCGGTAGTCGGCCGAGAGGGCGAAGGCCATGCCGATCGATGCTCCTGCGGCGGCCAGCACGCCGAGGACGCGAATCGGGGTGCCTGCCCACAGGAGCATGCAGCCGACGACGCCGCAGATCACGGCAGTGGTGCCGAGATTGGGCTGCTTCATGAGCAGGAGCGCCACGATGCCGAGGACCACGAGCACCGGGCGCAGCACCACGCGGAGGTCGGCGACGCGGTGCTCCTCGCGAGCGACGAGCGCGGCGACGAAGACGATGAGGGCGAACTTGGCCGGCTCGGCCGGCTGGAGCTGGAACTCGCCGAGGGCGATCCAGCGCTGGGCGCCGTTGACGTTGCGCCCGATGCCGGGCACGAGGACGGCGACGAGCAGTCCGATCGATCCGAGCACGAGCAGCGGGACCATGTTCGACCACCGGTGGTAGTCGATCTTGGCGCCGACCGTGAGAGCCACGAGCCCTATCGCCAGCCACATGCACTGGCGGATGAAGATGGCGAACGACGATCCGCCGAGCTCGAGGGCGGCGACGGACGACGCCGAGAGGATCATGATCGAGCCGATCAGGCTGAGCACGACGACGAGCAGCACCATGGAGGCACCGAGGGCGGCGGGCGCTCCCTTGGTCAGGCGGCCGGTCTGGGTGCTCGTCCGGGCACGGGTCGAGGTGGCATCGGGGACGAGCCGGAGCGAGCCACGACGGGCGCGACGGAAGCGTCCGAGGCTGATGGCGGTCATGGGGTCTCCTCGAGTGCGATGACGTGGGCGGCGAAGTCGTCGCCCCGTGCTGCGTAGTTCGGATACCAGTCGAAGGACGCGCAGGCGGGCGACAGCAGGACGGCGTCGCCGGGTCGGGCGAGGCGAGCCGCGGCGGCCACCGCTGCGGCCATGTCCGAGGCGGTCTCGACGGGGCGGACGCCGTCGAAGGCCTCGACGACCTCGGGGGCGGCGTCGCCGATGGCGACGACCGCTCGGAGGTGGTCGGCCCCCTCGGCGAGGGTGGACAGGTCCAGCCCCTTGTTGCGGCCGCCGGCGATGAGGACCGCGGACTCGAAACCCCGGACCGCGGCCAGCGTGGCGTGGGGCACCGTGGCCTTCGAGTCGTCGTAGTACGTGACGCCGGCGATCGTGGCCACCGGGCTCACCCGATGCGGCAGCGGGGCGAGCGTGCGCAGGACCTCGACGACGGCGGCCACGGGACAGCCGCAGGCCAACGCGGAGGCGGCCGCGGCGAGGGCGTTGGCGAGATCGTGGGGCAACGCCCTCGGCAGGTCCGCGACGGCCACGAGCACGCCATCGGGTCCGACGAGGTGGTCGTCGACGACGTGGAAGTCGGCGTCGGTGCGGGTGACCGAGAACGAGAGGTGTCGGCCCGGCGCCTCGGCGAGCCGGCGAGCGACCACGGGGTCGTCGAGGTTGCCGATGGCGATGTCGTCGGGCTGTTGACTCGACCAGATCCGGGCTTTGGCGGCCTCGTAGTCGGCGTGCGTCGCGTGGACGTCCAGGTGGTCGGGTGCGAGGTTCAGCCACGTGGCGACCCGAGGCGCCCAGTCGTGCGTGCGGCCCAATCGGAACGACGACGCCTCGACGACGAACCACGCCGGCGCGGGGTCGTCGATGGCGGCGACGAGGGGGAGGTCGTTGTTGCCGGCGTCGACGCACGGGATGCCCCCGGCGCGCAGCATGGCGGTCACCATGGTCGTCACCGTGGTCTTCCCGTCGGTGCCGGTGATGGCGACGACGGGTCGCGGATCCCAGGCGGCGGCGAGGTCGAACTCGGTCAATGCGGGTCGACCGATGTCGGCCGTGAGCGCGAACACCGGGTGACGATCGGGCAGCCCGGGAGCCGGGACGACGGCTCCGGCGGCCTCGACCAGACGGGCCAGGCCATCGACGGTGGGGGCCTCGACGAGCGTCGCACGCGCCGCTGCGGCGGCCGTGCGGATCTCGTCGGTGGGGTGGTCGTCGGTGACGGTGACCTCGTGCCCGCGTGCGACGAGCGCGGCGGCAACGGCGCGGTTGGCCGCACCGAAGCCGACGAGGAGCACGCGCTCCGGGACGCGGACCGCCATCAGTCGATCGCTCCCGTCGAGATGAAGTCGGCGTAGAACATCCCGAGCGCGAGTGCCGTGCCGAGGCCGGCGAGGATCCAGAAGCGGATGATGACCGTGGTCTCCGGCCAGCCGCCGAGCTCGAAGTGGTGGTGGATGGGCGCCATGCGGAACACCCGCTTGCCGGTGAGCTTGAAGCGACCGACCTGGAGGATGACCGACACGGTCTCGAGCACGAAGAGGCTGCCGACGACCGGCAGGAGCAGCTGGGTGTTGGTGGTGAGGGCCAGCGCGGCCAGCGCGGCGCCGATGGCGAGGGACCCGGTGTCGCCCATGAAGATCCGGGCCGGGTTGGCGTTCCACCACAGGAATCCCGTGACCCCGCCGAGCATGGCCGCGGCCACGACCGCGAGGTCGAGGGCGTGTTCGACGTCGTAGACGGCAGGGTGGCGGAAGGCCCAGAACCCCATGAAGACGAACGACATGAACGCGAAGATCGACGAACCCGCCGCCAAGCCGTCGAGGCCATCCGTGAGGTTGACGGCGTTGGTCGTGCCCGCGATGAGCAGGACGGCCCAGATCACCCACACGGGTGCCGCGAGCGCGATGCCGGGCGAGTCGAACCGGGTGAACGAGATCGTGGTGTGGACCTCGGTGAACTGGACCATCGCCACGGCGAACCCGACGGCCACGATGAGCAGACCGATCATCTTCGCCCGGCTCGACAGACCCAGGTTCCGCTCGCGACTGACCTTGATCCAGTCGTCGACGGCGCCCACCGCTGCGGCGCCGGCGATGGCGGCGACCACGATGAGCCCGGTGCGCGTGAAGACGAGGCCCGAGCGCACGTGTGCTGCGAGGTACCCGAGCATCGCGGCGAAGACGAAGGCGACGCCGCCCATCGTGGGGGTGCCGGCCTTGGTGACGTGGCCCTGGGGACCGTCCTCCTGGATCGGTTGTCCGACCCGGTGGGAGGTGAGCCAGTCGATGAGGACGCGCGTGCCGAGCAGCGAGGTCATCAGGGAGATGCCGCCGGCGAGGAGGAGCGGGATCATCCTGCGAGCACCTCCTCGATGGCCGCCCGGGCCTCGGCGCGATCGTCGAACGGCACGGTCTCGGTGGCGAAGGTCTGGGTCGTCTCGTGCCCCTTGCCGGCGATCACCACGACGTCATGGTTCCGCGCCGCGCGCGCAGCGTGGTGGATGGCCTCCCGTCGGTCAGGAAGCACCGTCACGGCGGCGGCGTGATCATGGGGGATGCCGGCGACGATCTCGTCGATGATGGTCTGGGGGTCCTCGGAGCGAGGGTTGTCGGAGGTCACGACCACCACGTCAGCAGACGCGACCGCGATCCGCCCCATCTCGGGCCGCTTCGCGGTGTCCTTGTCGCCGCCACATCCGAAGACCACGATGACCCGTCCCGAGACCGGTGTCGCGAGGGCGCGGGCCGCGCCGAGCACCGTCTCGAGGGCATCGGGCGTGTGGGCGTAGTCGATCGCCACGGTGAAGTCCTGTCCGGCGTCGACGAGCTCGAAGCGCCCGGCGATGGGCGTGACCTCAGCCAGCCCGGCGGCAATCGTCGCACCGTCGATCCCACACAGGTCGGCGAGCGTGGCGGCGCACAGGGCATTGGCCACGTTGTGCGTCCCCGGCAGCGGCAGGTCGATGGTCCGTCCCCGCCAACGGAACCGGCTGCCGCGTGCCGTGGCGGTCAGCTCCTCGACGTCGGACATGGCGTACGGGGTGACGTCGACACCCAGTCCGGCGGCCTGGTCACGGAGGCGGGAACCCCAGGGATCGTCGACCCGGACTGCTGCCCGAGCCGTGCGCTCCGGCCGGAAGAGCAGCGCCTTCGCCGCGAAGTAGGCGTCGATGTCGTGGTGGAGGTCGAGGTGGTCGTGCCCGAGCATCGTGAACCCGGTGGCCTCGAACCAGGTGCCGTCGACCCGGTGCATGGCGAGTGCGTGTGACGACACCTCCATCGCGACGACGTCGACGCCGAGGTCGCGCCACGCGGCGAGCTGGGCCTGGAGCTCGGGGGCATCGGGTGTGGTCGGCGGGCCACCGGGCAGCGAGGTCAGCGTGCCGATGACCTCGCATCGACGGGCGGCGGCCTCGAAGATCGACCGCAGGAGGCTGACCGTGGTGGTCTTGCCGTTGGTGCCGGTGATGCCGATCACCTGCATCGACCGACTCGGATCACCCCAGAACCGGGCCGCGACCGGCCCCATGGCGGCCCGCACCGACGGCACCACCAGCTGCGGGACGTCGACGTGCAGTCGACGCTCGACCAGCAGCGCCGAGGCCCCGGCCGCGACGACCTGCTCGGCCAGGTCGTGGCCGTCGACGCGGCTCCCGGGAACGCAGCAGAACAGGACCCCGGTCAGGACCTTGCCCGTGTTGTGCACGACGTCGGCGATCTCGACGTCGCCGTGACGGGCGAACTCGATGCCGGTGGCCTCGAGACCACCCGCGGCGTGTGACAGCAGCATCAGTCCAGTATCGGTGCCGGTTCGCCCCCGGACCCAGGGGCGGGCGCCGGGGTGGACCCGGGCGTCGGTCCGGCCACCGGCGGGATGCGGAACCGGCTGAGGGCGAACTTGGCCAGGTCGGCGAAGACCGGCGCAGCGGCACTGCCGCCGTAGATCGTGGCGGTCGGCTCGTCGATCACGACGATGATCGACAGCTCGGGATCCTCGGCCGGCACCATGCCGGTGAACGCCGCGACGTAGTGGTAGTTGCCGGCAAGGTCCTGGTAGGTGCCGGTGTCCTGCGGCTTCCGGGCGGTGCCGGTCTTGCCGCCGACCGAGTAGCCGGGGACCTTGGCCCTGGTGCCGGTGCCCTCGTCCACGGCAGCGACGAGCATCCGGCGCACCTGGCGGGCGGTCTCCTCCGAGACGACACGGTGGGCTTCGGCGCTGCGGATCGGCGTCCGGGTGCCGTCCGCCGCGATCGAGGCCTCGACGAGGCGCGGCTCGACGTAGACGCCGTCGTTTGCGATCACGTTGTAGGCCGCCAGCATCTGCATCGCGGTGACCGCGATGCCCTGACCGATGGGGATCGAGCCGATGGACGTACCCGACCACTGGTCGGTGGGCAGCAGCAACCCGCGCGACTCGTTCGGGAAGGCGAGCGCCGTGCGCTCTCCGAAGCCGAACGCCCGCAGGTACTGATCGATCCGTTCCTTGCCGAGCTGCTCGCCCAACATGATGGTGCCGATGTTGGACGACTTGGCGAGGATGTCCGTGACCGTCATCGGCTCGGTCGGGTGGGAGTGATCGTCGGAGAACTCGTGATCCGACACCTGGTAGCGCCACGGGACGGTGAGCTCGGTGGACGGACCCACCAGCCCCTCCTCGAGGGCGGCTGCGATCGTGATGACCTTGTTCACCGAGCCGGGCTCGAACACGTCGATGACGGCCCGGTTGGCGCCGGCGGTGATGATCTCGTCGTCGGTGTTCCGGGTGATGTTGGCCAGGGCCAGGATCTCCCCGGTGCGGGGACGGGTGATGGCGACCATGCCGCCCTTGGCGCCGAGCGCATCGACCTGGTCGGCGAGTACCCGCTCGGTCTCGTACTGGAGGCTGCGGTCCAGGGTGAGGACGATGTCGTCACCGGCCCGCGCCGGGAGCCGGGACTGCGGGGCCGCGGCGATGGTCCCGCCGTCTCGAGCCCGCTCGTAGCTGAGCTCACCTGGGGTACCGGTCAGGAGGTCGTCGTAGAGGAGCTCGATGCCGGTCGAGCCCGACTGGTCGTCGGCCACCTTGCCGATGAGCGAGCGGGCGAGGTTCTCCGAAGGGTTGAAGCGGGCGGGCTCCTCGAGGAGGTGGATGCCCTCGAGGTCGAGCTCGACGATCTTCGCGGCCAGGACATCGTCGATCCGTCGGGCGAGGTACACGAACCGGCCCTCACGGGAGAGGTCGGCGGTGAGGTCGATGACCGGGCGGTCGAGGATCGGTGCGAGGGCCTGGGCGGTGGCGAGCGCATCGCCGATCTGGCTGGGATCGGCGAAGATGCTGGGTCGGAGGACCGACAGCGCCAGATCGTGGCCCTCACGGTCGAGGATGCGACCCCGGCTGGCGTCGAGCTGCACGGTGCGGAGTCGCTGTGACTCCCCCACCGCGACGTAACGGTCGGGTTCGAGGATCTGGACGTGGACGAGCTGGCCGATGACGGCGAGCAGCAGGACGGCCAGGAGCGTCTTGAGGACGAGCCGGCGGCGCTCGGGGCGCGCGGGCCGGGCCCCGGCGATCGAGCTCCGAGGCGGACGCGGACGACCGCCACCCGCACGAGTGCGCTGCGGCGGGCGTGATCGGGGCGGCTCGGCCTGGGGCAGCGACCGCGGCCGGGCAGGACGCGGCGGCTCCGTCTCGATGCGGACCGTGCGTCGTGGCGCGGTCCGCTCCGGCGCGGTCGGGCGCGGCGCGGTGATCGACCGATCCAACGCATCGCCTCGGCGGCCACGCCGAGCCCGCGGCAGCCGGGTGACGGTGGCGCCCGAACGACGAGACGAGCCTGTCGGCTCGTCTGCGAACGGATCGTTGTCGAAGTCTTCGAACCCGGCGCCCCACTCGGGGTCGATCGGTCCCCAGGTCACTCGCTGCCTCCCTCGGCAGTCGGAGCGTCGGGGGCCGCGTCCGGTCGATCGGTGGTCTCGGTGTCGGCGCCATCTCCGCTGGTGTTCTCGGCGTCGGTGGCGTCGACCGCTTGCTGCTCGGCCGACACCGACTCGGCGACCTCGGGCTCCGGAGGCGGAGGCGTCTCGGCCGGCGCGACCCGCACGGGCTCTTCGTCGCCGGTGTCGATGGTGCCCGGGAGGAGGTAGCCCACCTCCGACGGCTCGACCATGCCGAGTCGGTCCCGGGCGACGTCGAGCACGCGTCCGGGCGACTCGAGCTCGGCGACCCGCAGCCGCAGGGCACGGATCTCCTCGGTCTCCGACGCGACCGCTCGCTCGGACTGGTCGAGCCGGAGCTGACCGCCGATGAGGAGCGCATGCATCGCGGCCAGGGTGAAGAGCGCCACGATGACGATGCCGACGCCGACCAGCACGGGGGCGGCCGGCATGGGTCGGCGCGCGCCGACGGCACCACGGCGAGGTCGCTCGACCGGGCGGAGGTGCCGGCCGGGCCGACGCTGGGGCTCGGCGGAGCGACGTCTTGGCGCGGTCGCCGCAGCCGCGGCGGAGCGGGGCTGGTCGATGGCGGTCACGAGGCCTCACCGAGCTGTTCGACGACTCGCAGGCGAGCGCTCCGAGCGCGTGGGTTGGCGGCGATCTCGTCCTCGGAGGCCGTGACGGCCTTGCGGGGCACGAGCTTGACGCTGGGCGCGCCACCGCAGCGGCAGGCGCCGGCACCGGGCGGGCAGACGCAGTTGTCGGCGGCGACGTCACGGAAGCGGCGGGCCACGATGCGATCCTCACCCGAGTGGTAGGTGATGACGGCCGCCCGACCACCCGGGACGAGCAGGTCGAGGGCGTCACCGAGGGTTCGCTCGAGCTGACCGAGCTCGTCGTTGACCTCGATGCGCAGGGCCTGGAACGTCCGGGTGGCCGGATGTCCGCCGGTGCGGCGGGCGGCGGCCGGGATGGCGTCGCGGACGACCTCGGCGAGGGCCTCGGTCGTGCGGATGGGGCGCGAAGCGACGATGGCCCGAGCGATGCGCGGGGCGTGGCGCTCGTCGCCGAAGCGGCGGAGGATCCGGACCAGCTCAGCCTCGTCAGCGTCGTTGACCAGGTCGGCGGCACTCGTGCCCGACGTCGGGTCCATGCGCATGTCGAGCGGGCCACCGTGCCGGTAGCTGAACCCGCGGGCGCCACGGTCGAGCTGTGGTGACGAGACCCCGAGATCGAGCAGGACGCCGGACAGACCGGTGGGCGCCTCGTCGGCACTGGCGCTGGTGCTGGTGCCGGAGAGGAAGCGGCGGAGGATGTTCATGGCGTCGTGCAACCGATCGAATCGTTCGTGGACCACGAGGGCTCGGTCGCCGTAGGGGGCGAGTCGAGCGGTTGCCACCGCCACCGCATCCGGATCCCGATCGAGGCCCAGCACCGAGAGGTGCGGATGGGCATCGAGGATCGCTCTGGCATGTCCCGCCCCGCCGACGGTGCCGTCGACCACCCATCCAGGTGGCACTGGCGCGAAGGCGGCGACGACCTCGTCCCGCAGGACGGGAACGTGGTGGAACTCCGGAGGCGAGTCGTGAGTTCCGCTCACCTGCAGCCCCCCGGGCGACGAACGCCCGCCGGGATGTATGCCCCGGTCGGACAAGATGAAAGAGCGGGCGGAGAGTAGGGGCCTTCCATCTCGTCGACCGGGAGGCTGCAGATGAGCGGCTTCTCGGTACTCGTGGTTCTGATCTCTTCGGCGGTGGCGCTCCCTTCGGGTTCGGTGCGTGGATTCAATTCAGAAGTTCGCCCGGTCCAGGGCGTCGACGATCTCGCTGTCGATGCCGAGGGCGAGGTCGAGACCGTCTCCGGCGGGGAGGATCTCGATGCGGGGCCCGGAACCGAGCACCACGACCTCGCGGTCGAGGCCGGCTTCGATGCGCACGGCATGGGGCACGACGATGCGGCCCTGCGTGTCGGCCGACACCAAGTGGGTGTTGGCGAGGAACGCCCGCACGTGGGCCTGGTTGAGGTCGCCGGTGGCGACCTTGCGGTTCAGCTCGTCCACGGCGTTGCGATAAGTGAGCTCGGCCCAGATCACGGCCCGGCCGTCGAGGACGACGAGGTTGCCGACGTCACCGAGTGCCTTGCGCATCTGCGCCGGCAGGGTCAGCCGGCCCTTGTCGTCGACCGAATACTCGCCGCGCCCCCGAAACATCGTGGGGAGATGGGGAACAGTAAGGGATTGTTCCCCACTGAGCTCTCGCTCCTGCGCCTCGATCTCCACCATGGAGGTCACAGTACGTCCATATAGGGAGAAAGGTCAAGAGATCAGGGAATGATTGGGCCCAAAGGCCCGCGCGCGCCGCGCCGCGAGGTCCGCGCAGGTCCACGCAGGTCCGAGGCTCCCCCTGGCTCCGACCTCCCGGTCCGGGGGGCGAGCGGAGAACCGATCAGCCGGCGGCGCGGAGGGCGGTGGTCAGCGCCGCCACGAGATCGTCGGCGCCGACCTCGATGCCTGCGCCGGCGCCGGCCAGGGCGTCGGCGGGCGGGGGCGGCACCAGCAGGGCACGAAGGGGCTCGGGGTCCCAGTGGCGGTACAGCGCGCACTGGAATCGGGCGCCGGCGCGGGTGCGGCGCTGACTGATGCCCACGACCTTGGCGCCGGCCGAGTCGAGGACCTCGCCCGGACCGGTGCCCGAGAAGCACACCGCCGACGACCACGGCGTGCGGATCATGGCTCCTCCGTGGACCGCCAGACCGCCGACCCCGCACGCGTCCAGCGCTCGCCGCCACGCTTCGCCGACGGGCTGGAAGGCGCGCCCGACGTCGTCGCTCCAGAGCGGGTCAGCTCGGGGGACGACGACATCGATC
>JBFJNI010000030.1:0-33625 GCA_041618235.1 Acidimicrobiales bacterium
GGACCTTCAGCGTGCGCTTCCAGGCCTCGGCAGGCACCCGGATGACGAGTTCGTGACCGACCTCGATGTGCGACTGGAGGAGATCGTCGCCGAGGAAGCCGGCGATCTCGGCCAGGAGGGCCTCGCGCACGGCATCGGTGGGGGCGGTGTCTTCGGCGGGTGCGTCCGCCGTGGTCTCGGTGTCAGCTGACGACAATCGGATCACCTCGCCACTTCTCGGCCATGTCCTCGTTGGCGATGCGCTCCTGGAGCAGCACCACACCCTCGAGCAGGGCTTCGGGGCGGGGCGGGCATCCGGGCACGTAGACGTCGACCGGGATGACCTGGTCGACACCCTTGGTGACCGAGTAGCTGTCCCAGTAGGGCCCGCCGCAGTTGGCGCAGGAGCCCATGGAGATCACGTACTTCGGGTCGGGCATCTGCTCCCACAGGCGGCGCACCGACGGGACCATCTTGTCGGTGACCGTGCCGGACACGCACAGGAGGTCGGCCTGGCGGGGCGAGGCCGGCAGCGGGATGACGCCGAGGCGCATGATGTCGAAGCGCGGTGACGCCATGGCGGCGGCCATCTCGATGGCGCAGCAGGCGAGACCCCACTGGTACATCCACAGCGAGTACTTCCGCGAGATGTTGAGCAGTTTCGTGAGCGGCTTGGGCAGCTTGCCGCTCTCCACGAGACCCATGGGGCCCTCCTAGATCCAGCGAAGCACGCCCTTGCGCCACGCATACACGAGGCCCAAGGCGAGGATGGTGATGAAGATGATCATCTCGATCAGGCCGAACACCTGATACGTCTCGAGACGGGTGGCCCACGGGAAGATGAAGACCGCTTCCACGTCGAACATGACGAACATCAGGGCGAAGATGTAATAGCGCACCTGACTCTGCGACCAGCTGTCACCCACGGGGTCGACACCTGATTCGTAGTTCATGTACTTGCCGGGTTGGCGTCGCTGGGGTCGGATGAGGGACCCCAGGCCGAGGACGGAGGCCAACAGGGCGACCGAGACGCCGCCGAAGATCGCGACAGTGAGATAATTCCGGAGGAACTCCGACACGGTGCGAAACCCTACCGACCGGCGGTCAGGCGGGCCAAAGGTGGGCTGTCGACGGGGTTCGGAGGCGGCCCGCAGCGGTCGAGCGCCGGTCGAGGCGTCGTCAGTAGACGATGACCGGCGTGCCGATGGGCGCCAGGTCGTTCGCCCAGATGAAGTCGACGACGGCGTTGTGCAGGCGGGTGCAGCCGTGCGAGGCGGGGTGGCCGGGGATGCTCGACGAGCCGTGGAGCGCGATGCCGCCGTTGAAGTAGCGGGGGCGGTAGAGGTCGCCGAGCGGGGCCTTGCGCACGCCGTCGATGACCCGATCGATGGCGAAGCGGCCCGGCGGCGTGCGCCAGCCGGAGGTCCCCGTCGAGGTGTTGAAGATCCGGGTGACGCCGTCCTTGACCACGAACATGATCTGACGGTCGAGGTCGACCTCGATGTGGTTGCCGGCCTCGCGGGGCCCGACCGCCGTGGCCGTGTCGAGCGCGGCGAGGGTGGCGGTGCCGGCGATGCCGTCGCGACCGAGTCCGTACGTCTTCTGGAAGGCCATGACCGCCTGTTGGGTGATCGAGCCGAACTTCCCGTCGGGGTTCGGCACCCAGAACCCCAGCGCGGCCAGCCGCTGCTGCAGGGCGAGGACCTCGGGGCCCTCGCTCCCCTGCCGGTACGACGGCGGCGGCGGGACCGTGGTCGTGGTGGGCGGGGGCTCGGTGGTGGTGGTCGTGGGCTCGGCCGTGGTGGGCGGGAGGGTCGAGAACGCCGCGGTGGTCGTGGTCTCGACGGGCGCCGACGTGGGGGGCGTGGCCACCGAGGCGGTGTCGAAGGCGCGCCGCGCGAAGTAGCCGCTGGCGATGACGGCCGCGACGACCGCAACCGCAAGGAGGATCCCCGCAGCTCGGGAGATGTTTCGTCGTTCGTTCTTCATCGGTGCTTCAGACGTTCGAACGGTACCGATCCGTGCACGCGACGGTTGTGAAATCCGTCACTCCATCGGGGCCGGCGCCCCCTGCCATCTCCGTTACCGTGCGGCCGTGCCCCGCCGCCCTCCGCCCGCACTCCCCCGATGACCGGTGCGGATGCGCTGCTCATCGGCATCGCCGGGTTCCTCGCCGGGGCGGTGAACGCGGTCGCCGGCGGCGGCTCGCTGATCTCGTTCCCGGCGCTGGTCGCCAGCGGCCTGCCGACGCTGGACGCCAACGTCACCAACACCACTGCCGTCTGGCCCGGCTACCTGGGCAGCGCTGCGGCCTACCGCGAGGAGCTGTCCGGCCAGCGGGGTCGGCTGCGGGGCCTGGCGCTCACCGCGATGCTGGGCGCCGGCACCGGCTCGGTGATCCTGCTCGCCGCGCCCGACGCCGTGTTCGACGCCGTCGTGCCGTTCCTGGTGCTGCTCGGCTCGCTGCTGCTCTCGATGCAGCCCCGCATCGCCGCCTACGTGCGAGAGCGGTCGTCGGGGTCGGCCAACCGCGACGCCGTGCAGCTCCACACCTCGGTGTTCCTGGCGTCGGTGTACGGCGCGTACTTCGGCGGCGGCCTCGGCGTGATCCTGCTGGCGGTCCTGGGGATCTTCGTCGCCGATCACCTCCAGCGGCTCAACGCCCTCAAGTCGGCCATGTCGCTGCTGATCAACACGGTCGCCCTCGTCGCCTTCGCCCTCTTCGGTCCGGTGCACTGGGCCTCGGTCGCGGTGGTGGCGCCGGCGAGCCTGCTCGGGGGCTACGCCGGCGCCAGGGTCGCACGCCGCCTCTCGCCGGACGCTCTGCGATCGACGGTCGTGGTGTTCGGCGTGGTCGTCGCCGTCTGGCTCTTCCTGCGCTGACCCGCCCGGATCAGGAGTCGGTGGTGCCGGCGTCGGCCGGTGCCTCGTCGCCGCCGGGGCCGTGGTGGCCACGGTGACCACGCCGCGGACCGAAGTCGCCGGGCTCGAGGTCACCGTTGACGAATGCGGTGATGCGATCGGTGGCCGCGCTCAGCTTGGTGGCGGCCTCGTCGTCGGTCAGCCGACCGTTCTCGACCCCGGTGGCGATGCGCTCCTGCGCCTCGGCAACGAGGGCGGCGACGACGTCGTCGACGCTCACGCCCTGCTCAACAGCGACGTCGGCGATGCTCTTGCCGTCCTGGAAGGCGGCGCGCAGGTCCTCGGCGGTCACGCCCAGCACCTCGAGCAGTGCCTTGGGCCCGCCGAAGCGGTCGCCTCGTTCGGGGCGGGCCTCCTGGAGGGCGGCGATCACGGCGTCGGCCTGGGCCTGGGTGATGGTGCCGTCCTCGACCAGCGGGGCGAGGACCTCGGCGAGGCGGCCACGCTTCTCGGCGCGGGACGAATCGTCGGCGGGGGTGGTCTCGGTCGTGGCGTCGCTCTCCTGGGCGCCCGAGAGGCTCGGGACGAAGAGGGCAGCGCCAGCAGCACCGCCGATGGTCAGCGAAGCGGCCATTGCGGCGGCGGTCACGGTCTTGCGCATGTCAGGTGCTCTCCTTGGTGGGTGGATGCAGCCCACTATCGGCGGCCGGGATCGCAACCCGATCCCAGGCACCTCGGAGTTCCCTCACAATCCGGACACCCGGCTGGAGTCAGCGTGCGAAGTCGACCAGGACCGCGGTGGCGTCGGCCGCGGGGCCCGTGAGCACGTGGGGGAACAAGCCCACGCCCAGGGTCACCACCAGGCACAGCCCCAACGCCAGCGCCACGCCGACGGGCACGGGGAGCGAGGCCTTCGACGGCACGTCGGCCTCGTCGACGTCGTCCATCCACATCGCCACGGTGATGCGCAGGTACAGGAAGGCGGCGACGACGGCGGCCAGCATGGCGATGATGGCCAACGGGAACGAGCGGGCGTCGACGGCGGCCGAGATCGCGTAGAACTTGGCGAAGAAGCCGCTGGTGAAGGGCACGCCGGCCTGGCTGAACAGCAGCACCGAGAACAACAGCGCCAGTGCCGGGCGGGACCTGGCCAGCCCCCGGTAGTCGGTGATCGAGTGGGCACCGTCGTCCTTGCGCCCGACCACGGCGACCACGGCGAAGCTGCCACCCACCAGGAAGGTGTAGGCGGCGAGGTAGAACAACGAGGCCTCGATGCCCTGTGGGTTGGCGGCCTGGATCGCCACGAGGATGAAGCCGGCGTGGTTGATCGACGAGTAGGCGAGCATGCGCTTGACGTCGGTCTGCACCACGGCCATGAACGAACCGACCAGCAGCGTGAGCACCGCCAGCACGTAGACGATGGGCTGCCAGTCGACCCGGTAGGTCTGGAACCCGAGGTAGAAGACCCGGATCAGGCCGGCGAAGCCCGCCGCCTTGACACCCGAGGCCATGTAGGCCACGACCGGCGTCGGTGAGCCCTGGTAGACGTCGGGCGTCCAGGCGTGGAACGGCGCGGCGGCCACCTTGAAGCCGAGGCCCACCAGCAGCATCGCCATGCCGGCCATGAGCAGGCCGTTGTCGAACAGCACCGTGGTGGACAGGTAGTCGAGGATCTCGACCAGGTTGGTGGTGCCGGTGGCGCCGTAGGTGAGGGCGATGCCGTAGAGCAGGAACGCCGAGGCGAACGAGCCCAGCACGAAGTACTTGATGCCGGCTTCCTGCGAGGTGATCCGGCGCAGGTGCATGGCGGCCAGGACATAGACCGACAGCGAGAGGATCTCGAGGCCGAGGAACAACACGATGAGGTCGTTGGCGCCGGCCATGAGCACGCCGCCGGACGCCGACAGCAGGAGCAGGACGTACAGATCGACACCGTCGAGGCCCTCGCGACGCAGGTAACCGTCGGCCAGCAGCGAGGCCAGCACGACCGAGGCGCAGATGACGACGGTGACGAAGATCGAGAAGCCGTCGACGCCGATGGCGCCGGCGATGGCCGTGAACGGCCCCTGGTCGGGGTCCTGCACGCGGTCCCACAGCGGCCACGTGGTGACACCGGCGGCGATGGCGGCCACCGAGGTGACGAGTGGGTAGAACCCCTCGAACGGCTTCCAGCGGGTCACGGCCGAGAGCAGCATCAGGCCCATGGCCGCGCCGACCAGCACGAGGATCGGGGTCAGGGTGACCCACTGCACCTCGGGGGTGGTGATGGGGACGACGACCTCGTCGGCGCTCTGCAGCGGCAGCGAGAGGGCGGCGGTCAGGAACGCGCTCATCCGTGCTCCTCCTCGTCGCCGTGGTCGTCCGACTCGGCCTCACCCGACCCGTGATCGTCTTCGGCTCCGTCGTCGTCGCCGTGCGAGTCGACGACGGTGCCCGAGAAGCCGGAGGTGGCCGACTTGGGCTCTTCGAAGTCGGTGGCGGCCTCGATGTGACTGATGAGCGCGGTGACCGAGGGCTCGATGCGCTCGAGGACCGGCTTGGGGTAGACGCCCATGAACACGATGAGGCCCATCAGCGGGACCATCACCGCGAACTCGCCGAGCTTCATGTCGGCGGTCTCGTCGCCCTCGGCAGGCTCGCCGTGGAAGACCCGCTGGTAGGCCCACAGCAGGTACAGCGCGGCCAGGATCACACCGCCGGCGGCGACCACGGCCCACCACTTGGCGGTGAGGTAGGCGCCGGCGAGGATCAGGAACTCGCCCACGAAGCCGTTGAGGCCGGGCAGGCCGATGGACGACAGCATCACGAGGGTGAACACGCCGGCGAGGACGGGCGCCGACTTCTGCATGCCGGACATCGTGGCGATCTCGTAGGTGTGGCGGCGCTCGTAGATCATGCCGAGCAGGAGGAACAGCGCTCCGGTGGACACGCCGTGGTTGACCATCTGGAGGATGCCGCCCTCGATGCCCTGGGTGGTGAGGGCGAAGGTGCCGAGGGCGATGAAGCCGAGGTGGGCCACCGACGAGTAGGCCACCAGACGCTTGAGGTCCTTCTGCATGGTGGCGACCACGGCGCCGTAGATGATGCCGATGACCCCCAGCGTCAGGAACACGGGGGCGAAGAACACGGTGGCGTCGGGGAACAGGTACAACCCGAAGCGGATGAAGCCGTAGGTACCGAGCTTGAGCATGACGCCGGCAAGGATCACCGAGCCCGCCGTGGGTGCCTGCGTGTGGGCGTCGGGCAACCAGGTGTGCAGCGGGAACAGCGGCACCTTGACCGCGAAGGCCAGGGCGAACGCCAGGAAGATCCACTTGGCCGCACCCCAGTCGAGCGGGTTCCACGAGTCGGCTGTGCGGTCGATGACGGCTCCGGACTCGATCGCCGCCTGCTCGGCCTCGAGCTTGGCGCCGCGGTTCTCGGCGATCTCGACCAGGTCGAAGGTGAGGCGGTCGCCCTCGGTCACCAGGACCTGGAGCTCGTCGATGCGAGCGAGGTCGGCGGGGTCGATGTCGACGCCGGCGTTCTCCTGGATCTCGACGTTGCCCTCGAGGAAGGCGAGCTCCTGACGAGCACCGTCGACCGCGTCGGCGTTGTCGTCGCGGTTCACGAAGGCCAGCGAGAGGATGCCGACCAGCATCAGGGCCGAGCCGAACATCGTGTAGAGGAAGAACTTCAGTGCCGCGTAGACCCGCTCGCCGTAGCCCCAGCCGCCGATGAGGAAGTACATCGGGACGAGGACGATCTCGAAGAAGATGAAGAACAGGAACAGGTCGAGCGCGGTGAACGCACCGATGCAGCCGGCCTCGAGCAGGAGCAACCAGGCGTAGTACGCCTTGGGGTTCTGCTTCGGCGTGACCGCCACGAACGTGAGCGGGAACAGCAGGCCGGTGAGCACGACGAGGAACAGCGAGATGCCGTCGACGCCCAGGTGCCACTGGATGCCGAACTCCTCGACCCAGGTGTGGACGGTCTCGAACTGGAAACCGGCCTCGTGGCGATCGAAGGCGGCCAGCATCCACAGCGTGAACGCGCCGGTGGCGCCGGAGAACAGCAGCGCCAGCAGGCGGAGGATCTCGGGGCGGCGACGGGAGACCAGCGCGATGGTGACCGCGCCGATGAGCGGGACCAGGATCGACGCCGTCAGCAACGGGAAGGCGAGCGAGGTGCCGGAGGAGGCGAGGAGCATCAGAACGTCACCTGGGCGAGGAAGTAGGCGAGGAGGAGGACCGCGCCGCCAGCGATGCCGAGGGCATAGCTGCGGACGAACCCGGACTGGGAGCCACGCAGGCTGTCGCCGGTGCGGCGCACCAGTGCACCCACGCCGTTGACCGCGCCGTCGACCACCGTCTTGTCGAAGGTCGTGATGGCCTCGAAGCCCTCGCGGCCGGGGCCGCCCATGAAGGCGCTGATCGACGAGTCGTAGCGCCAGGCGTCGGCGAGGATCTCGGGCTCGATGGGCTCGCGCACCTTGCGGATGTAGATGGCGTAGGCGATGCCGATGCCGATGAGGCCGGTGGCCACCGCGACGAGTGCGAGGCCCACCTTGGTACCGGTGGCGACCGAGATGTGGGCCTCGTTGGCACCGATGACCGGGTGCAGCCAGTCCTCGAGGAAGTGGAGGTCCTTGGTGAACGGCAGCTGCATGCCACCACCGACGATGGCCAGACCGGCCAGGACGATGAGCGGGAGCGTCATGGTGACGGGCGACTCGTGCGGCGGGTCGTGGAGCACGAGCTCGTGGCCCGCTTCGTCGGCCTCGGCGGCGGCGACCTCGTGGTCGATGGCCTCCTGCGTGGTGTCGGCGTGCTCGCCTCCGTGGGCGTCGACGGTGAACCGCTCTTCGCCGAAGAAGACCATGAAGACCTGGCGGCTCATGTAGAACGCGGTGAGCAGCGCGGTGACGAGACCGACGGCCCACAGCGCCGGGTTCTCGGCCCAGGCGTAGAGCAGGATCTCGTCCTTCGACCAGAAGCCGGCGAAGGGCGGCACGCCGGCGATGGCGAGCCAACCGACGATGAACGTCGCGGCCGTGATGGGCATGTACTTGCGCAGGTTGCCCATGCGGGTCATGTCCTGCTCGTCGTGCATGCCGTGGATGACCGAGCCCGAGCCGAGGAACAGCAGCGCCTTGAAGAAGGCGTGGGTGATCATGTGGAACACCGCAGCCACGTAGGCGCCGGTGCCGACGGCCAGGAACATGTAGCCGAGCTGGCTGACGGTGGAGTACGCCAGCACCTTCTTGATGTCGCGCTGGCTGACGGCGATGGTGGCGGCGAACAGGGCGGTGAAGGCGCCGACCCAGGCGATGGTGGGCTGCACCCACGACGCGGCCTCGGCGATGATGGGGTTGGCCCGGGTGAGCAGGTAGACGCCCGAGGTGACCATGGTGGCGGCGTGGATGAGCGCCGAGACCGGGGTGGGGCCGGCCATGGCGTCGGGCAGCCACACGAAGAGCGGGAACTGGGCCGACTTGCCGCAGGCGCCGATGAAGAGGCAGACCGCGATCAGCGTGGCCGTGGTCTCGGACAGACCGCCGGCACCACCCAGGAGCTCGGTGTAGGTGACGGTGCCGAGGGCCGCGAAGCTGGCGAAGATCGCCACCATGAAGCCCCAGTCGCCGATGCGGTTGGTGACGAAGGCCTTCTTGCCGGCGGACGCCTTCTCGGGGTCGGTGAACCAGAAGCTGATGAGGAAGTACGAGCACGCACCGACACCCTCCCAGCCGAGGAAGGTGATGAGCAGGTTGTCGCCCAGCACGAGCATCAGCATCGAGAAGGCGAACAGGTTCAGGTAGACGAAGAACTTCGAGTAGTTCTCGTCACCGTGCATGTACCCGATGGAGTACAGGTGGATCAGCGCACCGACGCCGGTGATGAACAGGCACATGGTGATCGACAGCGGGTCGACCAGGAAGCCGACGTCGACCTGCATGCCGCCGACGGGGATCCACTCGAAGAGGGTCTGGACGAACTGGCGCTCCTCTTCGGACTTGCCCACGAGGCCGAAGAAGACGGCGACGCTGGCCAGGAACGATCCGCCGACCATCGCGGTGGCGAGGATGCCGGCGAGCGGCTCGCCGAGCTTGCGGCCGCCGACCACGAGGATCAGGAAGCCGAGCAGTGGCAGGGCAGGGATGAGCCACACGAGGTCCAGGGTTTCCATGGCGGCTATCCCTTGAGCAGAGCCAGGTCGTCCGCCGTGGCGCCGGGGCGCTTGCGGAGGATGGCGACGATGATGCCGAGCCCGACCACGACCTCGGCGGCCGCGACCACGAGGACGAAGACGACCACGGCCTGACCACCGACGTCGTCGAGCATGCGGGAGAACGTCACGAAGCTGAGCGTGACGGCGTTGAGCATGAGCTCGACGCACATGAACATCACCAGCGGGTTGCGTCGGACGAGCAGGCCGGTGGCGCCGATGGCGAACAGGGCGGCGGCGAGCACCAGGTACCAGGACGGCTCGACACCGGTGACGGCGAGCGTGGGCAGGAGGGTCACGAGGAGGCCTCGCTCTCGTCGGCGGGGGCGGGCTCGTCGAGGACGATCTCGATCTCTTCGCCCATGGGCGAACGCTTGGCCAGCATCACGGCACCGACGACGGCGATGACGAGCAGGATCGAGGTGACCTCGAAGGCGAGCAGGTAGCGGGTGAACACGACCTCGCCCAGCGCCTCGATGTCGGGCACCGCAGCGTTGCGGATGCTGCCGAGGTTCGAGCGCAGGCCGGTGGCGTCCCAGCCGGTGCTGGCGAGGGCGATGACCGGCAGGGCGAACACGGCGACACCGACCACGGCGGCCGCGGCGCGTTGGCCGATGATCGGTTCGATCGAGAGGTCCTCGGACCGATCGACGCCGAGCAGCATGATCACGAAGAGGAAGAGCACCACGATGGCACCGGCGTAGACGATGACCTGCACGGCGGCGAGGAAGTTGGCTTCCTGGGCGACGAAGAGCACGGCGACGCCGAAGAGCGTGGCCACCAGCGACAGCGCCGAGTGGACCGGGTTCCTCGACAGCACCACGCCGAAGGCGCCGGCGAGGCAGATGGCGGCGGCGACGAGGAAGACGAAGGTCTCCATCAGTGGTGACCTCCGTCGTGGTCGGCGTGGTCGGCATGGTCGCCGGGCTCGGCCGGAGCCTCGACCGCACGCTGGCCCTGTTCGGGCGCACGCTCGCCGTAGCCGAGCTCGTTGGCCCAGGCGACGATGCCCTCGAAGTCGGCGTCACCCGACGGCGCGGTGGCCCGCATCCAGGCCGAGGTCTGCGGCTGGATGAGGTCGGCGTCGGACCAGTCTTCCCACGGCAGGTGCTGGGGATTGCCCTCGTCGTCGACGACGAGCTCGTCCTTGGTGTAGATGGCGTCCTGGCGGTTGGTGAAGCTGAACTCGAACAGCTTGGTCTCGGTGATGGCCTCGGTGGGGCACGCCTCGACACACAGGTCGCAGTGGATGCAACGCAGGTAGTTGATCTCGTAGACGAAGCCGTACCGCTCGCCGGGGCTGACCGGATCGGCGGGGTCGTTGTCGGCACCGCGCACGTAGATGCAGCGGGCGGGGCACACGCCGGCGCACAGCTCGCAGCCGATGCACTTCTCCATGCCGTCCTCGTACTTGTTGAGCACGTGGCGGCCGTGGAGGCGCAGCGGCTTGATCCGCTTGCCGCCCTCGTCCTTGACGTAGGGCGACGTGACGTTGCGGCCCGACTGGCTGGCCTTGTTGAACGTCTTGTTGAACGTGATGCGGAACCCGTCGAGGTAACCCATCAGACCTCCACCTCTCCGAGCTCGCGGCGCTGACGTGCAACCTCGTTGGCCCGGGCCAGGATGGCGACGCAGGCGCCGCCGATGACCACGAAGCTCACGAAGATGGTGAGGCCCAGGTTCCAGCCGGCGTCACGGCCGACGTTGATGGCGCCGAGCAGGAGCAGCCAGGCCAGCGACAGCGGGATGAGGATCTTCCAGCCGAGGTCCATGAGCTGGTCGTACCGGAAGCGGGGCAGCGTGCCGCGGATCAGCACGAAGATGTAGAGGAAGACGAACATCTTCGCGATGAGCCAGACGATGCCCGACACCGGACCGAACCACTGGGGGCCGGCCGGGCCGCCGAACCACAGGGTGACGATGATGCCGGCCATGGTGATCGGGTGCATGAACTCGGCGACGAAGAACATACCGAAGCGGATCGAGGAGTACTCGGTGTGGAAGCCACCGACCAGCTCCTGCTCGGCTTCGAGCAGGTCGAACGGCGGCCGGTTCATCTCGGCCAGCGCGGCGATGAAGAAGATCACGAACGGCACGAAGCCGGTGACGATGACGTTCCAGTTGGGCACGATGCCGCCGAAGCCCTCGCCGGCCTGCACCACGACCATGTTGCGGGTCGACAGGCCACCGGAGGTGAGCACCAGGGCGACGACCGAGAGGCCCATGGCGGCCTCGTAGGAGACCATCTGCGCGGTGGCGCGGACCGAGCCGAGGAGCGGATACTTCGAGCCCGAGGCCCAGCCGGCGAGCATGACGCCGTAGACCGCGATGGACGACACGGCCAGGATGAACAGGATGCCGATGGGCGGGTCGGCGAGCTGGGTGTAGGTCTGGTGGCCGGCGATGGTGACGATGCCGGGGTCGTCGGGGTGGAAGGTGCCACCCAGCGGCACGACCGCGAAGATCAGGAAGGCCGGAATCACCGACAGGTACGGCGCCAGCACGAACACGAACCGCTGGGCGCGGCTGGGGATGAGGTCTTCCTTGAAGATCAGCTTGAGGCCGTCGGCCAGGGTCTGGAGCAGCCCGAAGGGACCGGCCCGGTTCGGACCGATGCGGTTCTGCATGTCCGAGATGACCTTGCGCTCGAACCACACCATGAAGATGTCCGACACGAGCAGGATGAGGAACGTGATCAGCACCTTGCCGATGGTGATGAGCACCTCGGCGAGGCCGACGCCGTCGAGGTAGAGCGGATCGAGGGCGAGGATGCCGCTCACTTGACGACCTCGACCCGCACGTCGGTGACGACCGTGTCGGAGGAGATGAGCGCCGAGGCGTGGCCGCCGGGCTGGAGGTAGTGGAGCAGCGCCGCGCCACGCGGCACGCCGTCGGAGACCTGCACGGGCACGGTGAGCGAGCCCCGGCCACCCTCGCGGTTGGAGATCGAGACCTGCGAGCCCGACGTGACGCCGAGGCGGTCGAAGTCGTGGGGGTGCAGCAGGACCGCGGCACCGGGCGCCAGCTTCGACAGCGACGGTGACGCCGCGGTGGCGGCACCCTCGTCGTAGAGCTTGCGGGTGGTGACGAGGCGGAGCTTGTAGCCGTCGATCTGGGGCACGGAGACCGGGGGCGCTTCGAAGCGGATGCCGCCGGGCACGGCGGGGCCGGGCGCTGGAGCGGCCTCGGCTTCGGAGCCGTCGGTGTCTTCGGCTTCGGCGTCGGCCTGGGCCTCGGCGGCTTCGGGGTCGACGTCGGACTCGGTGCCGGCGGCGGGCTCGGCCGGGGCCTCCTCGGCGACCGGCAGGGGCACGACGACGCCGTCGACGCCGATGGCGTCGGCGGTCAGGCCGCGGTGCGATGCGGCCACGGTGGCCAGCTCGGCGAAGACGTCGTCGACCGACTCGAGGCCGAGGTCGTCGCCGAGGCGGAACGCGAGCTCGGCGGCGATGACCCAGTCGGGGCGGGCGGTACCGGGGGCCGTGACCTTCTGGTCGAGGCGGCTGACCCGACCCTCGAGGTTGGTGGTGGTGCCGGCGACCTCGGCGTCGCCGGCGGCCGGCAGGACGATGTCGGCCTGGGCGACCGAGGCGGTCTGGAGGGTGTCGACGGCGATCACGGTGCGGGCACCGGCCAGCGCGCGGGTGGCGAGGTCGGTGTCGGGGAAGTCGGAGAGCGGGTCGGCGCCGAGGAGCACGAGGACGTCGAGCTTGCCGTCGGCGGCCGCCTGGAGCGTGCCGCGCGTGTCGAGCCCGCGGGCGCCGGGAACGGTGGACCAGTGCTCGTGGAACCACTGACGGCCGTCGTCGAGCGAGACCCGGCCCGGCAGGACGCCCGGTGCGAGGCCGGCGTCGAGGGCACCGTGGACGTTGCCGCGGCGCAGGCCCGACAGGAAGGCGATGTCGTCGACGCCGCCGACGAGGTGGCCGGCGGCGGCCGCGATGACGTCGGCCGAGTCGGCCAGGTTGCCGCGGCCGAGGATCACCCGGACGGGGCCGTCGCCCAGGGCCGCCTTGGCGGCGGCGATGGTGTCGGCCTCGAGGCCACCGGCGGCGACCGGAGCCGCCGACACCAGCGACCGGGCCACGTCGGCGGCGGTGCCGGGGGCGTAGGCGAGGGTCTGGGCGGCGAGTTCGGTGAGGCCGGTGGCGTGGGGCACCAGCTCGACGAGCGTGGCGCCGTCCTCGACGATGGCGTGGCGGAGGCGCAGATACAGGACCGGCAGCTCGTCCTTGGGGTCGACACCGACCAGCAGGATGGTGCCGCCGGGCGTGCAGACGTCGTCGATGGTGGCGCGGGGCAGCCCGAGCACGGCCTCGGCGGGGAGCCCGTCGCCGAGCTGACAGTCGACGTTGTCGGTGCCGATCACGCCCTTGGCCAGCTTGGCCCAGGCGTAGGCGGACTCGTTGGTGAGGCGGGCGCCGCCGATGACCCCGATGCCGGCCGGACCGGACGACTCGAGCGCGGCGGTGATGGCGGCGGCCGAACGGTCGAGCGCGTCGGCCCACGACGTGCGCGCATGGGCGTCGTCGGAACGCACCATGGGCTCGGCCAGTCGGGTGTCGGCGTGGATCGACTGGAAGTCGAAGCGACCCTTGTCGCACAGCCAGCCCCAGTTGACGCCGTCGATGTCGACGCCCTGCTTGCGCAGCACCTCGTTGCGGCTGGCCTGGACGACCACGCGGCAGCCCACCGAGCACGAGGTGCAGGTGGACTCGACCTGGTCGAGGTCCCAGGGGCGGGCCTTGAAGCGGTACGGCTCGGCGGTGAGGGCCCCGACCGGGCAGATCTGCACCGTGTTCCCCGAGAAGTACGAGGCGAAGGGATGGTCGGGGAAGGTGTTGACCTGGGTCTGGTTGCCGCGGTCGATGAAGTGGATCAGTGTGTCGCCGGCCACCTCCTTGCTGAACCGCGTGCAGCGGTCGCACAGGATGCAGCGCTCGCGGTCGAGGGCCACCAGATCGGAGATCGGGATCGGCTTCTCGAAGTGCCGCTTCTCCTCGACGAAGCGCGACTCGCCGGGGCCGTAGGCGTAGGCCTGGTCCTGCAGCGGGCACTCGCCGCCCTTGTCGCAGACCGGGCAGTCGAGGGGGTGGTTGGCGAGCAGGAACTCGAGGACGCCGTCCTGGGCCTTCTTGGTGACCTCGGAGTCGGTGGTCACCGTCATGCCCTCGGAGACCGGGATCATGCAGCTGGGCTGCAGGGCCGGGCCGCGGCCGGTGTCGATCTCGACGATGCACATGCGGCACATGCCGACCGGACTCATCCGGGGGTGCCAGCAGAACCGGGGGATGTAGGTGCCCGCGCGCTCGGCGGCGGCGATGACGAGCTCGCCGTCGCGCGCCTCGACCTCGGTGCCGTCGATGGTGATCTTGACGGTGGTCTCCGTCTGCTCAGACACCGGCGGGGGCTCCTTCGGGCGGGAGGTAGGCCTTGCCACCGATGGTGACACTCGTGGGGATGTCGCCGCCGCCGCAGTAGGCCTGGAACTCGTCCTTGAACCGCATGACCGCACTGGCGATGGGCGACACGGCCGACGGGCCCAGCGGGCAGATGGTGGTCTGCTTCGGCGGCCAGGTGATCTGGGGCGAGATGTTGTCGCAGAGGTCGAGGAGCAGGGCGATGTCCTCGGGGCGGCCGTGGCCGTCGAGCATGCGACGCATGATCTTCTCGAGCCACGACGTGCCCTCTCGGCACGGGGTGCACTTGCCGCACGACTCGCGGGCGAAGAAGCGCACGACCCGCCACGCGGCCTTGACCGCGTCGGTGGTGTCGTCCATGACGACGACGGCACCCGAACCGAGCATCGAGCCGGCGTTGCCGACCGCGCCGGCTTCGAGCGGCAGGTCGAGGTGCTCTTCGTAGAACCACGGGGCGGATGCGCCACCGGGGATGAACGCCTTGAGCGTGTGCGAGCCGCGGATGCCGCCGCAGACGCCGTAGATGAGGTCGCGGAAGGTCGTGGTGCCGAACTCGACCTCGTAGACGCCGGGCTTCTTCACGTGGCCCGACACGGCGAACATGCGGGTGCCGCGGGAGTTCTCGGCCCCGAACGAGGTGTAGGCCTCGGCGCCGTTGCGGATGATCCAGGGCAGGTTGGCCAGCGTCTCGACGTTGTTGACGATGGTCGGCTGCATGTAGAGGCCCTTGGCCGCCGGGAAGTACGGCGGCTTGAGGCGGGGCATGCCCCGGTTGCCCTCGAGCGACTCGATGAGGGCGGTCTCCTCGCCGACGATGTAGGCGCCGGCACCCCAGTGCAGGATGACGTCGCACGAGAAGTTGCTGCCGAGGATGTTTTTGCCGACCAACCCGGCGGCGTAGGCCTCGTTGAGGGCGGCGGCGATGCGCTCCTGCGCGTGGGCCATCTCGCCCCGCACGTAGAGGAACGCCTGGGCACAGCCGACGGCGTAGGCGGCGATCAGCACGCCCTCGATGAGCTGATGGGGGTCGCGCTCCATGAGGAGGCGGTCCTTGTAGGTGCCGGGCTCGGACTCGTCGCCGTTGACCACGATGTAGCGGGGCCACACGCCGGGCGGGCAGAAGCCCCACTTGACGCCGGCGGGGAAGCCGGCGCCGCCACGACCGAGGAGGCTGGCGGCCTTGACCTCGTTGTGGACGGCCTCGGGGCCCATGTCGAGCGCCTTGCGCAGGGCGGCGTAGCCGTCGGTGGCGCGGTAGCGCTCGATGGTGTGCGAGTCGTCGTACTGGAAGCGCCCCGTGATCATCTGCGGGATGGTCTTGCCGGTGTCGCTCATGCGCCGGCCCCTTCGGTGGCGTCGGAGGTGGCGAGCCAGACCGGGGTCTCGCACTCACCGGGGACGGCAGCGCCGGCCCGTCGCTCGAGGGGGATCTGCTGGCGGACCTTGCCGAGGACGCCGTGGACGGGCACCTCGTGGGCCCGGCGGCCGGCTCGGAGGTCGTCGAGCAGCTTGTCGGCTTCGTCGTGGCTGATCTGGTGGAAGTAGCGGTAGTTGACGGTGAGGCAGGGCGCCTCGGTACAGGCGGCGATGCACTCGACGTCTTCGAGGGTGAACATCCCGTCGGCGGTGGTCGACCCCGGCCGGATGTCGAGCGACTCCTCGAGGTGGTGCAGCAGCTCCTCGCCGCCGAGGAGCATGCACGAGATGTTGGTGCACACGTTGATCAGGTACTTGCCCACGGGCTCGAGCTTGAACATCTCGTAGAACGAGCAGGTGCCGAGCACCTCGGCCGGCGTCACGCCACACAGCTCGGCGATGTGCTCCATCGCGGCCTCGGTGACGTGTCCGTCCTGCTCCTGGGCGAGATGGAGCAACGGGATGAGCGCCGACTTGGGGAGGGGGTACCGGCCGATGATCTCCTTGGCCAGGATCGTGTTCTCCGCGGTGAACCGGGGCATCGTCGTGAATCCTTGCACAAGCGGTCGGGCGCTCCCCAACGACGCGCGGGGCGCGGGCGTGAGGCGGGGCGGACGTTACAACCGGAGGTGGGGACGGGTCAGATCCACGCACGGAGCGGGGCGGCCGCTCAGAAGCAGCCGGCCTCGCCGTACGCGTAGTTGATCGCACCGAGCGAGCCGATGAAGGCCGCATCGTCGGCGATGACGGTCTGGAGCTCGGCGAACGCCGGCGTCGACGACGGGTCGTCGTCCTGCGCGGCTGCGTCCGCCAGCGCAGCCGCTCGGTCGATGCGGTCGAGGCCCTCGTCGACCGAGCCGACCGGGTTCGGCTCGACCTCGGCGAGGGGCCGCAGAGCGGCCACGGCCTCGCGGACGACGTCGAAGTCGACGTCGACCGTGCCGTCGGCGATGAGCTCGAACTGGTCGTTCGACACCAGGCCGGCGAGGAACCGATTCGAGAACGTCAGCTCGAAGAGCGGGTCCTTCATCGCCGGGCAGTCGATCTCGGTGGCCGCCGGCGGGGGGTCGTCGACGACCACGCTCGTCGCGGTCGCGCGGGTCGTGGTGGAGCTGGCTGTCGTGGTGTCGTCCCCGCCGCTGCTGCAACCCGCCGTCACCACGGCGACGACGGCGACGATGGCGATCGGCAGCCGGAGCCTCCACATCCGTCCAGCATGCCTCGCCGACGTTTCGTCGACGATTCGTCGACGATTCGCCGGCCGTGCGGCTCAGACGAGCGAGTCGAGCCAGGCCCGGTGGAGGTCGCCGTAGCGGCCGCCACCGACCCGCAGCTCGGCGGGCGAGCCGTCTTCGACCACGCGGCCGTCGTCGATGACCAGCACGCGGTCGGCGATCTCGACGGTGGTGAGGCGGTGGGCGATGATCACGGCCGTGCGGTCGGCCAGCAGCGTGCGCAGGGCGTGTTGCACGAGCCGCTCGCTCGGGATGTCGAGCGAGCTGGTGGCCTCGTCGAGGATGAGCACTGCAGGGTCGGCGAGGAAGGCCCGGGCGAACGCGAGGAGCTGGCGCTGGCCGGCCGAGAGTCGGGCGCCCTTGGCCTGGATGTCGGTGTCGAAGCCGTCGGGCAGGGCGCGGATGAAGGTGTCGGCGCCGATTGCCGCCGCGGCCGCCTCGATCTCGACGAAGGACGCGCCGGGGCGACCGAAGGCGATGTTGTCGGCCACCGTGCCGGTGAAGAGGAAGTTGTCCTGGGTGACCATGACGACGGCGCGGCGGAGGTCGTCGTCGGTGAGGCGGTCGAGAGCCACGCCGTCGAGGCGCACTGCACCCTCGGTGGGGTCCCAGAAGCGGGCGATGAGGCGGGCGATGGTCGACTTGCCCGCGCCGGTCTCCCCCACCACGGCCACGGTCTGGCCGGCGGGGATCTCGAGGTCGAGATGGTGCAGGACGGTGTCGGCGCCGTAGGCGAACGAGACCCCGTCGAAGCTGACCCGGCCGGCAGCGTGGGGCAACAGGATGGGGTCGACCGCCGGCGCGACCACGGGCTTCTCGTCGAGGACGCCCGACAGCTTCTCGGTGGCGGCGGCCGCGGCCTGGAACAGGTTGTAGAACTGGCTCAGCTCCTGCATGGGCTCGAAGAAGCGCCGGAGATAGAGGAGGAACGCGGCGAGGACCCCGACGGTGATGTGGCCGTCGATCACCCGTGAGCCGCCGTAGAAGAGGACGACGGCACCGGTGAAACGACCGCAGAACTGCACGGCGGGGCCGTAGATCGCAGCGAGATCGGCCGACCAGACGTTGGCGCTCCGGTAGCGGCCGTCGAGGTCGTCGAAGATCTCCTGGTTGCGGGGTTCGCGGCGGAACGACTGCACCGCCTGGATGCCGCCCAACGACTCGACGAAGTGGACGATGACGAGTGCGATGGCCTCGCGGGTGGCGCGATAGGCGTTCTCGGATCGGGCCCGGAACCAGCGGGTGAGCACCAGCAGCACCGGGAAGATGGCCAGGGTCGCCAGCGCCAGCACGGGGTCGAGCAGCAGCAGGATCACCGTGATGCCGATGAGGGTGAGCACCGACGTGGTGAGCTGGAGGAAGCCGTGGCCCAGCAGCTCGGCGATGGCGTCGACGTCGCTGGTCTGGCGCGAGATGACCCGGCCCGACGTGTAGCGCTGGTGGAAGCTCAGGCTGAGCTCGCTGAAGTGCGTCGACAGCCGGTGGCGGATGTCGACGATGATCTCCTGGCCGACCCGCCCGGTGAGCAGCAGGAACGCGTTGAAGGTCGCCGCCGCGATCACCGTGGCCACGAGGAAGCCGAGCACGACGGTCACCAGCGGACGGATCGAGCCGTCGCCGCCCTCGAGCAGTGGCGGGATGCCTTTGTCGATGGCCTGGTTCACGAACCACGGTCCGGACAGGAAGCAGACGAGGTTGACGAGGATGAGCGCGGTGGCGACGGCCATCGAGCGCTTGTGGGGCGCCAGCAACGAGGCCAGCAGCGTACGGCTCCGGCTGCGGAGGAGGTCGGCGAGACTGCCCTTGACGTCGTCGACGTCTTCGGCGGTGACGCCGCGCCACGAGTCGATGACCTCGTCGCCGGTGACGTCGAGGCCCTGCTCCGCCAGATCGGCGAACTCGTGGTGGCCGGTGGGTTCCGTTCCGGTCATGCGAGCGCCCCTTCCTCGTCCTCGGACGCCTGGGCGAGGATCGCCCGGTAGCGGGGTTCGTCGCGCAGCAGCTCGGTGTGGGTACCGGTGGCGACGATGCGCCCGTCCTCGAGCAGCGCGGCCCGGTCGGCCAGCGCGATGGTCGAGGGACGGTGCACCACGACCAGCGCGGTGCGGTCGGCCAACATCGGGCGCAACGCGTCCTCGACCAGCGACTCGGTGTGGACGTCGAGCGCCGACAACGGATCGTCGAGCACCAGGATGCGGGCACGCGCGATGACGGCGCGGGCCAGGGCGAGGCGCTGGCGCTGGCCGCCCGAGAGCGTCATGCCCTGCTCGCCGATGCGGGTGTCGAGCCCCCACGGGAGCCGGAAGGCGAACTGGGCCTGGGCGATCTCGAGCGCCTGGTGGATGTCGTCGTCGGTGGCGTCGGGCTTGCCGATGCGCAGGTTCTCGCGGACGCTGGCCGAGAAGAGCGTGGCCTCCTCGAACGCGAACCCGACGTGTTGTCGCAGGCTCGAGACCGTGACGTCGCGCAGGTCGACGCCGTCGACGGTGACCCGACCGGAGGTCGGGTCGTAGAGGCGGGCGAGCAGGGTGGCGACGGTGGTCTTGCCCGAGCCGGTCATGCCCACCAGCGCGACGGTCTCGCCCGGCTCGATGGTGAGGTCGACCGACTCGAGCACGTCGCGGTTCGACCCCGGGTACCGGAAGCCGACCCCCTCGAAACGGATGCGGCCGGTGATGTCGCCGAGCGCGACGGCGCCCGGCCGGTCGTCGACCAGTGGCTCGGTGTCGAGGACCTCGTAGACGCGGTCGGCCGCAGTCATGGCCTCTTGGGCCATGGCCAGGATCCAGCCCAACGCTTCCAGGGGGAAGACGAGGATGAGCACGTAGGAGACGAAGGCGACCAGATCGCCGAGCGTGATGGCGCCGCGGCCGACGGCGAGCGTGCCGGCCAGCAGCACTGCGGTGAGCGTGAGGTTGGGGACGATGCCCAGCAGCCACACGAACTTCGTGTGCATGCCGATGCGTTCCATCTGGGAGTGGAAGAGCCGCCGGACGTGCGCGTCGTAGCGGTCGAAGGCGTAGCGCGACCGACCGAAGGCCTTGATGACCCGGATGCCCTTCGCGGCCTCCTCGATCTCGGTGGTCAGGTCGCCGGTCTCGTCCTGGATGCGCCGGACGATGGCCGTGTACTGCTTCTCGAACCGGGTGCACAGGATGAGGACGGGGATCGCGAAGGCACCGGTCACCAGGGCGAGCGGCCAGTAGAGCGTGAGCAGCAGGACGAAGATGCCGATGACCTCGATCGAGATGATCAGCAGGAAGACTGCGCCGAAGGCGGTGAAGCGCCGGATGGTGGCGATGTCGCTGGTGGCCCGCGACAGCAGCTGGCCCGACTGCCACTGGTCGTGGAAGCCGACGTCGAGACGCTGGAGGTGGCGGTAGAGGTCGTTGCGGAGCTCGGTCTCGACGTCCATCGCCGCCCGAGCGAGCTTGCGCCGGCGAACGCTGGCGAGGCCGGTCTCGAACAGGCCGAGCGCCACGGCGGCGAGTGCCCACGGGATGATGCCGGCGCGGTCACCGGCGGCGATGGGCCCGTCGATGACCTCCTTGGCCAGCATCGGCGTGGAGAGCCCGGCGGCGATCGACGCGATGGCCGACAGACCGACGAACCACATCTTGCCCCGGTGCGGCGCGAAGTACGGGGCGACGCGACGGAGGTTGACGCTGGCCGGATGGCGGACGCGGCGGTCTGCGGTGTTCGCCATCGTCCCTCCAGGTCTCGTTCCGGATCGCACGTCGCCGGCGCTCGACGTCAGCCCCGACAGTAAGCGGACAGATCGGACGAACCCAGCGACTTTCGGTACGGTGCCGGCGGGTCAGGGTCGGAGGACCGCCGATGCGCCGTGGAACGACGCGTCGCCCGCGAAGACCACCTCGACCGTCGACTTCCTCCTCGGGTGGTCGTCGAGGACGACCCGTGTCGTGCCGGCGGCGTCGGTGGTGGCGGTGGCGACCACGGCACCGTCGACCAGGACCCGCAACGTCCGGCCGGCCAGCGCGGCACCGTCGGCCTCGACCAGGACCGCGTCGATCACGCCGTGCTTCCGGTCGCGGGTGAGCGAGGCGCCGACGCTGGAGTCCTCGCGCCCGACCTCGAACATCGAGGACGCGGCGGATGGGTCGCGCTCGTCGTCTCCGGCGAAGACCACCTCGATGCTCGACGTTCCCGCGGGACCCTCGAGCGTGTGTCGCAGGGTGGCGATGCCATCGGCGTCGGTCGTGACCGACTCGGTACGGCCTTGGAACGTGAGCTCGACCTCGGCGGCGGCGACCGGCCCGCGGGTGTCGGTGAGGATCGACGTGATGGTGGCGACGTCGGTGACCTGACCGGCGCGGTCGCCGGCGAGGGTGAGCGACGTCGGCACGCTCTCCGGACGCGGGGTCGATGCCTGCTCGACAGCGACCGCCTGCAAGGGGGCCCGGACGAGCTGCGCGTACTGCTCGCCGACCGACGTCGGGGTCTCGGTGGGGACGGCGAACTGCCACCACTCGACGTCGAGCTCGGTGGTGGGCACCGGGCTCACGAACGCGTTGTCGGTGTCGCCCGTGAAGAAGAAGTGGACGCCGTGGCTGCCCCATGCACCCTGGCGCTGCTCGCACGGTGCGTCCCCGTAGGCGGCCACGACCTTCGCGTTGGTCGACGCCTCGCCGGGCCACGGACGGGCGACGGGGTCGTCGCCGGTGCCGTCGTCGAAGCACGCGTCGTCGCGGTAGTAGGGCACGACGGTGGCGTTCTCGAGCGTGGTCGGGTTCTCGATCTCCACGATGTAGACGAGCGAGCCCGCGTCGCCGACGCCGGACACCTGCTCCCAGTTCTCGACGGCGAGCGGCGCGCTGAGCGTCGGGTCGGGGACGTCGAAGTAGGCCGGCGTGTTGCCGATCGACTCGATGTTGCCGACGTCGTCGTTGACGCCGTCGATGGCCACCCCTTCGGGGTGGAGCGCGTTGAAGTAGCGGTCGGCGACGCCGGCGTTGTAGTCCCACGCCACGTAGAGGCCGTCGGACGGGATCGGATGGACCCGCATCCGGAACTGCGACGCGATGCCGCCCGGGAAGAACTTCTCGGTCTTGGTGACGTTGGTGCCCGAGTCGGCGCCCCAGACCTCACGGATCGCCCGCACGGGACCGACCCGCTCGCCGAGGAGCGCCGAGTTGGCCTCCCAGTTCACCTGTTCGTCCTCGAAGCCGACGATCGAGATCTCGCTGTCCGGGCTCGACTGGAACGCCCGGCCCTTCCACCGGTCGATCAGGTCGGGGCCGTACACGCCCGGCTGGCCGGGCTTGGCCACGTGCATCTCGCGGACCATCCAGCGGCCGGTGGCGACGAACTCGTAGTTGTCGCTGCGCACGGTGACACCGTCGCGGGGGAAGCGGTCGGTGCTGTTCCGGGCGATGCCGTCGGGCGTCGGGTTGCCCGAGCCGGCGGCGGTCCGGCACACGGTGCCCGACAGGTTGGGGCCGTAGCCGGTGTTCGACGAACCGAGCTGCTCGGGGTCGCCGTTGGCGAAGCTGTGTCGATCGATCCACTCGTCGGCGTCGGCGGCACGCTCGTAGGTGACATAGCCGTTGGTGGCGTCGAAGCGGGAGCCGCCGTCCTGGGTGAAGAGGTACACGTACGACGTCGCGCCGGTGACGGGGTCGATGACGGCGACCTCCTGGCGCGAGTTGCCCGTACCACGGGGGCCGAGGGCGTCGGCCGGGGCCCGGTCGCCGGCGTCGGCCGCCTGGAAGACGATCTCGTCGTCGAGGTCGAGCGAGCCGACCGGGTCCTGCGTCGCCGCGTAGCCGTCGGGGTACTGCGCCGAGCAGGTCCCGGCGGTCTTGCGCCAGGTCTCGGCGTCCCACTCGTAGGTGAGCTCCTGGTCGGTGCCCGAGTAGATGCCGAAGCTCGAGTTCGGGTTGGCCAGGAAGTAGGGGAAGCGCTCGTCGACCTGGACGGGGACCTCGACGAAGGCGGAGCCGTCCCAGCGGTAGGCCGCGACGGTGTCGGGGTCGACGCCGGTCTCGACCGGCGGCACGACGAGCTGGCCGTTGGCGTGGGCGCTGCGCTCGCCGACCAAGGCGCCGTAGGGCCACGGGTAGGCGGCGCCTTCGGCGGGCGCACTCGACCACGACGGCAGATCGGCGCCGGTGAGGATCACGGTCTCGACCGAACGGGCCGGGGTCAGGATCTCTTCCGGGGCGGCATCAGCCGCCAGCGGCACGGTGGCCAGCCCACCGGCGACGAGCCCGGCGGCGAGGAAGGAACGAGAGCGCGGAAGACGAGGCACCCCGAGAGATTCGTCACCGAGCGCGCCACTTCCTACCGCCGGTAACCACACCCATCACGAATCTGGCGACACCCACCCTCGAAGGGTTCGGGCAGCTGTCGCCAGATTCCCTGGAGGAGATCTAACGATCGACCTCGCCCATGATGGGGTCGACGCTCGAGATGTTGACGACGGCGTCGGCGATGAGGCCGTCGCGCATCATGTGCGGCAGCGTCTGGAGGTTGACGAAGCTCGGGCCGCGGATGTGCATGCGGTAGGGCTTGGCGCCACCGTCGGAGACGATGTAGCAGCCGAGCTCGCCGCGGGGGCTCTCGACGGCGCGGTAGGCCTCGCCGGCGGGGACCTTGAAGCCCTCGGTGAAGATCTTGAAGTGGTGGATCAGGGCTTCCATCGACTCGTCGATGCGCGCCCGCGGGGGCGGCGTCACCTTCTTGTCCTGGATTCGGTAGTCGCCCCTGGGCATCTGGTCGACGATCTGGCGGATGATCTTCATCGACTCGCGGATCTCGTTGAGCCGGATCGCGTAGCGGTCGAAGGCGTCGCCGTAGGTGCCGACCAGCACGTCGAAGTCGACCTGGTCGTAGAACAGGTAGGGGTCGTCGCGGCGCAGGTCCCACGGTACGCCGGTGGCCCGCAGGATCGGGCCGGTGGCGCCGAGGGCGAGGGCCTCGGTGTCGGTGATGACGCCGACGCCCTGGAGGCGCTCACGGTAGATCGGCTGGCCGGTGAGCAGGACGTCGTACTCGTCGAGCTGCGCCGGCAGGTAGTCCATGAGGGTGAGGACGTCGTCGCGCCAACCGTCGGGTAGGTCCGCCGCGACGCCACCGGGGCGGATGTAGTTGTGGTTCATCCGCAGGCCGGTGATCTTCTCGAGCAGTCGGAGGGTCTCCTCGCGCTCGCGCCAGCCGTAGATCATCATGCCGACGGCGCCGACGTCCATGCCGTTGGTCGCCATGAACAGCAGGTTCGAGCTGATCCGGTTGATCTCGGTGAGGAGCATGCGGATCCACTGGGCCCGCGGCGGGATGTCCTCGTCGATGCCGAGCAGCGTCTCGGTGGCGAGGGAGAACGCCAGCTCGCTGAACAGCGGGGCCGCGTAGTCCATGCGGGTGACGTTGGTGGGGCCCTGGAGGAAGGTGAGCTCCTCGGCCGTCTTCTCCATGCCGGTGTGGAGGTAGCCCACGATCGACTTGGTGCGCAGGACGCGCTCGCCCTCGAGCTCGAGCATGAGCCGGAGCACGCCGTGCGTCGACGGGTGCTGCGGACCCATGTTGATGATCATGGTCGAGTCGTCGCTGCTGTCGCTGTTGCCCAGTGCGGCGGCGTCGGCCTCGGACATGCGCAGCGTGGCGCCCAGCTCGCGGAGCAGCTCGGCGGCGCCGCTGGTGGCGCGGCCCTCCATCTCCTGGCCGCCCTCGTCGGTGAACGCAGCGTCCTGGCCGGCGTAGCTGCCGATGCGAGCCGTGGTGTCGGAGTGGACCTCGGAGTCGTGGATGTCGGTCATCGTTCGGTGACACTTCCCTTGAACTGCACCGGGATGCGACCGACCGCGAAGTCCTTGCGCAAGGGGTGGCCGTCCCAGTCCTCGGGCATGAGGATGCGGGTGAGGTCGGGGTGGCCGTCGAAGCGGATGCCGAACATGTCGTACACCTCGCGCTCCATGGCCTCGGAGCCGGGGTGGACGTCGAACAGGCTGGGGACCGACGGATCGGACTCGGGGACCTGGGCTCGAAGACGCAGGCGGGTGCGCGAGGTGTGGCTGATGAGGCTCACCACGATCTCGAAGCGCTCGGCCTCGATGCCGGCGGGCAGATGCCGCGGCGAGGTGTAGGTGAGGTAGTCGACGGCGGTGACGTCGAGGCACACGTTGAAGCCCTCGTCGTCGCGGAGCCGCTTCACGAGCGACGCGAGGTCGGCTCGGTCGACGTGGAGGACGGCCTGGCCACGCGAGTAGGTGACCAGCTGGTCGTACAGGCGCTCGGGTTCGGGCGTCGTGTCGTCGACGACGTCGTCGTGCTCGTCGCGTGCCGGGTCGGTGGTCGTGTCGCTCACGACTTGGCCCCCAGGGTCACCGGGCTGGTGACCGGGGTGTCCGACGAGGTCTGGCCGTCGAGCTGCGGGAGCTGGATGCCGGCGCCGGCGCCGGTGGCCTCGCGGCGGCGGAGCAGCTCGCCCGAGAGGATCTTTTCGTGGATGGTGTTGATGGCGTGGATCAAGGTCTCGGGGCCGGGAGGGCACCCCGGGGCGTAGGCGTCGACGGGCACGATCTGGTCGACGCCCTGCACGATGGCGTAGTTGTTGAACATGCCGCCCGAGCTGGCGCACACGCCCATCGACAGCACCCACTTGGGCTCCATCATCTGGTCGTAGATCTGACGCAGGACGGGGGCCATCTTGTTCGACACCCGGCCGGCCACGATCATCAGGTCGGCCTGGCGGGGCGACGCCCGGAAGACCTCCATGCCGAAGCGCGACACGTCGTAGTGCGCGCCGCCGGCAGCCATCATCTCGAGCGCGCAGCACGCCAGGCCGAAGGTGGCCGGCCACAGGCTCGACTTGCGGGCCCAGTTGACGACGTCCTCGACCCGGGCGGTGAGGACGTTGTGGTCGAGGCCTTCGAGGCCCTCGTTCATGTCCCAACCCATGGGATGCTCCGTGTCGTCGTAGAGGGTGGTCGGTGCCGGGCGGTCAGGCGGCTTCGGTCGAGGTGGCGGCGGCTTCGCGGCCGTCCAACCCGACCCGGCGAACAGTGGATGCGGTGGTGCGCTCGGCCGAGACCATGGAACGGCGCAGATCGTTGCGGACCGGGCCCCAGTCGAGGGCGCCACGGCTGAACTCGTACGCCAGCGACACGATGATGGGCGCCGAGAACAGGGCCACCGCGAACAGGCCGTACGGCCCGAGCTGGCGGTGGATCGTGGCCCACGGATACAAGAAGATGATCTCGATGTCGAAGACGATGAACGACATCGCCACCAGGAAGAACTTCACCGGGAAGCGCTCGGGTGGCTCACGGGTGGGCACGATGCCGCACTCGTAGGGCGCCAGCTTGGCGTCGTCCTTGCGATCGGGGGCCAGCAGCTTCGACGTCACCAGGCTGCCGGCCACGAACACCGCGGCGAGGATCAGCAGGATGGCGAGCGGCAGGTACTGACCCATGGGTCAGACCCCGACCTTTTCCCGTTCGGGCTCGACCTTGCCCGAGGCGACGGCCTCAGCGTGGGCGAGGTTGGCCTCGAGGATGCGCTCTCGCTGGTGGAGGACCCAGCACAGCAGGCCGAAGATCAGCAACGACGAGATCGTGATGACGGCCGACGGGAAGCGGCGGTCGCCGATGTCGCGCAGCATGACCACCGAGATGATGGGCTCGTCGACGTCGGCGATGGGCGTGGGCGGGGCCTCGCCGGGCACCAGCTCCTGCTCGACGACCTTCTGGACCTGGACCACGGCGTAGCGCTCGGGGTTCTTGATGGTCAGGGCGCTCACGACCTGGGTGCGGATCCGGTCCCACCGGCTGGGGTCGTCGGGCAGACCGGCCTTGCCGCCAACCTCGAAGGCCCCGAGCACGATGTAGTCGGCTGGGCTCTCGATGCCGAAGTTGCAGGTGGAGCACTCGGGGAGCTGGGCGGACACGGTGGCCTCGGCCTCGCCCCGAGCGGGGTTGGACGGGGCGAGGAACTCCCAGCCGCCGGTGGCGTCCTCGAGGTCGTTCTCGAGCGCCTTGTACTGCTCGGGATCGTTCTCGAACAGGTCGGTGATGAGCCCGTAGTCGACGCCGTCGTCACCCTGGGGAAGCACCGAGAGATCGAGATCCTGCACCTTCTCGGTGACGGCCTGCGAGGTCTGGTTGGCGTTGTACTCGACGACCTCCCACGAGGGGGAGGCGCCCAGCATGCCGATGCCGTAGATCCACCAGAGGATGCCCATGATGGCCATCCAGCCGAAGAACCCGGTGGCGGCCAGCAAGAAGCCGAGGCGGTTGCCGGTGTTGGTGGCCAGGATGAGGTACACGGACCCCATCAGCACGACCACACCGACGCCGACGGACAGCAGACCGCGGATGGTGGGGTCGAAGGCGATGCCGGCGAGCAGGTTCAGGGTCTGCATGGTTCAGCTCTCGTCGTCTCGGAGCGACCGCACGTAGCGGGCGATCGACTCGATCATCTCGTCGGTGAGCATGCCGTCGCCGGCGATCTCCTCGGTGTTCGGGTTGTCGCCGAAGCCGGGCATCATGCCGTCGCCCGAGAGGCCGTTGTTGCCGTAGGCCACGCCACGCTCGGCGCCGGAGTGGAGGAACTCGGCCAGTGCGGCCACGTCGGAGAACTGCCGCGGGATGATGCCACCCCGGAGGCGGGGGCCGTAGCCGCCGGCGCCGTCGGGGTAGTCCACGAACGGGCCGAGGTCGGCGTTGGACGGTGCGACGGTGGCCGGGTCCTGGCCGATGGACCAGCCCCGGGTGTGGCAGCGGCCGCACGAGTACGCCCCGCCGGCGAACCCGGACTCGCGGCCGAGGTTGAACAGCGCCTCGCCGGTCTCGAGCGACGAGTAGTCGATGGGCTCGGTGAGCGACTCGATGCCGAGCGCGGAGCGCAGGGCGGTCTCGGCCTGGGTCTTGGCCTCGGTGGACGAGATGGTGATCGACTGGAGGTAGTCGATGAGGTTCTGGACCTGCTGCTCGGTGAGCGGGCCGCCACCGGGGCCACCCCAGGCCGGCATGGGCGAGTAGGCCCGGCCGTAGTTGAGGATGTACTCGACCTCGTCGCGGTCGTAGCGGAGCATGACGGTGTCGAGCGCCGGCGCCTTCCAGGCGACCTGGGCGACGAACTCGTTGTCGTCGTCGAGGATGGTGTAGCTGGCGACGCCACCCGTGCCTTCGCTGCCGTGGCAGTTGATGCACTGCGCGCCACCGGTGTACAGCTCCTCGCCGCGCGAGGCGAAGACCCGGTCGAACTCCTCGATCATGCCCTCCTGGCGGCCGGGCTCACCCAGCCAGTAGGCGGGCAGCCCGATGCCGATGACGGCGAGGGTGGCCAGACCCATGGTGAGGGTGCGGTCGAGCTTCTTGGTCTCGAGGACGTCGTCGTCGTAGTACGGCTTGAGGTTGGCGGCGAGCTCGAGCTCGGCGCCGACCTCTTCTCGACCGGCGCGGATGTTGAACAGCGCGTAGACGACGAAGCCGACCATCGCGGTGAGGGCGATGACGATGCCGATGGCTTGGACGGTGCTCGCGGCGAGCACCACAGGGGTCAGATCATGCATGGTTCTGGGGTCTCGGCTCCGTGGATCAGTGCTCGGACGCTTGGCCGATGCAGTTGGGGCCTTCGGCTTCCTGGCCAGTGGTGTTGGTGCCGATCGCCGGGCCCGGGATGATGGTGCCGGTGTCGACGGTGAGGGCACCGCCGGTCACGCTCATGGCGAAGCGGTCCATGCCCCGGGGGGCGGGGCCGCCCTTCTTCTCGCCCACCTGGTTGTACTGGCTGCCGTGGCAGGGGCACTCGAACCACTGCGACGTGACGCACTCGGGCACGCGGCAACCCAGGTGCGGGCACTTCTGGTAGAGAGCGACGACGCCCGCTTCCATGCCGGCGAGCTCAGGTTCGGAGTAGACGGTGCGCGCCTTCTCGAGGGCACCGGTGGGGTACTGCGTGAGCCACATGCGCCCTTCGGGCTTGTAGAGGAAGCCGTTGTTGGCCTCGATCTCGGCGGTGAGCTCGGTGATGTCGCCGACGCGGATGGCCGAGCCGAAGCCGCCACCCAACTTGGGCCACAGGAAGGCGAGCACGGCCGCACCGAAACCGGAGAGGCCGACCACGAAGAAGCCGGTGATGGACCGGTTGAGGAACTGGCGGCGGGTGGCGCCGAGCGTGTCGGGGTCCGGCGGGACCCAGGCGGTGGGTGCCGCGGAGCCGGCGGTGACGAGCTCCTTGCCGGATGCACGACGCTCGAGCTTGGCGGCCAGCTCGAGCTCCTTGCCCGACGCGGTGGGCTTGCCCTCTTCACGGGCGGTGAGCGGCGCCGCACCCTTGTCGCGGCTGCGGGTCTCGCGGGAGAGCGCGCCGATGGCCTTCTGCGTCTCGTTGCGGCGTGCGGCCGCGAGGAGCACGACCCCGGCGAGAACGACGAGACCCACGACGGCGATGACGGCGATGGTGGTGGTGTCCATGAGCTACTCCTGCGGTCCGATCGGGCTCACAGCTCGAAGAAGAGGCCGGCGTTCCAGGGGAACACGAAGTTGAAGCCGGGGCCTCGGAAGAACGAGCCGATGATGACCAGCACCGCCCAGAACATCAAGAAGATGGTGAACAGCGCGATGACGAACTTGCGGTCGTTGGGCTTGTTGGATGGGTTGCGGTCGATGTAGGGCGCCAGGATGAGGGCGAAGATGCCCATGCCCGGGATGGTCACGCCGGCGACCATCGGGTGGAACATGGTGAGCAGCTCCTGGAGGCCGAGGAAGTACCACGGCGCCTTGGAGGGGTTGGGCGTCTGGTTGAAGTTGGCCAACTCGAGCAGCGGTGCGTTCACGAAGATCGAGAAGATCAGCGTGAAGGCGGTGATGGCGAGGGCGGCCACGAACTCGATGACGAGCAGGTGCGGCCAGACGTGGACCTTGTCGAGCGGGGTGGCACGGACGTCCTGGATCGAACCGGACTTGACCACCGTGAGCAGGCGCTGGGTGTGACCGCCGGGGCCGGTGGGCAGCGGACCGCCCTCGGAGGCGACGGCGGCCGCGGCCGGCGCCGTGGCGACGGCGGTGCCGCCGCCGCCGGCGGGAGCATCGTCGCCGCCGGACTTCTGGGCCTTGGCCGCCTTGGAGCGCTCGAGGAGGTGCGCGGGGATCTTGGAGGCGGCAGCCGCCTGCTCGGGCGTCTCTTCCGCGGCAGCGTCGCCACCGTCGGCCGGCGCGGCCGACTCGGCTGCAGCCTTCGCGCGCGCCTCTTCGGCCCGCTTGCGGAGGTGTTCGGGGATCTCGGTCATCGTGATTCCTCTCCTTCGAGCCTACAGAGGCCCGGAGATGCCGCCGTCCTTGCGGACACGCCAGAAGTGGATGGCCATGAAGATGACGGTCACGAACGGAACGAACAGCACGTGGAGTACGTACCACCGCAACAACGTGTCGGAACCGATCTCGACGCCGCCGAGCAGCACGAAGCGCACTTGCTCGCCGAACACCGGGGTGTAGCCCATCATGTTGGTTCCCACCGTCACCGCCCAGAGGGCCAGCTGGTCCCAGGGGAGCAGGTAGCCGGTGAACGACAGCAGCAGGGTGAGCGTGAGCAGGATCACGCCGATGACCCAGTTGAACTCACGCGGGGGCTTGTAGGCCCCGTGGTAGAAGACGCGGGCCATGTGCAAGAAGACCGACAGCACCATGAGGTGCGCCGCCCATCGATGCATGTTGCGCACCAGCAGACCGAAGGTGACGCCCGCCTGGAGGTTGGCGATGTCGTCCCAGGCCTGCGCGGCGGTGGGCCGGTAGAAGAACATCAAGAAGATGCCCGTGATGGTGAGCAGGATGAAGAGGAAGAAGGACAGCCCGCCGAGGCAGAGCGTGTAGCTCACCTTGACCGCATGGCGCTTCACCTTCACCGGGTGCAGGTGGTACAGCACCGAGTTCATGACCACGTAGGAGCGGTTGCGGGGCGAGTCGGTGTAGCCCTTGCGGAAGATGGAACCCGGTCGGAAGATCGAGTTCCACGCCTGCGAGCCCTGCACGTTGTCGGGCAGGTTCTGCAGTGACTTCTGCACTCGTTCGGCGAACGATGGCTTGTCTTCGGTGGTGCTGGCCACGGAGGGTCTCCTTGCCGTTTCTCTCAGCCCAGCCGCATCCCATAGCCGTAGCCATGGGTCGGTGTGCGCTGGTGGGGGTCGCCGGCGGCACCGGGCTCGCCGAGCTTTCCGAGGATGATGACGCCGGTCGGGCACCGGTCGACGCAGAGCGCGCACCGGGTGCAGACGTCGTCATCGATGGTGAAGATCACGTGGTCGGCCGGATCGAGGCCGGGTTGTTCGGTGCCCACGGCCGACTCGATGGCCGACGGGCTGACCATGTGGATGCACTTCCACGGGCAGATGTCGACGCAGCCCTCGCACATGATGCATTCGGACTGGTCGATGTGGATGAACTGCTTGGGCTTCACCGCGGCGGACAGCCAGGCGGCGTCGACCTCTTGGAGGACGTAGTCGGCGCGGAACTCGGGAAGCGGTGGATTGGCGTCGGTCTTGGCCATGCCTATCCCTTCTTCACCAGCGGGCGGCCGTAGCTCGAGGTGGGCTGGATGGCGGCCCGAGCGTCGGCCTTCTTCTTGCGATCGTTCCACCAGGCCCAGATCGCGATCTGCCCGCCGAGGCCGACGCCGTAGATGCCGACGGCGACGAGGTCGCGGATGTGGAGCTTGTTGAGCGTGAAGGGCACGACGTTCTCGAGGGTGCCCGAACCGGGACCGGCGAGCAGCGCGTCGGGGCGCCAGTTGAGCTCGTTGTCGGCCCAGGTCAGCCACTGGTGCGGGATGACGCCGTACCACCAGAACAACATGAAGAACACGAACATGGCGGCGCCATAGGCCTGGCCCCACGTGAGGGGTGCGCCGGGCTCCCTGCGGGTCGAGCCGTACCAGACGACGACGACGAGCCCGAGGATCCCGATGAGGCTGGATGTGAGGAAGGCAACCACGGCGTTTCAGAACCTCGTGAAATCGATCACATTCTGTCGTTGCGGGCCTCTGCCAAGACCGCAAACCGATGGGGACGGTCTACCACGGGCCTCGGAGGGGAAACACATCGGCCCTCCGTGTCGGGGCCGTTGCCACGACCGCTGGAGCGGCCGTTCTCGTCGCTTGGCCCGCGGCACGTACGGTTGCCTACCCTGTCGCCCGTTCACCCCCTTTTCCGGGAGGCCCGTTGACCGAGATCCCCGACCACCTGTTGCAGCGCTCCCGCGAGCGCCGCGCCGCCATGGGCGGTGGCGGCGACGCCGGGGGCGATGCCGCCGCGTCCAGCGGCGAGAGCGCAGGTTCGGCCGCGCCGGCGAAGGCGGCGGCGTCCACGCCCGCCCCGTCGATGGCCGCGCACCCCGCCCCCGTCGAGGAGGAGCCCCCCGCTCCCCCGTCGCCGATGGTCGAGGCCTACAACCGACGCAAGAAGATCCCCTTCTGGGCCATGTCCGTCCTGGCGTTCATCCCGCTGTGGGCCTACGTCTACGTCGGCACGCTCGATCCGCCCCCGGCGGGCGAGGGTCCCCTCGTCCTCGGCACCGAGGCCTACGCCGCCAGCGGCTGCGCCGGTTGCCACGGTGGCGGTGGCGGCGGCGGCGTCGGGCCGGCCTTCACCGGTGGCGCCATCTACGAGACCTTCCCCGACTTCCTCGACCACTTCGAGTGGGTCCGGCTCGGCTCGGCCGGCTGGCTCGACGAGAAGGGCGACACCTATGGCGCCAACAACCGACCCGTCGGCGGCGGCATGCCCGGCTTCGGCGAGAGCGGCCTGTCCGACGCCGATCTGATCTACATCCTCCTCCACGAGCGCGAGGACCTCGGTGGGGCCAACCCCAGCGAGAACGACGCCGCCCGGCTCGAGCTCGCCGCCGAGCTGTTCTTCGAGAGCCCGGAGGCCACGCTCGAGGAGATCATGGCCGAGGTCGACGCCCAGCTCCCGCCCGAGGGCTGAGCCACCGGCCGACACCGGCCACCACGAGTCGACATGCGACGGCCCCGCCACTGCGGCGGGGCCGTTTCGCGTTCAGGCGTCGGCGTCGGTCTCGGCGCTGGAGTCGTGGCCGGCGCGGGCGAGGACGGCGGCCTGGATGCGGGCGACCTCGGCCTCGTCGTCGGGCATGGCCGTGACCTGGGGGCGGATCTTCACCAGGATCCAGAGGCCGGCGGGGATCAGCGCGACGGCCATCCACTGGGCGCCGGTCATGCCGAGCACGCGCTCGTCGTTGATGCGCACGGTGTCGGTGAGGAACCGGCCGATGCCGTACCAGATGCAGAACAGCCCGGTGATGGTGCCGGGGCGGAGCTCGTGGCCGCGGGCCTCGGCGCGCCGGCGCATCGTGAACATGATGGCCATCAGCACGAGCAGATGGATGAGCTCGTAGAAGGCGGTGTGGTGGAACGTCATGCCCTCGACGAGGCGCTGCGTGCCGATGACGCCCTCCTGGGTGTCGCCACCCTTGTAGGTCATGCCGAGGGCGAAGTCGGTGGTCCGGCCGAAGTGCTCGCCCACCGACATGCAGCCGA
>JBFJNI010000031.1:0-33080 GCA_041618235.1 Acidimicrobiales bacterium
CCGACATCGAGGACTTCATCTGGTGCAAGGCGAACGAGGAGAAGAAGGCCCGGGCCCTGCGTGACGCCGGGTTCGACGTCGACCTCGGCGGCGCCGACAGCTACTCCCTCCAGTACCAGAACGCCAACAACTCGGTGCGGGTCACCGACGACTTCATGCAGGCCGTGGTCGACGACGCCGACTGGCACCTGCGTGCCGTCACCACCGGCGAGATCGTCAAGACCGTCCGGGCCCGCGACCTCATGCGCCAGTTCTCCCAGAGCACGTGGGAGTGCGCCGACCCCGGCATGCAGTACGACACCACGATCAACCGGTGGCACACCTGCGCCAACACCGACCGCATCAACGGGTCGAACCCCTGCTCGGAGTACATGCACATCGACAACTCGGCCTGCAACCTGGCGTCGATCAACCTGCTCAAGTACCTCGAGGCCGAAGACGGCGCCAACGGCAATTTCGACGTCGAGGCGTTCAAGCACACGGTCGATCTCGTCTTCACCGCCCAGGAGATCCTGGTCGGCCGGGCCGATTACCCCACCGAGGCCATCGGCGAGAACTCCCGCCGCTTCCGCCAGCTCGGCCTGGGCTACGCCAACCTCGGCGCCATGCTCATGGCCATGGGCCTGCCCTACGACTCCGACGAGGGTCGGGCCGTCGCCGCCGGCATCACCTCGCTCATGACCGGTCGGGCCTACGAGACCTCGGCCCGCACCGCCTCCCGCATGGGTCCCTTCGCCGGCTACGCCGAGAACGCCGAGCCCACGCTCAAGGTGCTCAACATGCACCGCGAGGCGGCCGCCGAGATCGACGAGACGCTGGTGCCCGAGTCGCTGCTGTCGGCGGCCCAGGAGGCATGGGACAACGCATGCGAGCAGGCCGAGAAGTCCGGCGTGCGCAACTCGCAGGCCTCGGTCCTGGCGCCCACCGGCACCATCGGCCTGATGATGGACTGTGACACCACCGGCATCGAGCCCGACCTCGGTCTGGTCAAGATGAAGAAGCTGGTCGGCGGCGGCACGATGTCCATCGTCAACCAGACGATTCCCCGTGCGCTGGTCCGCCTCGGCTACTCACAGACCCAGATCGACGCCATCGTCGCCTACATCGACGAGAACAAGTCGCTCATCGGTTGCCCCGACCTGCTGCCCGAGCACCTCGACGTGTTCGCCTGCTCCATGGGTGACAACACCATCCACTACCTGGGGCACGTGAAGATGATGGCGGCGGTCCAGCCGTTCATCTCCGGCGCCATCTCCAAGACGGTCAACATGCCGGAAGAGGCCACCGTCGAAGACGTCGAGCAGCTCCACATCGACGCCTGGCAGATGGGCGTCAAGGCCGTGGCGATCTACCGCGACAACTGCAAGGTGGCCCAGCCGCTCTCCACGGTGAAGAAGGAGGTCGCCGGCAGCGCCGTCGAGACCGTCACCGAGGGGGTCGAGAAGGTCGTCGAGAAGATCGTCGCCAAGCCCGTCCGGGTGAAGCTGCCCCGCAACCGTGCCAGCCGGACCTTCGAGTTCCGGGTGGCCGACTGCAAGGGCTACGTCACGGGCGGCGAGTACGAGGACGGCAGCCCGGGCGAGATCTGGTTCAAGGTCTCCAAGCAGGGCTCCACGCTGGCCGGCATCATGGATGCCTTCGCCATCTCGGTGAGTCACGGCTTGCAGTGGGGCGTCCCCGTGCGCAGCTTCGTCGAGGCGTTCACCAACATGCGCTTCGAGCCCGCCGGCATGACCGACGACCCCGACATCCGGTTCGCCTCGAGCCTGGTCGACTACATCTTCCGCCGCCTGGCGGTCGACTACCTGAGCTACGAAGAGCGGGCCGAGCTGGGCATCCTCACCATCGGCGAGCGCACCCAGCCCACGCTGCCCGGCGTCGAGGAGTCCACCACCGAGACGGTGCAGGGCCACGACGTCGCCCCCGACCCCGTGTCGATCGAGTCGGCGTCGACGCTGCTCGATCTCAGCGACGACACTCCCGTGGCCGAGGCAGCGCCGGCCGAGCCCCCGGCACCTGAGGCGCCGGCCTCGGGCCACGACGTCGATGCGCCCATGTGCATGACCTGTGGCGTCCAGATGATCCGGGCCGGTAGCTGTCACGCCTGCCCCAGCTGCGGGAGCACGTCCGGCTGCAGCTGATGTGAACCGCCACGGAATGTCCCTGGGATTCGGTCACGTTTGTCCGAGACCCGGTCAGGGATGTCCGGAAGCCGGTCATCGGATGTCCGGGCGCTGAGCCGGACCACGAGAGCGCGGAGAACGCCCCGGCTGATGCCGGGGCGTTCTCTGTTCTCCGCAGTGCAGGCCGAACAGGGTTCGACCTCGCGACACCTTGTGTGTGCAGGCAGACGGTGGACGACGGCCTCGGCCCGGCCAGGGAGGCCCGCCACGATCGAGCCGCACCGAACGCTCGTGGTCGCCGTTCAGTTGCGTCGGGAGTCTTACGTCCACCCGGGCGACCGGCACCTCGGAGCGGGTTGGATCTCCGAGCCAGTTGCCGAGAGAATCGACCCGTGAAGCTCGAACTGCTGTACTTCGACGGCTGCCCGAACTGGAAGGTGGCCGATGAGCGCTTGCAACACCTAGCCGCTGCCCGGGGTCTCACGGTGGAGCACCGGCTGATCACGACCCCGGAAGAAGCTGAGGCAAGCCAGTTCCGCGGCTCACCGACCGTCCTCGTCGACGGCAGCGATCCGTTCGCCACAGACGACGAGCCTGTTGGCTTGTCGTGCCGCATCTACCAGACCCCCGAAGGACCCGCCGGTTCCCCCACGATCCAACAGATCGAAGCTGCGCTCGGCGACTGAGGCGACCCGCATCGACTGCCGGTGATGTTGTGTGCCTGTCCAGACCTATCGGGCGGGTCGATGCGGCCGCGCTCGTCACGGCAGTCGTCCGAGCAGTAGTCCGAGCAGTAGTCCCGAGCGACACGTGGGGACCACTCGAGCGCCTGGCGCCGTGGAGCCGTCACCCGACCGGTCGGCGACACCGCCGGCCGCCGAGCAGTTCGCGGCGGCCGCCTTCGGAAACCGCTTCGCTTGGACCCGGCCGGCTGCCAGCGTTGCCCCGTGCTCCAAGCCCTCCTGTTCGACTTCGACGGCGTCATTCTGGACACCGAAACACCCTTGTTCGCTGCATGGGAGCACACCTTTCACCACTACGGAGCGGTCCCGATCGGCCTCGACGAGTGGGTCGCGTCGGTCGGTCTTCACGACGACGACCCTCGAATGCTCGACCCGATTGGCCGTCTCCGATCCATGCTCTCCCAGTTGCCGGTCGACGCAGAGATCCAGGCGGTGCGACGCCGCTTTCGCGACGATCTCCTCGACTCCTCGCCAGTCCGGTCAGGGGTGGAAGGGCTTCTCGCCCAGTGCCACGAGTTGGAGATCGCAGCCGCGATCGCCTCGAGCTCCCCGCTCGACTGGATCGAACGCCATCTTCGACCCAGGGGACTTCTCTCCAAGTTCGGCTCCTACTCCTGCGCCGGAGGTGGCGTCCCGGGCAAGCCAGACCCGGCGGTCTATCTCAACGCCGCGAGGGCGTTGGGAGTCCAGCCGAAGGAGTGTCTCGCGATCGAGGACTCTCTGCACGGCGTCGCGGCAGCCAAGGCCGCAGGGATGCGCTGTATCGCCGCACCGACCCAGGTGACCGAACATCTCCACTTCGATCACGCCGATGCGCGCGTGGAGACCCTGGAGGAGATCGTCCTCGCAGACTGGCTTTGACGCGCGGCGCGGCCGAGCGCCCGGCTACTGGAGATCTCGCGCCATCGTCCACACCGAACGGGACGATCGGTGCGACGAGCCGCCTCCAGGTTCGACTGCAACAGAACGCTGGCTACCGGCATTTCGGGGCGGGAGGTCGCGTGCAGGGACCGTCCAGATGGGCATTCGAGGCGTGGTGCCGTGCGACGCGGAACCGGCTACAGCCCCTCTGCGACGAGTGCCGCGCAGCGGTCGGCGTCGTCGTACCAGGCGAAGAGGCCGCCAGGGGTCGTGACGAAACGCGCGGTCGGGATCTTGTCGACGCTGGGCTTGCCCGCGTCTGGCGCGAGGAACCGGTCGTCTTCGGGCCATACGAACAGCAGCGGCACCGTGAAGCCGGCCAGCTCGGCGTCGCTGAGAACGTGCTGGGGGCGGGGTGTGCGACCTATGAGGAGGCGTCGCAACAGCGATCGATACGACGCGGCCCGGCCCGGCAATCGCACCGAGAGGAGGTGCAGGTCGACGATGTCGTCGGACAACGACCGGAGCGTGTCGGCTCGCACCGTGGGCCGCAACCCCATCCGTCCGATGAATCGGGGCGCGGGTAGTCGCGCCATCGCGGTCGCGACGCGACCGAGCAGCGGCGCGGTGATGAGGCCCATCGACAGATCAACGCGAGCGCCGGCGATCGCACCCGCAGGTTGGCCGACGAGCACGACCCGAGCGACCTGCTGCGGCCGGTCGAGTGCGAACCACAGCGAGAACAATCCGCCGAGCGCGCTGCCGACGAGGGTGACCTGGTCGATGCCGAGCCCGTCGAGCACGCCGGCAATGACGTTGACCGCCTGCTCCCGGACAGGAGCGCCCTGCCATCGGTAGGGGGGTGACAAGCCATGCCCCGGGAGATCGATGAGCAGGAGCCGATGCCCGGGTAGGCGACCCGCGAGCGCCGCCATCCCTATCCCCGGCGCAGAGATGCCGTTGATGAACAGCACCGGATCGCCGACACCTGACTCCAGAAGGCGCACCCTCACGGGCGGCGACGCGAGGTCAACCCAGCGTTCCTGTACGTCGAGCCCGTTCGCGACCGCGAGGTCGTTCTCGACCGCCCGGAACCTCGCCTCTATCCCCATATGGCGCGAATCCTACGCAGAAGGCGCCAGTCGTCGTATCGCGACGCATCGAGCGAGCCCGGAGCCGCGTTGGCTGCTGCGATCTGCTCGACATCGACCCAGGTGTCCGAGGTGCGAGCGGGATCGTCACGGTCTTGCCGCCCTTGCGAAGCACCCGCATCGAACGGCTTCCTCCACCGCGTACCGATGGAACCCGGCCAGCGCCGACAACCGACGACCATCGTCGCTGGCGCCTTTCCTTCATCCTCGAGCTGCCGGGCGTACACCTCGATGTGCCTGCGGGTCACCGAGAAGAGCGCAAGACCGTGTGCGTCGATCCGGCGCAGGAATTGACGCAGATCCAACGTGTAGGCCTCCCGGGTCCGACCCGAGTACCCGGCAAGGGACCCGGCAACCGTCACCACCTCGGTTGATGTGTCCGTCTCCTCGTAGAGCACCACTGCGTGATCGGTAGCCATGACCGGCTCCTCTCGTCGAGAGCCAGGTCTGAGCCGAGTGCGGTCCGCACCCAGCTCGTCCATTTCATGCCGCACCCGTCAACGCGCACACCCGGACGAACCGCCACCGACCCAGCCGCACATCGCCGGCAGGAGGAGCGCCGGCAGGACAGGAGCGTCGCCCGCACTGGAGCTGTTCAGGTGGACAGGAAGGCCCGGGTCCTCGCCGCGCAGAAGTCGAGTTCGTCGATCCAGGGGGTGTGGCCGGCTTCGCGCACGATCTCCAGGGTCGCGTTCGGGAGCCGCGCAGCGAACGCCTCGGCCTCGGGCTCGCCGGCGTTCGTGTCCTCCTCGCCCCACAGCAACAACACTGGTGACCGCAGTCGCGCGAGCTCCTCGTCGGTGAGGAGCACCTCGGGATTGATGCCGCGCAGCGTGATGAACGGGTTGTTCCGCAACTCGGATCGGAACGTGTCGGTGTGCTTCATGACGGCGATCGACCATGCGATCATGTCGTCGTCGAACGTCCCGGTCTCGATGGCCCGCTTCATTCCGACCTGCTTGAACATCATCTTGACCGCCGGTGCGCTGATCGGCATGCGAACCATGAGCGCCTTCATCGGCCGCGGGGCACCCAGGCGCATCATCAACGGGACGTTCGTCATGGGCGATCCCATGGCCCAGGAGTACGAGACGACCTTGGTGATCCGGTCGGGGTCGGCGATCGCAGCGCGCAAGCCGAAGAAACCCCCCATCGACGTGCACGCGACGTGGGCGGCGTCGAGGCCGAGGCCGTCGAGGATGTCCACGGTGAGTTCGTCTGCGGTCTGTTTGAACTCGTCCGACGTCTGGCTCGGGCCGCCTGGGCGCGGATCGCTCAGCCCACAGCCCGGGCGGTCCACGAGCAGACAGGTGAAGTCGTCCTTCAGTGCGTCGGCCAGCAACACCCAGCTCGACCCGGCGACGCCCACGCCGTGGATGAAGATGACCGGTGGGCCTTCGCCGACCTCCTGGATGCGAACCTCGTTGCCGGCTCGCAGCTTCACCCGGCGCTCCGTCGGCATGATCCCGTGCTTGGACCACAACGCCTTCTCCGTGGCCAGGAACTCCGAGAGATCTTTCCCCATGACGATTTTCTACCCGCGTTGCCGTCGGCGATCTTGTGTCGACGGCACGGTGATCAGACGGCGTGCCCAGGCGGCGGCTTGTCGATCTTCCCGGTGAGACCGAGTGCGATCAGCCAGGCTCCGAAGGGGAGCAGCCCGGTCGGTCAGCCCGGCACGACGCGCACGGTCCCCGTCATGCGCGGGTGGATCGTGCAGAGGTACGTGTAGACCGCAGGCTCGTCCAAGGTCAGTACGAAGGACCCCCCGGGTTGCATGACCCCGGAGTCGGGTCCGTCGGCCCGGAAGGTCACGGTGTGCGGGATCCCCTCGTCCTCGTTGACCCATTCGATCCTGGAGCCGGCTCGGACCTCGATGTCCGCGATGTCGAAGCCGAAGTCCTCGATGCGCACGGTGACGTCGGGTTGCTCGTGGTCGTGCGCGTCCCCGTGGTCGTGGTCCCCGTGGTCGTGCTCCCCGTGGTCTCCGTGGCCGAGGTCGCCCTCGAGCAGTACCGACCTGGGCGCACCTCGGTAGCTGAGCCAGAGGTCGTCGGCACCGACCGGGGCCTGGAACAGCAGGCTGACCGACATCATCTCGTGCTCGGGCACGGTGGCGGCTGCGACGGGGGGCCGGTGGGGCGGGGTGGCGGGCACGCCTTCCCCGCCGACCCTGAAGCGGTCCGGCTCGAACTCGACCCCACCCGGCTCCGTGGCGATCAACGTGACGTCCACGGAGAACCGGGCGAAGCCGTCCGGCACGGGATCCGGCATCATCGACATGGGCATGCCACCGGTCATCTGGTGCACCATCACCTCCGGTCGCACCCCGTCGACCCGCATCAGGCCCCCGGGCACCTCCACCGCCTCGCCGATGGTCGCGAGTCCGGCGAGCTCTTGCCGGGTCGACAGGCCCCACCATCCGGCGGCACCGACGCACGCCAGCACGACCGCGGTCACCGTGATGGAGAGCCATCGGGGGACCCTCGCCCGTCCTTCGCGCTGCGTCGCCTCGATCGTCACGATCAGCTCCTGACGTCGAACGTCAGCCGGTCGATGCGGTACTCGTGGCCGTTCTGCGCAGACGTGTCGAGCCTGACGCGGATCTCCCCGCCGGCGCTCACGTAGGCGCCGGACACCACGTAGGTCACCGGCCCGGAGTCGCTGCTCACCTCGTTGCGCCGGTCGACGTCGTCCCAGCGCCCGGTGGTGAAGTTCCACAAGGCGAGCCGGCGCTCCACGCCACCCCTCGACGCGTGACCATCGAGGGTGATGCCGGTGACGCTCGCTCCGGGAGCGACCGTGGCCGACCCCGACGACGAGATGACCTGCTTCTTGCCCTGCTTCACCGATCCGACGGCCAGGTACGTGCCGTTGTCGGAGGCGATGTCACCGGGTACCGAGCCGGAGATCAACAGCCCCTTGGTCAGCGTCCAGGAGGTGGGCACGACGACCTGGGTGCTCCCCCCGCCACCGCCACCCGGGCCGGCTGGTTGGATGACGTAGTCCTGGGTCATGATCCCGCTGAGGTTGCCGGCGGCGTCGCGGGCGACGGCCTGCAGCGTCGTGGTGACGGCGATCGTGATCGGTCCGCTGTAGAGCTGGCCGCTCGACGGACTCGGTGCGGTGCCGTCGGTCGTGTAGTAGATGTCGGCCCCCGACTCGGACGTCAGGGTCACGTCCTGCACGGCGTCGTAGTCGCCTCCGCCCGGGTTCGCGACCGGGGTCGGTGGCGGCGTGATGTCGTTGATCTGGTGCTGGCCGAAGTCCTCTGATTTCGACTTCTGCGGGTCCGGGTCGGACGTGAGCTTCGCCCGGTCGGTCGCCAGCCCGTTCGGCGCGGTCGGGTAGGTGGCCACCCATCCGCCCGGCACCTGCACCTGGAGCTGGTACTCGGTGGCCGGCGCCACCTCGAAGGACGCCACCCCACCGGTGTCGGTCGCCTTCTGGGCGAGCACGGTCTTGCCGTTGCGGCTGAGCAGGCGGGTCATCCGGCCGGCCAGCGCCGGCTCGTCGCCGTCGTTGGAGCCGTCGGCATCGAGGTCGTGCCACACGTGCGCAGCGATCGTCCCGAGCTGGACGAACCCGCTGGAGACCCGTCCGTCATGACCCGCCAGCACCGAGATGTCCTTGGTCACCCATTCCTTGGCGGTCGGCCCGGAGCGCGAAGCTCCCGGGGTCGGACGCCACGGGATGGCGGCTGGGGAGGTGTCGGGCTGTCGCAGCCGGATCTGGTAGCCGTGCGGTCCCGCGGTCGGACCGGGGTCCGTGTAGAAGGTGACGACACCGTCGTTGCCCACGACCGCATCGGCGATCTTCCCGCTCGGGCCCCACAGCTCGGCGTCCCAGGCCACGAGCTTCTTCTCGCCGCCGTCGCGGACCCCGTCGTTGTCCACGTCGTTGTACAGCGAGGCGGACACCCAGACGTTCTGGTTGTGGAGGGCGATCGTGGCGAGGTGGCTGGTCTGCTCCCACACCTCGGTCTCGACGAACTCGCACCCGCCGACGCAGCTCGTGTGCGGTGCGGGCACGAACCCGGTCGAGGACGACCCGACCGAGGTCACGGACCAGTCGGGTGCGTTCCTGATCGGTCGGATGCGGTAGGTGCCGGCGTCGATGACACCGAAGTCGGCGATGCCCGTCGGGTCGGTCATCGAGGTCTGCAGGATCTCGGTGCCGGCCTCGTTCCACAGCTGGACGTCCCAGCCCGCGATGCCTTGCTCGGGCATGCCGCCCACGATCCCTTGGGTCCTGTCTGCATCGGCGTCGCTGAACAGCTTCACCTTGAGCCCGGCGGTGCGCGTGAATCCCATCTCGACGTTCGTCACGCCGTTCTCGCCCACCTCGAGGACGTACGGCGGATCGGCCGATGGCGTCCGTCCGTCCCACGGGGTCACCGAGACGTCGTAGCTGCCGGGCAGCACGTTCTCGAGGAACGCCGTACCGGCCGCCGAGGTCGTCGCCTCGTACGTGCCGCCGCGACCCTTGATCGTCACCGCCTGCCCACTCGCCCACGCGTCGAACTCGCCGTCGAACACGTTGTCACCGTTGGCGTCCTCGAACAGCGCCACCTCCGCATCGCCGAACTGGACGAAGCCGAGGTCTCCTGCGGGGGACTCGGCCTGGCTGGTCGCTGCGACCGGGAACCAGCCCCCGTTGGTCGGGGCCCAGTCCGGTGGGGTCAGACCACGCACGGCGTACACGTTCCCGGCTGGGACCTGGAACCGGACGGTCCCGTCGGCGTGCGTCGGGAGCGGCCCGTCGACGGCGACGTCGTCCGTGGTGCCCGCCTGCCCGTCGGGGCCAGGCTCGTACAGCTCCACGTGGATGGCCTCGAGCACGGGTGCACCGTGGATGCTGCGCCCGAGGGGCGGTTCGCCCTCGTCCCGCACCCCGTTGGCGTTGCCATCGTCCCATGCCCTGGCGGTGATCTCCACCACCTCGAGCGGCATGATCGGCTGGTACTCGGGGTCGTGCGGGTCGTCGCTCGCTCGGAGCGCGTCGGGTGCGAACGGGGACGGTCCGGTGAGCACGGGCGGGCTGTAGATGCGGCCGATGCCCCACAAGCCGCCGGATTGGTGGTGCGAGAGGACCGCGCAGCCGTACCGGTGGTCGCCGACGAGCTGGCTGTCTCCTCCTGCCACGACATGCAGGTTGAGGGCCCGGCCGACGCTGAACCCGCCGCTCGTGCCGGTCAGCTCGGTGTCGGCCGCATCGTCGAAGGGCTGGCGCTGCCAGACGTGTCCCGACATCTGGAAGGAGTGCTGCCGGGGCTTGTCGGCCCCTTGGAGCACGCGCACGCGCAGGTCGTCACCGGCGTAGGCACGGAACACCGGGGTCGACGGGTCGCCGTGGACCCTGGAGCTGAAGACGTCGCGGTGGATCGTTCCGTCGAGCGCGTCGTGCGCCTCGCCGGGTGCCTGGCCGAAGCGGTTGTGGAACGAGGCGTTGCGGTAGTTGAAGCCCTTCTCGCCCCGGTCCTCGGCATCGGGAAGCGCCCCTGCGGGCTCTTCCGGTGTCGGTGGGTGGTCGAACTGGTCGGGCATGTTCGCGCCCGACGCGTCCCAGAGGTTGAGCCCGTCCTGGAAGAAGATCGTCCAGTTCCGGTAGTCGCCGGCGGTGGGCAGGCGCACGTCGGCCTCCTCACCGGATGCCAGCCGGTTGGCCTCGTCGACGTGGGCCTGCCACTCGTCGAGGTCGCTCGCTTCCAGCTCCTCGGGTGCGCTCACACCGCTGGCCGTGATCACCGCCGCGGCGTCCGCGGCCGCGGCCACCGAGCCGGCGATGAGCGACACGCCCGTGAGCGGGTCGTGGAAGCTCGCGCCGGCGGGGTGCACCTCGAGACCCGCGAAGAGGCCGTGGTGCCGGTGGCCGCGCACGTCGCCGTAGTCGGTGAGGTTGATCGCGCCCAGCTCACCCGGGGTCACGTCATCGGCCCACCAGCGGTAGCTGATCGACTCGCCCGGACCCACGGTCTGATCTCGGTTGAACCCGATGACCGCGCCGTCGGACCCGCGCACGTCGTACTGGAGCAGACCGGCGTGCAGCGAGATGCGCAGCCCGGCGGGCGTGCCCCCGCTCGCAGGGTCGGTGGCCTCGAGCGGGAGGGGCGGATCGAATCCGTGGAGGCCCTCATCGGCCAGGTCTGCGCCCACGGTCCGAGCGCCCGCGGGGGCGTGCTGGGTCGCGAAGGCGCCTGCCGGGTCGATCACGTTCGTCAGGGTGACCTCGACGCAGTCGCCCTCGGTGGCGTGCAGGACCATCGGTGACGGGTTCGACGATCGGACGCGCGATGCGGCATCGGCCGGCGTCTCGCCAGGGAGCTGGACCGCGTACACGAGCCCGAAGGGGTCGTGGTCCCCGAACTCGTTGTAGGTCACGGTCGCGTCGACGCCGATCACCTCGAAGCTCCGCACCGGGGCCCCCTCGGGACACGGGTTGCCGGCGTCGTGGGCCGGCGGCGGGGGAGCCCCGGTGGCGTTCGTGCGCGTGTTGCCGTTCTGGGCCCGCGGCACGTTGTCGGGCAGCGGCAGGAGACCCTGCACGCCCTTGCCGAAGACGCGGATGATCCCCCACGCGCCGAGCCACATGTCGTCGGTGGACGTACCTGAGTACAGGTAGTCGCCGACGCAGTCCTGGCCGACGCCGCACTGCATCTGGGGCACCTCGAAGTTGAAGGCGTCCGAGACGCCGATCGAGCGCGAGTTCACCAGCGGCGAGCCCGGGTCGTCGGGCTCGTCCCGCCATCGCATGCCGTGGACCTGCACGACGTGCTGCTCCTCCTGCGCCCCCTGGATCAGCCGCATGCGGATCGGGTCGCCGGCGTAGGCCCGGAAGACCGGGGTCCGTGGATCGCCGTGCACCGTCGAGCTGAACACGTATGCCGGATCGACCGGGAGGCCGCCCACCGTGTCACGCAGCTGGAACGGCGCGTTCTTGTAGTTGAAGCCGAACACACCCGGGTCGTCATCGGGGTAGAGCTCGGGCGCGGCCGGCGGGTTGACGGGCTCCTCGCCTCCGATCACCGACGGTCCGCACGTCGTGCACGGGCGGTACAGCGAGACGAAGTCCTGCATGCCGAGGCCGAACTCGCGGAAGTCGTCCGCCGAGCCGGGGCCGATCACGTCCACTTGGGTGCCGACGGCGTCTGCCTCGCAGGCCGGTCCTTGGCCGTCACCCTGGAACCTCGCCTTCTCGTCCGGGCTCGGGAGGAACGATGCGCACGTCGGGCCGTGGGCGGGGTCGGTGATCGGCTGGAAGAACTCGCCGTCGAAGGGATCCCGGAAGTCCATGTCCGCCGACTCGGCCAGCATCGCGGCGAAGTACCCGCGGTTCTGGTCCTCAGCAGGGAAGTGGTGGTCGTGGGTGAAGACCGTGCGCAGCTCGTAGTCGACGTACCAGCGCTCGTGGATCGTCTGACCGTGCGGGCAGGTCGCCAGCGAGTCGCAGCTCCACGCCGGATCGAATCCGGCGCCGGTCGCGTGGGGGATGCGACAGCCCTCCTCGACGAGGTGAGGGCCGTCGAAGGTGTCCGCACCGCAGTCCAGGGCACCACCCTTGATCTGGTCGTCGAACGTCATCTGGTCCTGGCTGAACGCCGCCTCCTGGTAGTTCCAGCCGTTCGAGGAGCCATCAGAGGACAGCACGTCGAACTTCACGAGGTGGATGTGCTGGCCCACCATGTTGGTCTGCACCAGCTCGAGGAAGTCGTCGTTGCCGATCCAGTTGGGCAACCGGTTGGTCAGGTTCCAGTTCACGCAGTCGCCGACGTTCGCCCGGAAGAACAACGGTTCGGGTTCCTTCGCGCCGGAGAGCACGGCGTCGACGTCCTTGTCGAGCACGAGCACGCGGGCCTGCGGGTCGTGCCAGCCGTCCTCGTTGTAGGTGACGTCGAGCTGGATGATCGAGACGTTGTAGGTGAGGGTGCGGGCCCCAGCCGGGCACGGATCGACCCAGGCTGCGCCCGGTCGCACCGCATCTCCGGTGCGGTCGGTCACGGTCCCGCCGGCACCACCCGTGTTGGCGTCCTCGGTCGCCAGCTGGCCGGCGATCGGGTTCCCGGTGAGGTCTTGGGTGATGACGACGCCTGCCGAGTCAGAGGTGAGCGCGACCACGTTCTTGGACGGGTCGAGGAAGGTCACGGTCCAGGGCCCCCCAGGGTCCCCGCCGACGTCGACCTCGGCGATGGTTGCCAACGCCTCGAGTGCTGCCTCGAGCGCGAGCGCATCGGCGTCGGGGTCGATCAGCGCGGTCGTCTCCCCGCGGTAGGTCAGCGTGAAGTCACCCGTCGCGGCTCCGTAATCGATCTCTTGGACCTGGTGCAGGTAGTCCAGGTCCAGGGCCTGGCCAGCGACCATGCGGGTGTCGAAATCGAGGTCCTCGCGGAGCAGCGACGTCGCGGGGTCGTCGGCGCTCCCGTTGGGGCTGCTCACGCCGTTGATGGGCTGCGGGGCGCGCCAGCCGAACTGCCCGGGCAGGAATCGCGGGAACCCCGGGTTCGTCGACGTGGCCGCTGGTGGCTCGTCCAGGGCGGCGATCCGGTCTGGCAGCGGGAGGAGGTTCTTCACGCCGATGCCGTCCGGCGTGTGCCCGCGGCCGTCCTCTCCCACGTCGTGGACCCGCCACAGCGCCCAGAACCCCTCGGCGAAGTGGGGGTACAGGTGGCAGTGGAAGATCGCATCGCCGACGGTGCCCGGGCGCGAGCCGGCGCAGAACAGCACGTCGTTGGTGAAGGACTCGCCCGGCCCGAACGTCTGTGAGTCGATGGTCGTCGCCTGGGGCCGCTCCGTCGTCGGGCTGTTCAGCCCGGGCTGGCCGGGCGTGTGCCCGGAGGCGCCGACATCGTGGGGGTCCTGCAGCCACTGGTGGGCGTGCATGTGGAACACGTGGGTCTCCTTGGGCCCCGCGTGTGCGAAGCGCACCTTGGTGGCGTCGTACTGGTAGGCGTGGATCACGCTCGACGTCCAGCACGACGTCGGGACCTCCTCGTCGGCGACCCCGTCGAAGTCCCGGTCCACGGAGGTACCGGGCAGTCCGCAGTCCTCCGGCTCGCCGACCGCGCCAGGGGCCTGGATCGGGTTCCCGTCGCCGCCCACGTTGACGAGGGCGCCGTCGGCGTCCCGGAACCACGGGTGCCATGCCGGGTACCACGGTCCCAGACCGCTGGCCAGCTTCACCAGACCGGGATCGCCGTAGGGCCACGACGACAGCCAGGTCTCCTCGCCCACGCAGTCAGGGCAGCGGTTGATGGGTTCCTGGCGTGCGAGCAGCGGCTCGACCCCGTAGTTGAACCCGAGGCCGATGCCGAAATCGAGGCCCACGGTCTGACCGCCCACCGTCGCGGGATCGGCGTTCACGCACTCGGAGCGCGTCGAGATGAGCCCGGCAGCGACCTTGAAGTCGCAGTTCTGCAGGTGGTCGCCCGGGATCTCGTCTTGGGACAGCTGGATCATCTCCCGGAACGCCACGCCGCCGCGGACGTGGAGGTCGGTCAACTTCCCGTCGTGCGGTGCGAAGCTGCCGCCGTCCTGGGCGGCAGGAGGCACGATGATGGCGTCGAGGTAGAGCTCGCCGCTGGTCCGCGCGATGACCTCGTTGGTGTAGGGCTCGGCACCGCTCAGCTCGGCGCCCGTCACCGGGTCGAACCAACGCGAGCCGGCCGGCTCGACTGCGAGCCCCCCGAACAGGCCGTGGGCGTTCGATCCGCCATCGGCCTCGGAGCCCGAGATCGTGGCGTGGTCGTGGAAGAAGTACAGACCCTCGACGCTGGGCGCCCGCCAGAAGTAGGAGATGGACTTCCCGGTGCCCACGGTCGTGTCCGCGTTGAACCCGACGTTGCCGCCATCGGAGGTCTGCACGTTGAACGATGCGCCGTGCACGTGCATCGACGCGAACTGGTCGACCGTCGGCAAGCCTTCGTTGGTGCCGCTCAGGGGTGGGTTGGGTGCCGCTGCCTTCGCCAGGGGATCGCTGGGCAGCACGGGCGCGGCCTTGTGGAGCTCGTTGGTGAAGTCGACGCGGACGCACTCCCCTTCGTTCGCTCGGAGCACGAGGGGTCGGGGCCGCAGACGACGGTCGCCTGCGACGTCCTCGCCGGGCGACCCGTCGGCCGTCGTGCCCAGTGGGTAGTGCCAGTACCTGGCTGCGTCCTTGTCCTGCTGGAGGACGAACATCTGGCCGTGGCGGTTCACGTCGGCCCACCTGTTGAACGGGATGAGGACGTTGACGGCGGCGACGTCGTAGGTGCGGTCGACGCTGGTGCTCGTGCACTCGTCCACGGGCGCCTCGTGGGACGCCTCGGCGCGGTCGACAGGCGTCCACGGTGCTGCCGGCAGTGACAGCGCGACGATCGCCACGATCGAAGCCGAGACGACGACGCGAGCGGCGATGCGCCCGTAGGTGCGATGCGCCCCGTCTGGACCGCCGGCCCACCGATCCTGCAGGTCGTCGCGACGGTGGGTGAGACCGCGGCCCGCAGGAGCGACGCTGCCGGGCACACCCAGGAGGCACACGGCGAGCGCAGCGAGCGCCACCGCGAACGGTGCGCTCGCCGCGGCGTCCGCCGATGCATGCACGAGAGGATCGCCGTGGGCGTGCTCCGCTCCGAACAAGCGCGCGTGGACGAGGCCACCCGGGATCAGCGTGAGCGCGTAGCCGATGCCGACCGCCGTCGCCCACGCGCCGCGCGTCGCGACCGGGCCCAGCGAACGACTCAGCGCGCGCGCGAATGACGTCGCGAGCATGCAGACGCTCGCGGCCGCCGGCGCGGCCAAGAAGCTGTCACGGAGCCAGTGCACGGCTCCTGGGAGATCTGCCGCCTCGTGCTCGCCGGCGTGAAGCCGATGCAGCACGAGCCCGACACCGAGTGCGAGCACCACCCCTTGCGCGGCTGCCCGCCGGCACGCGCTCCGCCTGTCCATTGCCGCCTCCCGACTTCGATCGTCGGCCGCCTGTCGCCATCCCTCCATGGCTCACTCGGCAATGTAAGGAGTCGCTCCTCCACGTGGAATACCAAGAGTTGGGTATCTTCCGCGGAACGAGGATCGGAACGCGGTGCGGGACCACCTCAGAGCGACGCCACGCGCACTGGGGGTGCTTCCGGCGCTACGTTGGGGGCCAATCCGAGCTGCGGGCGAGGGCGGTCGCCTCTCGTTGCGAGTGGACGTCGAGCTTCTTGAGGATCGTCTTGATCTCGCTGCGCACCGTGTTGAGCGCCACGTACCGGCGGTTGGCGATCTCCTCCGCCGACAGCCCCTCGACGAGCAGCGCCATGACCTGCGCCTCGACGTTCGTGAGATCGGCGAAGCGGCCCGCAGCCTCGTTGCGCTCGCGCAGCTCCCGCAGCAGCTCGTGGCGCGCCGACGGGCTCATGACGCATCGTCCCTCGAGTGCGTGCTGGACCATCTCGAGCATCGTGTCGAGCGGGAGCAACCGGAGGATGACCCCGGCAGCGCCTGCCTCGACACCCTCGGCGACGGCCCATCGGTCCCGGCCACCGGTCAGCAGCAGCACCGTCGCGCCGGTGTCCACGAGCTGCCCGACGAGCGGGACCGACGAGCTCCGCGCGACGAGGTCGATGCTGATCAGCACCACGTCCGGGTCGACCTCGTCGGCCACCCGGCGGATCGCGCCGGGGTCGAGCTCAGGCTCCGTGACGTGGACGTCGGCGATGTCGGCGACGCGCAGGGCGAGGGCGAGCGCCTCCGCCAGAAGGTCGTGGTCGTCCACGATCAGCACGCTGCCGAGTTCTCCGCCCACCGGCTTGCGCTCCTTCCACCGACCAAAGCCGCCCGTCGCGCAACACGAACAAGCGTACACCTACTTCTGCGGCGTGTTCTCGACCGCTCGAGAGGCATCCGGTCGCTGGAGCGATGGGCTCGTCGCCGGTGATCAGCCGCCGGCGTTGGCGATCGCCACGCGTGGATCCCGGTTGGGGTCGCCCGCGACGCCGAGCGACTCGCGGAACGCGGCGAGCGCGGCGAGGCATTGCTCTTCGGTGAGCTCGGCCTCCATGATCCGCACGACGGACGGGAGCAGGTCGCCGTGGGTCGACACGATCTCGTGGGCCAGGCGTTCCCGGGGAGCGAGGTCATCGATGCTGACGGAACCGTCGGACCACCGAGAGGTGACTACTTTTGCCTTGGCCATGGGGTGTCGCTCTCTTTCGCGGAGTATTCGTTGGTGTTGACGGTACGGCGCCGGACGCGCTCTCCCTCATTCGGAGCTGGCGTCGAAGCTCTCGAAGTCCCTCGGGCGGCGGCGGAGGAGTGCGACATGAGCATCACAGACGTCGGTTCCGACGTCGACGTCAGCGCGGGTCTCGACGACCCGTCCGACGACACGGAGGCGGAGTCATCGGCGCTCGTGACGGCGATCAGCGGGCTCGCCGGCCTCGTCCTCGGCTCGACGATCGTCTACGTCGCGTTCCCGTACTGCGTGAGCTGCTGACCTGGGCCGCCGAGGAGAACCCTCAGCCGACGTCGGCCACCTCGGTGCGACGGCTCAGATGCTCACGAGGCGACGCAGACGGCTGACGACGCCCGTGCGGTGATCGGCGACGTGACCGGTGAGGTCGATGGTGACCAACTCGTGGTTGCCCTCACACTCGCGTCCGCAGCCGGCGGTGTCGAGCTCGGCGAGGTGGCGTTCGGCATCGGGTCGCGAGGTGTAGAGCGTGACGGTGTCGAAGCCGCAATGGGCGATGAGCGCATGGCTCCCATCGCCGATGACGTAGCCCGCATCGGGCCACTCGCAGGCCGCCACGGCCTGGAGGCTGTGGTGCACGCGTCCGCATCGGTGATCGATCTCGACTCGCATCGGTCCATCTCCTCGCTCGTCGATGGCGGCGGTCGGTGTCCGCCGTCCGTTCGGTCGTTCGCCATGGAGCACCGGATCTCCTACCGGAGTCGACCGGAAAAGATTCGTCCGTCGCAGGAGGCCTACCCTTCGGCAATGGGGAACGTGGTCATCGCCTCGGCTGCGTATCTGGGGGACGTCGCTCCGTACATCCCGATCGGGCGGCGACTCGTGGAGTCTGGGCACCGGGTGACCTTCGTCGCGCCTGCCGGTTACGCTTCGATGCTCGCCGGCGAGCCATTCGCCCATCACCACTACGGGCTCGACTTCTCGGCCGCCTCGATGCACGCCGATCCGGTGCACACGAAGCTGATGCGCCATCCGCTGGCCAACACGCCGCGGCTCGCGAAGTACTGGTTGGGGAGGTCCTACCTCGACGATCCGGCCGCATGCGAACGCTCGCTGGCCGAGGCGCTCGACGGCGCCGACGTACTCGTCACCCATCCGGCGGTGGCGATGATCTCACTGCCCATGGCGTACGAGGCCGGCGTCCCGGGGATCGTGGGGCATCTGTTCCCCATGCTCCTGCCGACCGACGCATGGACGCCGTCGATGCCCTACAGCTTCTCGGCTCCCCGAGCGGTGAACCGTCTTGCCTGGAGGGCGTACGACCGGTTCGGGAAGATGGCCTTCCCCGAGGACGAGGTCAACGATCTGCGGCGGCGCCGTGGGATGCCGACGCGGGACGGTGCCGCGGTCTCCGCGTACCTCGACGCAGCCGAGACCGTGTTGCTGACGTCGTCGCACTACGCCCCGCCCGCTCCCGACTGGCCGCCGGTGACGGTGGCCGGGTTCTCGATCTGGGACGGACCGCCGGACGCGGTCGTCCCGCCGGATCTCGACGCGTACATCGACGACGGCGACCCTCCGGTGCTGGTCACCCTCGGTACTTCGGCGGCGACGGACGCGGGCGATCGCTTCGCCCGGATCCGCGCCGACCTCGCGGCGAGAGGGCTACGCACCGTCGTCCTTGCCGGAAACGAGGCCAACGCCGATGCGCTCCACGGGCAACCCGGCGTGGTGCCGTTCGCTCCGCTGACCGCCATCCTCCCGCGGTGTCGTGCGGCGGTCGTGTCCGGAGCCCTCGGTAGCGTGGCGGCCGCCATCTCCGCCGGCATCCCGACCGTGGTCCACCCGCAGCTCTGGGACCAGTACTGGCACGGACGTCAGCTCACGAAGCTTGGGGTGGGGGCGTTGGCCCGCAGCGTCGGTCGGGTGGCCGAGCGCGTCGAATCGGTGCTCGGCGACGACGTCGCTCGAGCCTCGACGGAGCTGGCGGCCACCATGAGCGACGAGGACGGAGCCGCCGGCATGGTTGCCGCCGTCGATCGAGCGCTCGGAGGCGCATCCGAGACGTCCACCGGCTGACGGAGGACGGTCGTCGTGGTCCAGGTGGATGAGTACGGTCGCACCGATGAAGTCGAATACCCACCCCGCCGGCATCCCGACCCCCGCCGAGGTCAACGCCATGCTGGCGGCCGAGTTCCCCGGAACCGGCAACGAATGCGTGGAGCTCGGCCCGACCACGGCGTTGGCCCAGCGGACCGTCGACGCCGGTCTGCTGCGGCCGGGCGGCTATGTGTCGGGGCCGACGCAGTTCGCGCTGGCGGACGCCGCGCTCTGGTACCTGACGTTCGGCGCCATCGGTCGCATCGAGCCCATGGCGCTCACCTCCGAGCTGTCGATCCGCTACCTGCGTCCCGCACAGGGTTCGGTGCTCTGGGCGCAAGCGACGCTCGAGTCGGCCGGGAGCCGCAGCATCGTGGGCAGCGTGCGCCTCTGGTGCGACGACCGCGGCGAGAAGCCGAGTTCGGTCGCCCAGGGCACCTACGTGCTGCCGCGCACCTGACCGGGACGACATTTCCTTCGCCATCCGCGCGATCGACCGCGCTGAGCGCGCACCGCTCGCCGGGTCAGTGGCCGTGCTCGGCGGCCTCGGCCGCGTCGGCTTCGGCCTTGTCGCGATGCACGGTGCCGTCGGGGTGCTCGGGTGGGCTGTAGAGCGAGTACAGCTTGAGCACCTCGGTGCCGGTGTTGACGACGTTGTGCCAGGTTCCGCCGGGGACGATGACCGCCCAGTCGTCCGCGACCTGGTGTCGCTCGGTGATCTCGGTCTCGGACGGGCCGAACGTGACGAGCGCAGACCCTTGCTCGATGCGCAGGAACTGGTCGAGGTGATCGTGCATCTCGACCCCGATCTCGTCGCCGGGCTGGATCGCCATCACGGTGAGCTGGGTCTTCGCGCCGGTGAAGACCACCCGGCGGAAGTGCTCGTTGCCGAGCGTCTCGTCCTCGATGTCGCCGACCCATCCGGTCATGTCTCGTCCTCCTGGGAACGTCGGGAGCAGTCCGGCGTCATCCTCGCGTGTCAGTGGGATTGCGGGAAGGTCGCGTCGACGCGCGGCTCGGGGAAGAACTTGTGGTGGCTGGCGCCCGTCACCTCGTAGATCGCCGTACCCGACTGGCCGATCGAGTTGGTCCACTCCATCTCCATGAGTCCGCCGCCCATCGGGCCGTAGGGGAAGGCCCAGCGGCCCTCGGCGTCGAAGCCGATGGTCTGGCCGCCCTCGAGGGTGAGGTCGACGTGGCCGGCGAGGCCGCGCACGTCGATGCCGAACTGGCCATAGGCGACCTCGTCGCCGTCGTCGCCGATCCAGTGGAGGTCGTCGTGGCGGAAGTCGATGAGGGGGACGGGCTCGGAGCCGTCGGCGGGCAGGAAGGCACCGTCGGTGTAGACGCGTGCGCCGTTGGGGTACTCCCAGTGCCACACGCCGTACATGCCTTCCTCGCAGTTGATGCCGAACCACATCCACAGCGGGCAGCGCGCGTGGTCGCGGATGCCCCAGGAGTGATCGCGCAGGCCCCACCAGTCGTCGATCTCGTGGACCTCGCCGTTGCGGGTGTAGCTGCCGTGGTAGGTGCCCGACTGGAAGAGGTGCGATTGATCCCAGATGCGCTCGTGGCCGGCCTTCATGGTTCCCCGCCGCAGCCCGTAGGCCTGGCCACGGGCGCGGAACTCCATGTCCATCGAGTACGGGGCGGCAGGGTCCTCGTCGACCCGGAGGATCGCCCGTTGGAATGGCTCGACGATGTCGACGTGCGTGGGACCGACGGACATCGTGTGCGGGTCGCCGTCGTAGGGGCGCTCGTGCTTGGCGTAGATCCAGTCGTCGCCGATGCGGCCGAGCTGCATCGAGTCGACGACCTCGGCCTTCGGGAAGTGGGCCGTCGTCAAGATGACGGCGTCGCCGAGGCGGTCGCGCGGATGGAGGATGAAGAACACGCTCTCGCGCCAGAAGTCGTGGTGCGTCTCCGGGCTGGTGAGCGGCTCTGGGATCTGGTGGACGAAGTACTCGTCCATCGCGGTCAGGCGGGGCATGGCGCCCAGCCAACCACGCCAGGGTCGCCGGGTCAGGCGAGGGCGTGGACCATGGCGTCGTCGACGAGCCGGGCGGCAGCTGCACGAGCGGCGGCGAGGATCTCGTCGCACTCGGCGATGGTGAGCGAACGCACCTGCGCGATCTCGGCGGAGGCCGCGGCCCGGGCGTCCTCGACGATGTCGGCGGCACGAGCCTCGGCGGCGGCGATGATGGCCTCGGGGGTCCGTTCGACGTCGTTGGTGGTGGCTGCGCGGCTCCACGCGATCAGCTGGCGGTGGAAGACGACCGCGCCTTCGTCGTCGATGAGCCCGGCATCGGCCGCCGAGTCGATGACGTCCTGGAAGTCGGCCAGCATGCGGAACTGGTCGATGGCGGACTCGCCGGATCGATCGGGGTCGGTGGTGATGAAGGGGAGCTGCATGGCGGCCTCTCTGGGAGTCAGTCCGCTGTCGAGCGTCTGACGGTGATCACTCCACATCGTAGAGCGTTGAACCTCGATGGCATGGTCCGTGTCGGATGTCTCGTCTCGGGTCTCGATGGGGCCCAGCGCGATCGGGGTCCGGTCGGTCATGGTCATGACGTGCTCCTCCTGGTGGCTCTGGCGTAGTACTCGGCACTGGATGCGAGGGTGGCGGCGAGTTGGATGTCGCGCCCGTTCTGGAGGACCCGGGTCCACGTCGCCATCCCCGTCGGGTCGGCGCCCCGGCCGAGCAGCGCTCGGTAGAGGCCGGCGACCCGGGTCTGGCGTGACTCGGTCGACCCGTAGAACTGCGATGTGATGAGGGTCCGGCTCTCGCCGGCGTCGACCCGACGGACCCAGTCGGCGAGGCCCTTGGGGTCGGGGTCGCGCAGCAGGATCTCGCGGTAGAGATCGGTGACCCAGGCGAGGTTCGTTGCTCCCGACCGGCGGTAGTACTCGTCGGAGGCGTAGAAGCGGGCGGCGACGTCGGCCGGCGACATCCCCCGGTCGAGTGCGGCGAGCCAGTTGCGCAGTCCGACCGGGTCGGGTCCACGACCGAGGGTCGACTGGTAGAAGCCGGTCAACAGGGCCGTGGCCCACTCGTCCGAACCGGCGTACTCGTCGATCACCGAGCGTCGGGAACGACCCTCTCCGAGGGCGGCCAGGCCGGCTGTCAGACGGACTCCATCGGCCTCACGGCCCAAGAAGTCGAGCGAGAGCGCCCGGAGGAAGGCCTCGTCGGGGGTCGGGATCTCCGTGGGAACGACCGGCGTGGTGAGCTTGACCGCGGCCCGGAGCGACGGGTTCGGGTTGATGACCGACCCGTCCGGACGGCGGATCTCGAAGTGCACGTGCGGAGCGGTCCACTCGGCGTTGCCCGAGTCGCCGACGTAGCCGACGAGCTGGCCCGCTCGGACCCGTGCGCCGCGCTCGATGCCGGGCCCGAAGCGCCACTCGGCGGGATTGGCACCGTCGTCGGTGCCGGGGGAGTCGTTGTTGATGTGGATGTACCAGTACTCCCAGCCGTCGTCGTCGCGCAGCATGACGTAGTTGCCTTGCGAGCCGTCGGGTGTGGCCGTGTCCTTGAGCCACCGGACCGTGGCGTCGCGCGTGGCAACGAGCTTGGTGAGCTTGGCGGCCATGAGATCCTCACCCTCGTGCGTGCGGCTGCATCCGCTGCGGCACGCGCCGAAGGTGTCGGAGTACCGGACGGTGCCGACGACCGGGAAGATGATGTCGCGCACGACCTCGGTGCCGGCGTCGGCGGCCGAGGCGTCGGGAACGACGCCGGCGATCGACACGACGGACAGCAGGGCCACCACGAACATTCGGCGCAGACGGCGCGTCGAGGGTTCGGGGCACGAGTCCATGGGGAGGTCATCGACCGCCCGACAACGATCGTTGAACGATATGTGCCCTGTCACGCCCCATGATGACTAGACCGGATGGCCCGATCGGGGCAGGAATCTCGTGGTCGGGCAGCGAAGATGATGCAGGAGACCGGTCGCGTCGGAGCGCGCCCGGTCCACGAGGGAACCGAACGATCAAGAGGGATGCAGGATGACCGCGCTGCGCAGCGTGTTCTCGAAGGACGGAACGACGACGGTGGCCGGCATCGCCGGTCTCGGCATGGTGGCCATCTGGCTGTTCCTCGCCGGCGTCGTCGGCGCGATCAAGGTCAGCAGCGAGGAGACCGCCGTCCAGACCGGAGGCGGGCTCGAGCCCGACGCCAGCGGCCTCCTCCTCCCCGACGACGAGGGCCTCGCGCCCGGTGATCCGTCCGATCCGACCGCGGCGCCGGTCGACGCCGACGGCGACGGTGTGCCCGATGACCCGAGCGTGCCCGTCGACGCCGACGGCGACGGCGTCCCCGACCTCTCGGGCGGCGGCTCGGCACCGGCGCCCGGTGGCGGCGGCGACGGCGGGGGCGGTAACGGCGGTGGCGGTGGTGGCGGGACGACCCCGCCCCCGACCAACCAGCAGTCCTCCGGCGGCGACCGCACCGGCGTTTCCGACACCGAGATCAAGATCGGCATCCACGCGCCCAAGACCATCGGCGGCGCGCCGCTCAACCTGGCCGAGGACCCCATCAAGGGCCTCGAGGCCTACACCAAGTTCATCAACGACAACGGCGGCATCAACGGCCGCAAGCTCAAGCTCGACATCCAGGACGACCGCTACGAGGCCTCCGGCGGATCCGACGCCGCCAAGCGGCTGATCGAGAACAAGAACTTCATCATCAGCGGCACGCTCGGCGTCGACCAGATCAACGTCGTCGCCAACGAGGCCGCGAAGGCCGGCATCCCGTACCACGCCGCCGGCGGTGGCGAGCCCGACTTCGCCCGCCTCGGCATCTACCAGGTCAGCACCAGCTACGACACCCACGTGGTGCAACTGGCTCGCTTCCTCGCTCAGGACGCCAAGTACAAGGGGAAGAAGGTCGGCATCTCGGCGTTGAACTCGGCGCTCATCAAGCCCTCGGTCGAGGTGTTCAAGGCCGAGGCCAAGCGCATGGGCGTCAACGTCGTCGAGACGGTGTACATCCAGAAGCCCACCGAGCAGTCCAGCTACACGGCGGAGATCAACAAGCTCAAGTCGGCCGGCGTGCAGGTCTTCGTTCCGCTCCAGGATCCCGTGTCGACTTCCCGCCAGGTCAGCGAGTGCATCACCGCGCTGTGCGGATGGGAGTACACGTTCTCCAACTTCGCCCACGACGGTGACACCACGCTCACGCTCATGGGTGGCGAATGGAGCCGCCAGAAGGTCCGTGGCCTGTCGGGCTCGTGCTACTACCTGCACCCCAACGCCTACAACCCCGCTCACTGCGCCCGCATGGACAAGGCCCACGCCCAGTGGGTGAAGGTGTACGACCAGGCTGACTGGGAGAAGGACGGCCAGGGTGGCGCCTCCGGCTACCAGATCATCTCGATGCTGGCCGAGGCCCTGCGCCGGTCGGGCCCCGACCTCACCCGCCAGCGGTACGCGGCCGCCATCCGCACCTACGACGCCTACAGCGACCTGATCACCAGCCCGATCACGTTCGCCGGCAAGTCCAGCTTCGCCCACGGTTCCGACAAGATGGTCGTGTACGAGGCGCAGTCCAACGACAAGTACAAGCAGCTGACCCCCGGCTTCGTGCAGTTCTGATGACGCTGGACGACACGAAGACTGCTTCGCACCACCGTCCGAGCAACGAGCACAACACGGCGGCGCAGCGCCCCGGGGCGCCAGTGCTCGTCGCCGAGGGTGTCGAGGTCCGCTTCGGGGGCCTCCGCGCCGTCGACGGTGCATCGATCCACGTGCACGACGGCGAGATCGTCGGGCTCATCGGGCCCAACGGCGCCGGCAAGACCACCCTGATGGACTGCATCTCGGGCTTCCGGCCCGTGTCCGCCGGGCGCATCAACTACCGGGGGCACGACCTGTTGGCCACCGCGCCCAGCGACCGTGCCTCGCTGGGCATCGGCCGCACGCTGCAGAACGTGCGCCTGTTCCCGTACCTCACCTGCGTCGACAACATCCGCGTCGCGCTGCATCGCCACATGAGCAGCGACCCGGTCCAGCACGCGCTGCGGCTCCCGTCGGCCATGCGGGAGGAACGCCGGATCCTCGAGCGCGCCGAGGAGCTCATCGAGCTCATCGGCATGGGGGCCTTCGCCGAGAAGTTCGCCTCCGAGCTCTCGTACGGCACGCTGCGCCTGCTCGAGCTGGCCTGCATGATCGCCGTCGAGCCCACGATCCTCCTGCTCGACGAGCCCGCCTCGGGCATCTCCCAGGCCGAGACCGAGAACCTCGGGCCGCTGCTGCGCAAGATCAAGGCCCAGACCGGCGCCACCATCCTCATGATCGAGCACGACATGCCGTTGATCTGCGGGCTGTCCGACTACATGTACTGCCTCGCAGCCGGGTCGGTGCTCAGCGAGGGCACGCCGGCCGAGGTCCAGAACGACGAGGCCGTCATCGAGGCCTACCTCGGCACACCGACTGAACAGACCAAGGTGGCCGAGGCCCGGGCTCGAGCCGACGAGGTCCAGGCGCCCACCGGCGAGCCGCTGCTCCAGGTGCAGGGCATCGACGTCAGCTTCGGCAAGGTGCAGGTCCTCTACGGCGTCGACTTCGAGGTCCGCAAGGGCGAGCGGGTCGCGTTGCTGGGCACCAACGGCGCCGGCAAGTCCACCATCCTCAAGGCGGCGTCCAACCTGATCCCCTTCACCGCGGGCACCATCACGTGGAAGGGCCAGGACACCTCGACCATGACCGCCGAGCAGCTCGTCCAGGCCGGGCTGAGCCACGTACCGGGTGGCCGGGGCGTGTTCCCCACCCTGTCGGTCGAGGAGAACCTCCGGCTCGGTGGCTACCTCCTCGACGACGTCGCACAGGTCGATGCCGCCGTCGACCGCGTCGCCACCTACTTCCCGTGGCTGAAGCAGCGCCTGGCCCAGGCGGCGGGCACGCTCTCGGGCGGTGAGCAGCAGCAGCTCGCGGTCGCTCGGGCCCTGATCCTCGATCCCGAGGTCCTCATGATCGACGAGATGTCGCTGGGCCTGGCCCCCATCATCGTCGAGCAGCTGATGGAGATCGTCCAGCAGCTGTGGGAGGACGGCCTCACGGTCGTGATGGTCGAGCAGCAGGCCAGCTTCGCCCTCGGCTACACCGACCGGGCGTACTTCATGGAGAAGGGCGAGGTCCGGTACCAGGGTCCGTCGGGTGGTCTGCTCGACCGCACCGATCTGCTCCGGTCGGTGTTCCTCGCCGGCGCCACCGAGGGCTTCGGGGCCGAGCAACAGGAAGCAGGGGTGGCCTGATGGTCGAGTTCCTCGGTTGGCTCACGCTCGGCATCGGCGTCGGACTCGTGTACGGCATCCTCGCCCTCGGCATCGTGTTGGTGTTCAAGGGCACGAAGATCATCAACTTCGCCCACCCGTTCATGGGCCTCGTCACTGCGTTCTTCGCCTGGTGGCTCACCGACCGTGCGGCCTTCCTGCCCTTCGAGCAGGGCACGCGCCCACGCTTCTTCGTGGCCGCGGTCCTGTCGCTGGCCGTCATCGGGCTCAACGGCTACACGCTCGAGCGCTCGATCTTCCACAAGCTGCGCCACACTTCGCGCCTCACCCAGCTCGTGGCGACCATCGCCGTCGGCTCCGGCCTCCTCGGCCTCATGGTGCTGCTCTTCCAGCGGGGCGAGGCCGCCAACGAGAATCGCCGCCTGCCCACGCTCATCACCTGGAGCTTCGACATCGGCAACGTCACGGTCACGCCGGCCTACATCCAGATCTTCCTGGTCGTACCCGTGATCGCCGTCGGCTTCTACCTCTTCTTCCAGAAGACCAAGTTCGGCATCGGCGTCCGAGCATCGGCCGAGAACCCCGACGCGGCGCGTCTGCTCGGCATCTCGGCCGATCGGGTCAGCCAGTTCAGCTGGGTCACCGGCTCGCTGCTGGCCGGCCTGGCAGCGCTGCTCATCGTGCCGATCTCCAGCCTCGACGTGTCGTCACTGTCCACGGGCTTCCTGGTGCGTGCGCTGGCCGCCACGCTCGTCGGTGGGCTGCTCAGCCTGCCCGGCGCCATCGTCGGCGGTCTCGTCATCGGCATCGTCGAGACCATGATCAAGTGGCAGTCGTCGACGCCGGGTCTCGCCGAGCTGGGCATCTTCGCCGTCGTCCTGGGGTTCTTGATCTTCCGCCCCGGCGGCATCTTCGGCAAGCCCGAGGAGGTCAACGACGAGGCGGCGTTCGTTCCGGCGGTGAAGCAGATGCCGCGCCGGCTGCGTACCCACCCCGTCGCCCCGTGGTTCGGTCGGTTCTGGTCCGTCACCGTCGTCTTGTTCCTGCTCGGCCTCAGCCAGGTGGTGGGCTCGGCGACCAACGGCATCCTCATCCGCGTCATCGCCTTCGCCATCGTGGGCGTGTCTCTCACCGTGCTCATGGGCTTCTCGGGCCAGATCAGCCTGGGTCACTGGGCGCTGGCGGGTGTCGGCGCCTTCGCCACCGGCAACCTGATCACCAACCTCCACTGGCCCTTCGTCCTGACCGTTCCCGCCGTCGTGATCATCGGTGTCGCGCTGTCCCTGCTGCTGGGCATCCCGGCGCTGCGGATCAAGGGCCTGTACCTGGCGGTCGTCACCCTGGGCTTCGCCCTCGCCTGCGAGGTGTACCTGTTCAAGGGTTCGTTCATCGCCGGCGCCACCACGGGCATCACCGTCGACGGGCCCCAGCTCGGGCCACTCGACCTCGACGACATCAACGGCCGCGGCCTGTTCCCGTTCGCCCTCGCGTGTCTGCTGGCCTCGATCTGGGTCGCCCGCAACCTCGCCGAGACCCGCACCGGTCGGGCCTTCTTCGCCGCCCGCGAGAACGAGCGGGCCGCGATGGTGCTCGGCATCGACCTACGGGTGTACCGCCTCATCGCGTTCGCCGTGTCGGGTGGGATCGCGGCGCTGGGCGGCATGGTGTTCGCGTTGAACGAGGGTCTGATCAGCAGCGCCAACTTCGCCACCTCGACCTCGCTGGTGCTCATCTCGATGGTGGTCATCGGCGGCCTCGGCTCGGTCGAGGGCGCGGTGCTCGGCGCCTTCGTGATCTGGGGTCTGCCCGAGCTGCTCCACTTCGCCAACGGCTGGATCGTCGAGATCGGCACCGGCGTGCTCCTGATCATCGTCATCACCCGTGCGCCCGCCGGCCTCGCCGGCCTGCTCGGCTGGGCCAAGCAGGAGATGGTCGAAGACCTCGTCGACGCCTCCGAACGCGAGCAGGTCGCCGACGGTCGTTCGGTCCCGGCGTCGTCCTGACGCGTCGGCCAGGCTGGAGCCCCGTGCTCCGACGTCGACCACACCCCATTGCACCGAGCGTGAAGTCCCGATGATCGTCGTCGACGGTGTGACCAAGCACTTCGGCGGCCGGCCCGCGGTCGACGACGTCTCGTTCCGGGTCGAGCCCGGCGAGGTCGTCGGTTTCCTCGGGCCGAACGGCGCCGGCAAGACCACCACCATGCGCGTCCTGCTCGGGCTGCTGCGTCCGGACGCCGGCACGGCGGAGGTCGACGGTGACGTCGGCTACCTGCCCGAGGGCCACGTCGGATACGAGGGGCTGACGGTGACGGCGTACCTGCGGTTCCTGGGTCGGGCGAAGGGACTCGCCAGGGCTGACGACGCGGACGAGCGTCGGCGCGTCCTCGAGGCCGTGGACGCGGCCGACCTCGAGCGTCGACCCGTCGGGCGACTGTCGAAGGGGCAGCGCCAGCGCGTCGGCATCGCCCAGGCGCTGCTCGGCTCGCCCACCACCTACGTGTTCGACGAGCCGACATCGGGGCTCGATCCCAAGCAGGTACACGACGCCCGAGCGCTGTTCCGGGGCCTGGCCGCCGACGGCGCCGCCGTGTTGGTGTCCACTCACCTGTTGGCCGAGGCCGCCGCCACGTGCGATCGCATCGTGGTCATCGTGAAGGGCCGCGTCGTCGCCACCGAGCGGCCCGACGAGACCGACGACCTCGAAGAACGCTTCCTGCGCCTCGTCGCCGAGGCCGAGCTGTCATGAGCCGAGTTCTCGTGAGTGAGTGGGCGTGATCCGAGCCGTCGTCCGCAAGGAGCTGGCCACCCTGTGGGTGACCCCGATCCCGTACGTCACCGGGGCACTGTTCCACGCCGCGCTCGGCCTGCTGGCCGTCGACGCGTTCCGATCGCGCGCGCAGGCGGTCTTCCAGCCGGTCGTGCCCATCGCCGCGTTCCTGCTGCTCGTCGTGGTGCCGATCTTCACGATGCGGCTCATCGCCGAGGAGCGCCGCAGCGGCACGCTCGACGTGCTGCTCGCCATCCCGGTGCGGCCGTTGCCGCTGATCGCCGGCAAGTGGATCGCCGCCTTCGCCTCCGTCGTGGTCCTGTTGGTTCCGGTGTCGCTGCACGCGGTGCTGCTCGCCTGGTGGGGTGACCCCGACCCCGGCCCCATCGTCGCCGGCATGGTCGGTCTGCTGCTCCTGGCGGCTGCCGCGGTCGCCGTCGGCATCCTCACGTCGTCGTTGACCGCCTCGCAGCCGGTCGCCGCACTGACGGCGTCGTTCGCGCTGCTCGCAGCGTGGTTCCTGCGCCCGTCCACGGAGTCGGTCGCGTTCCGCACCATCACGGCCCGGATCTCGCTCAACGAGCGCATCCGGACCTTCGCCGGCGGCGGCATCGACCTCGGCGACGTGTCGTTCCTCCTCGCGCTCACGGTGGTCCCCCTCCTCGTCGCGGCGGCGTTCGTGTTCGCTCGGCGGGGGCGCCGACCGAGCACCCGATCGGTGGCGATCCTCTGCATGGTCGCCGTCTTGCTCGTGGGCGTGCAGTGGACGGCCGACGAGCAGCGCCGGGTCATCGACCTCACCGCCGAGTCGTCGCTGTCGCTCACCTCCGAGAGCATCGACATCATCGAACGCGTCGACGAACCGGTCTCGATCACGGCGTTCCTCCGGCCGGACGAGCCGGGCCGAGACGAGGCCCGCGCCGTGCTCGACCGCTACGAGGACCGCAACCGTCGCATCCGTGCGTCGATCGTCGACCCGGACGGCGCACCCGGCGAGCTGCGCCGGCTCGGCGTCGACCCCGTGTTCGGCGGCGTCGCCCTCGAGCAGGGCGACGAGATCGAGATCGTGCCGGCCGCCATCGAACAGGACCTCACGCTCGGCCTGGCCCGCCTGCTGCGCGGCGAGCTGCCCCGGGTCTGCGTCACCACCGGCCACGGCGAGCTCGACACCGGCTCGACGCTGCCGAACGGCGCCTCATCGATCGTGGGCCTGCTGACCGACAACGGCTACGAGATCTTCGCCGTCGACCTCTTGGCCGGTGCGTCGCTCGACGGATGTGGCGCGGTGCTGGTGCTGGCGCCGGCGACCTCCCTCGGCGCGGCTGCGGTCGATGCACTCGAGGCGTTCGTCGAGGACGACGGTCGGGTCGCCTTGTTCGCCGAGCCGGGCTTCGACACCGGACTCGACGCGCTGCTCGCCACCGCCGGTCTGCGGCTCCTGTCGGGCATCGTCGCCGAGGGCGACCCGGACTCGGTCTTCTCCGGCGATCCGACGGCGCCGCTGATCCGGCGGTACTCGTCCGCCAGCCCCATCGTGCGCAACGTCCCACCGACGTTCTTCGTCACCGTCGGCGGCATCGAGGTCGACGACGACCCGCCCTCGGGCTACGACCCCGTACGTCTGGCCGACACGTCGGGGTCCTCGGTCCTGGTCGAGGATCTGGCCGCTGCCGAGCCCACCGCCACGCCGGGGCCGATCACCGTGGCCGCGGTGTCCGAGCGGTCGGCCAACGTGGACGGCGAGATCCGCCGGAGCCGGGTGGCGCTCTTCGCCGATGTCGATCTGGTGGGCAACTCGTTCCTCACCGAGGCGGGCAACGGCCAGCTGCTGGTGCAGACGGTCGACTGGCTCACCGTCGATGACGACCTCGTCTCCGTGTCCTCGAACCTCGCCGAACCCCGACCGCTCCTGCTCACCGATGCTCGGCGCTCCTATGCCCGCCTGCTCACGGTGGGAATCGTGCCGGCGGCGTTCCTGCTGGCCGGTGGCTTCGTGTTCCTGGTCCGGCGCGGGCGCTGACCGCGTAGGGTCGGCCCATGCTGCTCGAGACGACCACGGTCGATGCCGCCGCCTTCGAAGCCGGCACCGGATGGGCCATCAAGCCCGAGGGTGCCTGCAAAGCCGAGATGTGCGTGCCGCTGCCCGACGAGGTGCGGACGGCCGACGGCTCGCTCGACGTCGGCGTGCTGGCCGAGCGTCTCCGGATGCCGGTGCTGCGCGACGAGGACCACGGCGTGTGGGCCCTGGGGCCCGCCGGCGTGGTCGGACATGCCCTCGAGAGTGCGGTCGCACCCGACCTCGAACTCCCCGATGCCGACGGCAACGTGTTCCGGCTCTCGTCCCTGCACGGCAAGAAGGTGCTCCTCGTCGCCTGGGCGTCGTGGTGAGGGTGTCGTGACGACCTGCCCGTGTGGCAGGCACTGCGCACCGAGCTCGCCCCCAAGGGTGTCGAGATCGTCACCGTCGCCCTCGACACCGGCGGCATCGAGGCGGCCCGCCCCTTCATCGAGGCCGCATCGCCCGAGCACCCCTCGCTGATCGACGAGGCCCACGTCACCGCGGAGAAGTTCGGCTTCGTCAACGTGCCCAACGCCGTGTGGATCGACGAGGCCGGGATGATCGTCCGGCCGTCTCACCCCGCGTTCCTGAAGCGATCGCCGCTCAAGGACATGGAGATCACGCCCGAGATGGGCCTCATCGGTGAGGTCCTCACCGAGGTCAAGAAGTTCAACTCCAACGGCGAGGTGTACCGGTCGCTGCTCGACGACTGGATCGAGAAGGGGCCCGAGAGTCAGTACGCGCTGTCGCCCGACCAGGTCGTGGCCGAGTCCCGGCCCCGTCCGGCCGAGCACGCCGAGGCCGCCGCCGCGTTCGAGCTCGCCCAGCACCTGCATCGAGCGGGCCACGCCGACGACGCCGTGCGCTGGTTCAAGCGAGCTCACGGGCTCCACCCCGAGAACTGGACCTACAAGCGCCAGGCGTGGACCTTCGTGACCACGCCAGAGGGGCAACCGAGCGACCTGCTCCAAGGCCCCAACGACGTCTACGACTCGAACTGGCTCGACGAGGTCCGCAAGCAGGGCGCCGAGAACTACTACGAGGTCTTCGAGGGGTAGTCGCCGGGGCCGTCCAGGGCGGCCCACAGCTCGGGGAACACCTTGGCCACCTTGGCGGTGAGGTACTCGCCGTACGTGCCCTGGTGGTCGAAGACCGAGCGACCGTCCCATCGGGCCGGCGCCGGTGCACCGGTGTCGCCCAGCCCCGGAACCGGGACGATCTCGCTGTTCCATGACGGGTCGAAGAAGAACGGGAACGAGAGCCGGCTCCGCTGTGGCTGACGAACTCGGTGGGGCGTGGATCGATACGCGCCGCCGGTCATGCGCTCGAGCATGTCGCCGATGTTGCACACGAAGCTGTCGGGCACCGGTGGCGCCTCGATCCAACCGTCGCGCCCGTGGACCTCGAGGCCCCCGACGTCGTCCTGGCGCAGGATGGTGAGCAGGCCGTAGTCGGTGTGCTCCTGCACTCCCCACGTCGCGCCGTCGACCTCGCCGGCGGCGGGGTAGTGGAAGATGCGGAACAGGATCGTGGGGTCGGCGGTCAGGTGCTGGTCGAACCACCCGGGGTCGAGCCCCAGGCCGGTGGCGATGAGCCGGCACAGCCGATGACCGAGGGCGGTCAGCTCGTCGAGCACCTCGAGGACGATCGGACGCAGATCACCGTCGGCGGGGAACTGGTTGGCGCCGTGCAGCGGCGTGCCGGCGACCGCCCGAGGATGATCCGGCGACAGCTCGGCCCCGAAGTAGATGCCCTCCTTGCCGTCGGGCACACCCGAGGTCAGCTCGCCGCCGGGCGGAAACCACCCCCGCCACGCCGGCCCGGCTTTCTCCATCGCGATCCGCGCCTTCTCGCCCGCGGGGCGGGCGAAGAACTCGCGGCTGGCCGCCTCGAGG
>JBFJNI010000032.1:0-33022 GCA_041618235.1 Acidimicrobiales bacterium
GAGCCCGAGGGCTACGAGTCCTTCTGGGCGATCACGAAGTACGACGACGTGTGCGAGATCTCGACCCGACCGGACCTGTTCCTGAATGCGCCCGGCATCACGATCCTCAAGGACCGGGACAACGAAGCCCTTGCCGACAGTGCACTGGCCCAGATGCGCGTCGTGATCACGATGGACCCGCCCGAGCACCGCGACGTGCGCAAGATCGCGGGGCCGGAGTTCACGCCTCGGGCCATCCGGCGTCTCGACGAGGAGATCGAGCGCAGCGCTCGAGAGGTCGTGGACGACATGGCCGGCGCCACCGGCGAAGGAGAGTGCGACTTCGCGGTCGACGTCGCCACCGCCCACCCGCTGCGGATCCTCTCCAACATGTTGGGGATCCCACGCGACCAGGAGCCCGACATCCTGCGCATCACGAATCAGCTGTTCGCCTTCGAGGATCCCGAGCTGCAGCGTGACCCGGACGCCGCAAAGGGGCTCATGGAGCTGGCCATGGAGGCGTACGGGATGTTCGACGCCATCATCCAGGACCGTCGAGGGTGCCCGCGAGACGACCTCGCCACCGTGCTGGCCAATGGCTGTGTCCACGGCGAACAGCTCGGGATGATGGAGACGATGGGGTACTACCTCATCGTGTTCAGTGCGGGACACGACACCACCAAGAACGCGCTCGTCGGCGGGATGCGGGCCTTCATCGACCACCCCGAGCAGCTGGCGAAGGTCCAGCAGGATCCGGAGCTGATCGACAAGGCCGTCGAGGAAGTCGTCCGCTGGACGTCGCCGGTGAACTACATGAAGCGCACGGCCGCTCGGGACACGGAGATCCGTGGTCAGAAGATCGCCGAGGGCGACTCGTTGGTGCTGTTCTACGCGTCAGCGAACCGAGACGAGGAGGTGTTCGAGGATCCGTTCACCTTCCGCGTCGACCGGCCGGTGCATCGCAGCCTCGGGTTCGGCATCGGTGAGCACTTCTGCCTCGGCGCGAATCTCGCCCGTCGGTCGCAGCGGGCACTCTGGATGGAGCTGCTCGGTCGGCTCGAGTCGATCGAGCTCGCGGGTGACCCCGAGCAGATCCAGGCGTCGTTCGTCGTGGGGCTGAAGCACCTGCCCGTCCGCTACAGGATCCGGCCGGCGGCCGAGCCGGCCGGCTGAGGGCCGACCTCGCGGCACAGGAGGGCGGACCTCGAGATCGGTCGCGGAGTCACATCCGAGGTGCCCGGTCCGGAAAGGACAAAGGGCCGTGTCCACGGGCGCTCGGATCGGAGACACTGGTGTCTGTGCATGCGTTGACGCGTCTCGGACCCCACGGATGAGACCCACCCAGGCGGTCCGGCTCGCGCTCGGGGTGATGGCAGCGGTGGCGGCGATCGGTGCCATCGACTCGGGATCCGGCGGCGCATGGGACCTCTTCGTCCTGTTCGGCGCGCTGCTCGTCATGACGGTGATCCTGCTCGTCGGCACGACCGTGCGCAGGCCGCTCATCCCCGTCCGCGCCGACCTGTACCGGTGGCTGGCGGCGAGGGCGGCGGTCACCGGCGAGCGGACCGAACACCTCGCCGATCGGGCCATCAGTTCGTACCGCTCCGGCATCGTCGGCGATGTCGACCCGGATGTCGACGATGGAACCTGAGCTCGGCGAGCTGCAGAGTTCACCGGCATTTGACCCTCCACCGGCGGCCGTTGTCCTCGACGGGACCTCCGACCCGCCGAGTCTCGGCGGCAAGGGTGCTGCGCTCGACCGGTTGATCCGCCACGGCTTCCCGGTACCCACGACCGGGGTCGTGCCCGTCGCGGTCTACCGCCGGTTCGCCACCCAGGCCGGAGTCGCGGCGTGCATCCGGCGCATCCTCGACGGCCAGGAACTGACCGCCGCCGAGGTGGACGCGGCGTTCCAGGCTGCAGCCTTCGACGAGACGACTGCCGCGGCCATCGCCGGAACGGCGAGACGAGTCGGCGGTGGACGACGGCTGGCCGTTCGGTCCTCGGCGACCGTGGAGGACCTGGCCCGCATGTCCTTCGCCGGGCAGTACCGATCACTTCTCGGCGTGGACCCGGACGAACCCGACGACGTCCTCGCCGCGGTCAAGGCCGTCTTCGCATCGCTGTGGCATCCCGCTCCGTGTGCCTATCGGCGAGCGTTCGGCATCGACGAGTCGAGCGTGGCCATGGCCGTCGTCCTGATGCGGATGGTCCCTGCCGAACACGCGGGCGTGACGTTCACCGTCGACCCTGGTGGAGCGGCGGGCGCGGCGCGGGTCGAGACCGTGGCCGGCCTCGGCGAATCGCTGGTTTCCGGTCAGGAGACTCCCGATGCCGCGGTGCTGCCCCGCGTCGGACCCCGGGACGGTGCCGATGCGATCACCTCCCGAGCGCTCGACCTGTCGCTCGAGATCGAAGCGAGGGAGGGAGCACCACAGGACGTCGAGTGGGCGTGGGACGGCGAGCAGGTGTGGATCGTGCAGGCCCGCCCGATCACCGTGGCCGGGGACGATCGTGGCGACGGGTTCGACGACGACAACGCCACGATCGAACAACTCGACCTCACGACAGCCGGGATCGGGGAGATGCTCCCCGGGGTCCTGTCTCCGCTGGTCTGGGAGCTCTCGTCCTTCATGGTGGAGGAGGCGTTCCGGCGGTTGCTCGACGATCTGGGGGTCCTCCCTGACCATCTGGCCGCACCTCGGGGCCTGGTGCGACGGGTGCGCGGCCGTGCGGCGATGGACTTCTCCCTCATGCGGGAGATGGCGGCGTCGCTTCCCGGCTCGGCCGGCGACAGCCTCGAGACGGAGTACTTCGGATCGCGACGTCACGGGCGCTCCGCCGCGGCGCGCCGCCCCGGCCCGGACGTGCGGCTGCGCTCGGTGGTCCACGACCTGCGAGTGCTCCGGACCCGGAGGCGTGCCGCCACCGAGTCGGCGGCGATGGTCCACACCATCGATGCGGTCGTCCGCGATGCGCCGGAGCCGTCGATGCTGGATTCGGGCGCTCTGGTGGCGTTCCACACCCGACTGGTCGATCTCGCGACACGGACGATGGCCGTCGAGGTGACGATCGCCGCCGACGCAGTTATGACGCACCGACGGCTCCAGGTGGTGGTTGCACGCCACCTGGGCGACGAGGCTGCAGGGCGCGAGGCGGCGCGACTGGTGGCCCGGATCGGCATCACCGCCGACATCCCTGCGACGGCCAGCGCCGCCGTGTACGCCGGACCGACCTGGGAGGAGCTGGGTCGGACGCCTCCGCCGTCACGCGACGTGCCCCGGTCCCCGGAGCGGGAACAGGCGACCATCGAGGACTTCCTCGCCGAGCTCGCCGAGGCTGCGGGATGGAGCGAGGACTCGATCCTCACCGCCCTCCGGCGCCGCCTCATCCGTCGTCTCGCCCACGAGTCGACGGTGCGGCTGGGCCAGCGCGAGCAGACCAAGGCGTCGTTGCTGATCCTCGGAGGTCTGACGCGTCGCGTGCACCTCGAGATCGGACGGCGTCTCGCCGCCAGCGGGCACCTGACCGTTGCCGAGGACGTCGAGCTGCTGTCACCCGCCGAGCTACGGGAATCCCTCATCGGACGGCAACCGGTGCCCCCCGAGCAGCTCGCCCAGCGACGGCGGTGGCTCGCTCGGTATCGCCAGGACGGCCCGTTGCCGCCACGGTTCACGGGACGACCCGAGGCCGTGGAGGTGGCGGAGCTCGAAGGTGATCGGCTCGAGGGGTGGGCGGCCAGCAGTGGCCGCTTCCGAGGTCGCGTGACGGTGCTCCACTCGCCGGACGGCGTGCTCGGACCCGATGCCGTGCTCGTCGCCGAGGCCACCGACCCGTCCTGGTCGCCCTTGTTCATGAAGGCGGGAGCCATCGTCCTCGACCGAGGCGGCCCGCTCTCGCACGCGGCCATCCTCGCTCGCGAGCTCGGCGTCCCGGCGGTCCTCAACGTGCCCGGCGCCACCACCCTCCTCGAAGGTCGAGAGGTCACCGTCGACGGTGACGCCGGCGTGGTCGTCGTGCACGACCAGAGTCCCGGGGAACCCGAATGATCGACCCGGACCGCCGATCCCGGGAGCTGCTCCGCGCGGCGGGGCTCGACCGGTTCCACATCTTCGTGCCTGCGGTGATGAGCGTCGGCCTCGTCTTCTGGATCGTGGCGGAGCTCACCGAGCTGGTCCAGGCCCGGGCGGAGGAGACACGCGACCAACGTGCACGGGAGATGTCGGTGTTCATCGCCGACGACATCCTCGGTCGGCGGTCGGCGGGTGCGCCGGAATCCCGAGGCTTCCGCCCCCGACCCGTCTATCTGATGATCGGCACGACGATGGTCGCCGGTGCCGTCTACGTCTTCGTCGGCTCCGTCGCCAACTACACCCGCCAGGGTGGCTACGTCGGTGACATCGCCTGGATCCTCGCCCTGGCCACGACGGTCGCGATCGTCGGGTCGACGTTCGGCCTCGCCGCGCTGATCGTCGCGGTGCGGTGGCCGACGCCTCCGCCGTCCGTGGTCGGCATCGTCCTGCGATCCCCGCTCGGGAGCGATCCGTTCGACCCGGAGGTCGCAGCCCGTCGACCTTCGTGGCGGTTGACCGCTGGCCTCGTCGCCACGACTGCGCTCGTCGCCACGCTCACGCTCCTCATCGGGTGGTCACCCCACGTGGTCGGTGGATTCGACCGGTCGGTGTCCGAGTGGCTCTCCCGACGAGACCCCTTGCAGACCCTCGAAGTGCTCGACCCCATCGGCCAGACCGGGGTGACCCTCGGGCTGGCACTGCTCGCGGGTCTGGCCGCCTTCCGGTGCCGCGTCCTGGCCGCAGCCTTCGCGATGGCGACGATCGGTGGGCTCTTGCTCAGCGTGACCGTGCGGCCGCTCGTGGCCCAACCACGGCCGGGGGCAGGTCCGTTTGCCGGTCAGATCGATTCGTTCCCCAGTGGGCACATCCTGCTGGGCACCATCGTGGCCGGCATCCTGCCCCTCGCGCTGGCGGTCGTCTTCGATCGCACCTCGATCATCGCTCCCTTGCGCATCGTCCTCGGCGTCGGGGTCGTCGCCAGCGCCCTGCACCGCATCGCCGACGGATTCCACTGGGCGACCGACGCGATCGGCGGCGCGCTCTTCGGACTCACCCTCGTGCTGGCAACGCAATGGGCCATCGACAACGAACGGTCGCATCGGTCGTGTCATCACTGCCCGTGGTCTTCGGCTCCCGAACCGGTCGGGCGGCGCGGTGCCATGCCCATCCATCCCAGCGCCCACCGGGTGATCCGTCTCACCGCCCACCTCGCCGCCGCCGTCGGCGCGATCGTACTCACCACGGTCACGCTCAGGATCGAGCTCCCGGTCGACGCCGACGGCTACACGTTGGGCCGGGGCGTCGAGACCTCGGTCCAGCTCGGTCTCGCCGGGCTGGTCTCGATCGGCGCACTCGTCGCCTGGAAGTGGGAGGGCGCGGGAGCCGTGATCCTCGCCCTTGCGGCGACCGGTGTCGGGATCCTCTCCGCCGCCGAGTACACGCCTGCCGTCGGCGTCGGCCTGACCGCCCTGCTCATGGCCCCCGCGCTGCTCCTCTGGCTCAGCTGGCAGCACCGCCGACTGCCCCACGAGGTGGTTGCCCTGGCCGTCACCACCGCGGTGCTGATCGGGACCTCGTGGGCGGGCTCGTCCGCGGTGTGGGACCACTTCTTCGGGCCCACCCATCCGGACTCCGTCGCCGTCGACCCCGGGTCGGACGAGGTGGACTGGGTCTGGGCGGGTGCACTCCACGCCGAAGGGATCACGGTCACGGCACGGGTGAAGGATCTCGATGAGGCCGCACGGCTCGTCGTCGAGTCGGAGACCGGAGACCGGGTGCTCAGTGAGCCCGTGCTACCCGACACCGACGGTCTGGTCCGGTTGGTGGTCGACGGCCTGATGCCGGACACGGCGTACACCTACCGGGTGCAGGTGGAGGACGACATCGACCGCCGACGCGGTGAGGGCACCTTCCGGACCCCGGGCGTCGGGGCGTTCTCGTTCCGGCTGACCGCCGGCGCATGCGCTCGGACCGCCTCGAACGGGGCCGTCTTCGATGCCATCCGCGGCGAGGAGCCGTTGTTGCACCTGGCGCTCGGCGACCTGCACTACGAGAACATCGAGAGCAGGGACCCGGCGACGTTCATCGACGCCTTCGGTCGGGCGTTCACGACACCAGCGCAGGGAGCGCTCGCTCGGGCGGTGCCGATGGCATACGTGTGGGACGATCACGACTACGGGCCCAACGACGCCGATGCGACGGCACCGGGGCGCAGCGCGGCGCGTTCGGCGTACCGTCGGGCGGTCCCGCACTACGACGTGCCCGAGGGCGATGCTCCGATCCACCAAGCGTTCACGATCGGCCGGGTGCGCGTCATCCTCACCGACACGAGGTCGGAGCGGAGGGGCGCCGTCATGCTCGGGAAGACGCAGCTCGACTGGCTGCTCGCGGAGCTGCGTTCCTCGAGCACGACGCACGCCGCGGTCGTGTGGGCCAACGCCGTGCCGTGGATCGGTGCGGCAGAGCCCGGATCCGACGGATGGGCGGGAGCCGCAGACGAACGGGCGGTCATCGCCGATGCGATCGCCAGGGCGGACATCGACAACCTGGTGATGGTGAGCGGCGACGCCCACATGGTGGCCATCGACGACGGGACCAACAGCGACTACTCCAGTGCAGGCGGCGGCGGCTTCCCCATCCTGCACGCAGCGGCACTCGACCGTCCCGGGAACGTCAAGGGTGGCCCCTACAGCGGAGGCGCGTATCCGGGCGCAGGGCAGTACGGGGTGATCGACATCGAGGACGACGGTGGAGATCGACTGACGGTGACGCTGACCGGCCGGACGTGGGACGGCGAGACGATCGTGACCTACGACCACCTCATCGCAGTCCCTCGAGACCTCGCAGCACCTACTCCTGCGTCGTGACGAGGACGTCCGTCGACGTCCGTCGACGTCCGATCATCGGAGCGCGCGGATCTCACCGCCTTCCGCGCCGAGAACGTGGCCACGCATCCGATGACCTCCACGGTCACGTCCTCGAATCGGTCGTCGAGCGTCGCGGCGAGCGTGTCGAGGTCATCGTGTCGGTTGGAGAAGATGCCTCGTCGGTTGTTGAACGCCATGACCGACCGGGCGTATCGGTTGCGGCGCACGCCGCCGTGCAGGAGCGTCGCTCCGAAGATGACCCCGCCGGGTACGAGCGCAGCAGCGGCGTGGTCGAGGACGATCGCCTTGGACGCCATCGGTCCGGGAAGGCAGTGCAGCAGGTAGGTGAGCGACACGCTCTCGAAGCCACTGACCTGTTCCGGGAAGGGCTCGAGTGCGTTCGCGAGAACGCTCGTCGGGCGGAGTCGGACCAGCCGTGATGTCGCCCACTCGAGACAGCTCGGGTTCGGGTCGAGGAGAACGACGCGTGGGTCGGGCACGGGAAACCGGCACTCGTCGAGGAAGTAGCCGGTGCCGGCGCCGATGTCGAGGTGATTCCCGGTCACGTGTCGGTCGTGCAGGTCCACGATGCGTCCGGCGGGACAGCGCCAAGCGGTGCGGCTGAACCATCCGAGGATCAACGCGTCGTAGATCTGCAGGGTGCGCCGGGTGTAGAACGCGTGGCCGGCGCCGTCGTCACCACGGCGGGGGTTGCCGGTCATGGTCGCCTCGACGCCGGGTCCCGTGACGTGGCGGCCAGGATGACGACGGTGGTCGCGAAGACGATCGCGTTCTGGCGGATCGCCGCCGTGGTCGTCGGGTCCGGAAGAAGTCGGAACGGGACGTGTGGAGGAAGGAGCGAGCTGGCGTAGAAGGCCAGCGCCAGCACGAGGCCGGCGACACCACCGCCTTCGAGGTCGCCCACCTTCGACGCGATGGCCGAGACCGCGAGGGCAACCCCCACCAGGGCTGCGAGTTGGAGGCCCATCTCGGCCGGCGGTCGATCGGCACCCCGCGTCAGCGACCACGCCAGCGCCGCCATCCACCACCCTGTGACCGTGCCCAGCGCGACGAGCGCACGTTGCCTCCGGCGGGAGGACAGGCTGGTGGGTGCGGCGGACAGCGTCGTGGTGGCGGCGTCCTCCACGAGGAAACCTGTCGTCGTGGCGATCACCGAGCCAGCCAGTGCGATGCGACCTGGCAACGCCGGGGCCGATGCGACCACGACCCAGGTGGTGGTACCGGCCATCGTCCATGCCAGTGGTCGCCATTGAAGGGTCCGGAGCCAGAGATGCGCCGTCGGCTCGGAGCGCCTCGTGCTGATCGGAGGCCGCGACGTCATCACCGGCACGCCGCCGGGCTCGACACGTCGACCGCGGGCGTGGCGCCGGCGAGTTCGGTGCCGAGGACTTCGGCCAGGACGGCGGTCGCGGTCGTGCGGTCCATGAGTAGATCCCAGTGCAGGCTGAGCGCCGATCGGATCCGCTCGTCGGGCAGGGCGAGCATGGCCTTGGCGACCTCGGCGTCGGCGGCCGCAAACGTCACGCCCCACATCGGCGGGCTGTCCCAGCCGTCAAAGCGCAGGTGCGTGCGGTCACGTCCGTCGCGGACCACGTCGTTCATCGTCCTCGCACCGTCCGGTGCGGCGGTGGCCGCCGCCCACAGCGCGATGGCTGATCGGGCCTGTCCGGTCGCGAGACAGCGCTGGTCGTCGTGATGTGGCGCGGGCGGCAGGCCCGCCGCCCACGCGGCCACCTGTACGGCGAGGAAGAAGCCGTGGTCGTCACGGTTCGAGCACGGGAAGGCCTCGCCCCCGAAGCTCGGGTGGACGTCGCCGTCGGCGACCCAGAGTCGTGCGGGCTCGACCCGGGCGGCCACGGTCGGGTGCAGGCTGTCGCGGAAGCGACTCGGTCCACAGTCGGAGTTGCCGATGATCGTTGCGGGACGCTGGACGAGATCGAGGTCCGCGGCGCGGGCGGAGGCAGCTGGCGGGAGCTGCGCCAGCACCGCCGCAGTCGTCGCTTGCCAGTCGTCGAGCTCTCCCGAGTGACCAGGATACGCGCAGTACCGGATGTCATCGACCGTGCGGCAGAGCTGGTGGAGTTCGGGCTCGAGGAGGTACGAGACCATCTGATCGCGAGATGCATCCGAGAGCGGGCGGGTCTGGATCCACCCGGTGACGCCGACCGTGAGGAGGCTGAGTGCGAACACCGCCATTGCAGGACGGGCGCCCCGATGGTCTCGCAGGATGCCGACCAGCGCGACGGTCGCGGTCCATCCGAGGAGGTAGACGAGGTGCCATCCGGACGGCCGGAGCTCGAGGCTCCGGTCCGCGACGCTCGATGGTTCGGCGAGGAACGCGAGGAAGCGGGCAGGGTGCGCATCGCTGGTGTGCCACGGCCAGGCGGTGAGCTCGAAGACGCGTGCCTGGATGAGCGTCACCACCACGACGGCGAGCACGCCGAAGAACCCGTTGGGCAGCCAGCGGGCGACCGCCACTCCGACCGCGACCGCGCCGATGACGATGACGACGCCCACCGCGATCTCCTGCCACAGCGGCGACCCCGGTAGCGGCCGGTCCCGGTTCATCAGCCAGACGACAGCCCCCAGCGCATGAAGCGTCGCGACCAGGCCAGGCCCGATGGCGGTCGCCAGGAGTGCCGAGGTGCGTACGGGCTGGGGGGCAGGTAGCGACGCGAAGAGCTCCTCGGTCCCGCGGCGGCGCGGTCGGAGTGCGGTCAGGTTCGTCGCGATGATCGTCATCCAGCCGAGGGGGACGAGACCCAGTGCGACACCGGCCGACGCTCCGAGCCACTCGTCCTCCTCCGACAACGCGAGGGCCACCATGCCCCACGTGATGGCCACGCCGAAGAGAAATGCGGGATGGAGCAGGACACGTCTGAGGTCGGCTCGTAGCAGTGGTGCCACGGTCGTCCATCGCATGTCCGCGGTCCAGCCGACCGGGCCGACGAGATCACCGGGCGTGCGGGAGAACGCAGGCTGTCGAGCTCGCCAGACGCGGAAGCCGACGACCCCGATGACGAGGATGAGGATCAGTTCCACGATCGCCGCCTCACGCCTCGACGTCGGCCAGGTCTGGCCGACGGCCCAGCAGGAGGAGGTAGGCGTCCTCGATGGTGGGGTCCTCGAGGTGAGCGCCTGCAGGCGGATCGCCGATGAGCCGGTGCACACCCGAACCGGTCCTCCACGACACCAGGGCGTCGGGCGAGGCGGCCGGTGCAGTCCAGACGCGGCCGCGTGCGTCGTCGACGAGTGCCTCGGGTGAGCCTTCCCAGCGGACCCGGCCGCGGTCGATCACCACGACTCGGTGACAGATCGCGGCGACATCCTCGGTCTGGTGAGTCGACAGCAGGACCATCTGCCCCTCGGCCACGGTCGAGATCGTCTCGCGGAAGCGCAGCCGCTGCTCTGGGTCGAGGCCGACCGCTGGCTCGTCCAGCACCAGGAGCTCGGGGGCACCCAGGAGGGCCTGGCCGAGGATCACGCGGCGACGCATGCCACCCGACAACGCCTTGAGCTTCTTGTGGGCGACATCGCTCAGACCGACCGACGACAGGACTCGCCGGACGTCATCGTGGCGCGCTCGTCGGTCGTTCATCTCCTTGAGGATTGCGACGTAGTCGACGAAGTCGAACACGGTCAGGTTGAGGTAGTAGCCCGGATCCTGGGGTGCGTAGCCCAGCCGACGCCGTACCGAGAGACGGCCTTCGGCGTCACCGGGGTCCTGGCCGAGGACACGGACGGTTCCGTGGTCGGGGGCCAGGACCGTCGCGACGATTCGCAGCAGCGTCGACTTGCCAGCGCCGTTCGGACCGAGCAGCCCGGTCACGCCGGAGGTGAACGTCGTGCTGACGTCGTCGAGGGCACGGTTCGACCCGTAGGACTTCGACAGCCCGCGCAGCTCGACGGTCGCCGAAGTCACGAGATCCTCCCGGCGTGGATCATCTCGAACGAGTCGCTGCGTCGGGCCGCGACCCAAGCGGCGACGACCGCCGACGCGAGGAGGGCGAGCTGACCCATCGGCCGGAAGGCGACGAACTGCGTCACCACGTGCGGCGGGGGTGCGCCGATGAATGCGATCACCGACCCACCGATCCACACCGATGCCAGTGCGATCGCAACCCGCTGGATCGGGAGCCAGGTACTCAGTGCCAACGAGCCTGCCGACAGGCTGAGCGCTGGAGCCAACCACAGCGCGGGTTCCCAGCCCCATGAGGGAACGAGCAGTGCGAGGACCAACGAGAACCCTGCCGCCGGGACGAGCACCACCAGGCAGCGCGAGACGATCAGCGAGAGCTGGGGCATCGGTGTGCTCCGAGTGAGCTCTCGGAGCGGGTCCGAGCGCATCGTCGCCGACATCGTCACCCCGAGGAGGGGCAGGAGCGGAGCAACCGTCAGGAGCAGGTACATCGTTCGGCCGTCCGCGTCGGCGCCCCCGAGCGCGGCGGCCACGAGCAAGGCGACGAGGACACCGAACGACCACGGGGTTCGGTCGGCCGGCGACACGGACACGACCCGAACCACCCGCTCGGGTACCCCGAGACGGGACAACCACCGCTCCAGGGGGTTCCGGCGCAGCATCCCCACCCGGTCGATGATCTCGGTGAAGTTCTGCTGGAGCCGAGCGCGGTCTGCGAGTGGAGTGGTGAGCCCGCGGCACCGGTCACACGCGCCGACGTGGGCCTCCACCGATGCCATCGGGGCGCTGGCGAGGTCGCCGGCGACGTAGGCCTCCAGTAGTTCCGTCGATGCATGCCACGACCTCGCGTCGGTCATGTGAGTGCTCCTCTCAGCTCGATACGTGCCCGATGCATTCGGCTCTTCACCGTTCCGGCGGGGATGTTCAGGACTCGGGCTGCCTCCCGAGTCGACAGCCCGTCGAGGATGGTCGCCTGGACCACCGCCAGCAGTTCTGGCGACAGGTGATCGAGCGCACGTGCCAGATCGCCGTGCTGCACACCGACCAGTACCTCGTCCTCGGCCGACACGACCAGCGGTTCGTTCGTGAGCAGGTACCGGGCGTGCGGGCGCCGACGCAGCTGATCGATCAGCCGCCGGATCGCGATGCCCCACAGCCATGCTCCGACCTCACCCGTGCCCCGATAGGCCTGCGGCCTGCGCCACACGGCGACGAACGTGTCCTGGAGCGCGAGGTCGACGATCTCGATGTCCGCGCACCGTCGTGTCAGCCGAAGCGTCAGCCAGGGGGCGTGGCGGCCGTAGAGCGTCGCGAGCGCTCGCTCGTCCTCGACACCGATCGCTTCGAGGAGCCGAGCATCGCTCCGATCGTCGTCCACGGTCACCATCAAACTCCCTGTCGCATGCTCTGCGTCGATCGGTTCGGACCAGGCGAGGAACCGAACCGATCGTGGGGTTCGCTGCGACAGCACTCTCAGCCGGCCGATGTGGCCGCGGTCCATGGAGGAGTGATCATGTCCTGGTCCCGAACAGCTCTCTGCGGCGTCCTCGCCACGCTCGCGATCTCGTCGTGTGGATCGGACGACGGCGCTTCTGCGACGTTGCGGTCCCCAGCCGATGGTGCTGTCGTGGCCGGCACCGTCGAACTGGAGATGGTCGCCGAGGGCATCGAGATCGAAGCGGCGGGTGAGGCCCGAGACGGCGCCGGCCATTTCCACGTGATCGCCGACGCGGGATGCGTTGCGGAGGGAGCGGTCATCGGGAAGGACGCGGATCACGTCCACTTCGGCAAGGGCCAGACGACGGGGGCCATCCATCTCGGGCCCGGAACTCACGAGCTCTGCCTCCAGGTGGGCGACGGGGCCCATCAGGCGCTGGCCGTCACCGACCGCCGCACGATCGAGGTGGGGATCACCGATCGCGATGGCTTCTGCGACGTCGTGACCGAGATCGATGATCTCTTCGACGAGATCGACAACAGCAGCGACGACTTCTCGGTCAAGCAGATCGGCTACGAGAACATCCGGAGGCTTGCTGCGCAGATGAAGGCGGGACTCGATGTCGTCGCCGAGGCCGATCGTGCCGAGCTCGAGGAGACCGCGATGTTCGTCGATGCGATGACCTCGGCGTTCGTGGAAGCGGTCGACATGGACGAGGCCGAGAAGGCTCTCGTCCCGATCTTCGAAACCATCGAGGACGGGATCCCGGGCGGTCAGTGGATCCTCGACAACTGCGGAGTCGACGTCAATGGCGACAGCGGCTGAGGAGATCCAGAGTTCGGTGAAGTCGGTGACGGGTCATCGGCATCGACCGGACGATGCCACGGTGGCGAGGACCTCGCGTCTGGAGACCCGGCGGATCAGGCCGCGGTGGCCTCGGACGGCCACGATGGAGCCATGCCCGATCGACCGGACCTCGGCCGCCTCCTGACCCTCGAGCCGCACGGCACCGACGCATGGGTCGGGCCGCCGGCAAAGTACCCGTGGGGCGACCGCCTCTACGGCGGACAGGTGATCGCCCAGAGCCTCCGCGCCGCCGGCCACACGGTGGACGACGCGTTCTCCGTGCACTCGTGCCACGCGTACTTCATCCGCGGTGGCACGGCGCACGAGCCCGTGCGCTTCGAGGTCGACCGCATACGCAACGGCCGTTCGTTCTGCACCCGGCGTGTCGTCGCCCGCCAGTCGGGTGGGGCAATCCTGAGCCTCAGCGCCTCGTACCAGGTGCACGAAGACGAGCCGGAGGCGTCGCAGGTCGTGCCGCCTGACGACGCCGGCCGGCCCGAGGACCTGCCGGACAACGGCTGGGGCTTCACGATCGACCGGCGCAGCGTCGAGCATCCGCCGGGCACAGGCCGCGGCACCGGGTGGGTCCGGATCCTCGACGAGCTACCCGACGAGCCGGGCGTCGCAGAGTGCGGGTTGGCGTTCACGTCCGACACGATCCAGTTCGGGGCCGCCCGTTCCGGGCATCCCGACGCGGAACGCCTCGCCGCCGAGGGCGTCGCCGATCCCTTCATGGGCGCCAGCCTCGATCACGCCATCTGGTTCCACCGGCCGATGGACCCGACGCGGTGGCACCTCTACGAGTTCCGCGCCAAGGGCAACGTCAACGGGCGAGGCCTGACCTCGGGAGAGGTCTTCGACGAGGACGGCAACCACGTGGCGTCGGTTGCCCAGGAGGTGCTCCTCCGCCTGCGCCGCTGAGGAGCGGCCCGGTTGGGCTATGCCTCGACGTAGGCGACGAGGGGTGGCTGCACGCCGTGACGCTCCATGGCATCGGCGACATCGGGAGGCGGCGACCCGAGTGCGGCCATCATCCCGTCGACGTCGCTGACGTCGGCCGTCACCGCGATCTGGTTGCTGCCGTCGCGCTCGACGTGGTCCACGACGTTCGACCCGCCGAGTCCCTCGATCGCCTCCGCTCGCTCCGCCTTGAATCCGAGCCACTTGTCGACATCCGACACTGCGTGGGTGATCACCATCTTGGGCATGATGTGCTCCTCGACGTCCCGCTTCATGACCCGCCGTGGGCCGACTCCGATTCTCCACCAGCCGTCTCGAAATGGATAGCGCGAGATTTCGCGGCGGTTGGTCGCATCTCGTCAGGCGGAGGTTGCGCAGGAGTTGGGCGGATCACACCGCGCAGGTCATGTCCTGGCCGCAGCACATCGGCGACTTGATCTTGCCGTGGCCTTCGGGGCATCGCGACACGCCGACGGTGGAACCGTCTTCCTTGGTGATCGAGTCGTTCACCAGCGCAGCGTCGCACGAAGCGCAGGTCATGTTGACGCCCATGCCGCATGAGGGACAGGTGTAGGTGGCCACGTGCTCACTCCCAGATCGCGATCAGTTGGCGACGTACCGTACTCACACACCGTCGGTGGCGCAGCCAGGTCCGCATCACCGCGTTGCCGGGACATCACACGACCGATGTACGTGATGCGAGGAGTGCCACACCATCCCCGAGCTCGGCCAAGGAGTCCGTACGTCATCGAGCATGCGCTCGTCATGACGACCGAATGGGCACTCGAGATCTTGGCTCGATACGGAGAAGGGGCATCGGGCAGCTCCAACAATGCTCAAGCCGACGTGGATTGAGCACTCTTGGAGCTGGGGGGAATCGAACCCCCGTCCGTCTGGCGGTCACGGCTCGTGCTACGACCATTCCCGTGTCTGTGGCTCACGGTTGCCACGCCCCCGGGTGGGCGCACCGCCGGGTCTTTCCTCGGCTGTCAGGGGTCTTTCCCTCCGGTCAGTGGTCTCTCCCACCGTCCACCACTACTTCTGTTGCCAGGCTGTAGTGGTCAGGCCCCGCGTGGCCTTACGGCTCGCGATGTGTCGCTTTGCTTTCGTTACCTGATGATCAGGCGGCGAGAGCGAACGACTGCTGCTTTTCGGCAGTTGTTGTGTTGCCCCGATTAACGAGTCTGAGCAACTCGGGTCGCACGATGTCGCTTCCGGTCCCGACGTCGAAACCGATCAGCCCCTTGTCAATGAACTCCCGGCTCGCGCCGGACAAACCATCGTACCGGCGCGCCGTGACCGACGCACCGCCAGGGCCTCCGATCGGGCTCCAGGGATAACTGTCAGACCCCCTGCGGATGATGGTGACATGAGCCCTCGCAGCGAGTCCCCAGCTCCCCGTCCCTCCCGCCACCTGCCCGAGCCCGACGTCAGCGTCGAGGCGATCATGGCCCGTCTCGCCGCCGGCGACACCGCCGCCGTGTTCACCTTGGCCGAGCACCACGGCCACCGGGTGGCGGGCGTCGTCCGCCGCCAGCTCACGCGGTGCGGGGCCGACCAGGTCGGTCGCGACGACCTCCAGTCCCTCGTCCTCGACGCCTGCATCGAGCTGGGGCACGTGGCGGCGGCCTGGCGCCCCGGCGGGGCGCTGCCGTGGTGGTGGGCCGAGGGTCGCATCCGGGCCGTCGTCAACGGATGGGTCGGCGTCCACGCCGACTCGCTCGACGACCACCTCAGCTGGGTCGAGGCCGACGAGCGCCCGTTGGCCCGTTCGGTCGAGGACTCGGTCGCCGAGACCTTCGCCCGCCTCGTCGCCGAGGTACCGCTGGTCGGTCTGGTGGCCGAGGCTGCGCGGGCGGCCAACGTCGACGACGTCGCGCTGGTGTGCCTGCTCGACTACTCGATCCAGCAGGACCAGGGCGATCCGTCGCCGGCGCACACCCTCGCCGAGCGGTACGGCGTCACTCCCGAAACACTGCGCAAGCGCATCAGCCGGGGTCGATCACGGCTCAAGAAGGTCGTGGCCGCCGATCCTCGGTTCGCTGCGCTGGCCGACTTCGCGCTGGTCGCATGATCCCGGCACTCGACTCGCCTGCGTCGGCCCGTCGGCGTCACCCCAGCATGCGGTGTCCATTGCCGGCGGCGGGTGCCCTCCGCGACCGGGTCGCCACCGAGTTGGAGGTGGTCGGCGCCGCCCACGCCGACGTGGCTGCGGCCATCCTCGAGGTCCGCGGCCGCTCGGGGCTCGACCTCGTTTCCTTTGCCACCCGTGCGGGGGTCGAAGTCGACCTGCTCCACCGGGCCGAGGCAGGCGAACTCGCCCGACACCAACTGCCCGGCGCGCTGCGCCGGATGGTGCCGGCTGGGCTCGAGTAGCCCTGGTCAGCTCCGCCGGCGGTCGGCGAGCGCCCGCTGGACCTCGCGATCGGCGTCGCGCTTGGCCACCACCTCGCGCTTGTCGTGCAGCTTGCGGCCCTTGCCGACGCCGAGCTCGACCTTGGCCGTACCGCCCCGGAAGTAGAGCGAGAGCGGGACGATCGAGACCCGTTCGAGGTCGACGGCGGTCCGCAGACGGTCGAGCTCTCGGCGGTGGAGCAGGAGCTTGCGGTGACGGTCGGGGTCGTGCCCGCTGTGCTCCTGGGCGTGGAGATACGGAGCGATGTGCACCCCCTGGAGCCACGCTTCGTCGCCCTCGAACCGGACGTAGCCGTCGGCGATCTGCACCTGGGCCTCACGCAGCGACTTCACCTCGGACCCGTGCAGGACGATGCCGGCCTCGAGCGTCTCGGTGATGTCGTAGTTCCTCCGGGCACGACGGTTGGCCGCGATCAGCTTCTTGTCCTTGTCGCCGGAGGCCATGCGCCCGACGCTACCCGGACCCTCCCGGGACACGGCCCTCCGATTGCCTAGCGTGTCGCGGAGGATGCAACCGTTCCCCCGCTCGTTCGGCCCCCCGCCCAACTACACCCGCCGGCGCCTCGTCGCGGCCACCATCGCCGTGCTCGTGCTGCTGTTGCTCGTCACGGTGTTCCGCTCGCTCACCGGGGGAGACGACAACGGCTCGCTCCAGACGGCCACCTCGGCACCGTCGACCACTGTCCGTCAGCTCGAGCCGCCCCCGCCCTGCGAGTTCGTCGATGAACCCACCGTGTACTCGCGCGAAGAGGACTGGTTCCGCACCATCGTCGACCCGACGTACGCCATCCCCGACCAGTACCTGCCCCCCGATCTCGTGCCGGCGTCAGAGGCGAACTACAGCGCCGAGTTCCGGATCCGGTCACTGATGGCCAGCGACCTGAACGGCATGCGCAACGGGATCCTCGAGGCGGGCGTGCCCGAGGTCGCGCTGCTGGCCGCCTATCGGTCGATCGAGGACCAGCAGTCGTTGTTCGACCGGCGTGAGGAGGAGATGGGCTTCGCCGCCGCCGCCGAGGGAACCGCCCGGCCCGGGCACAGCGAGCACCACCTCGGCACCACCATCGATGTCCGCCCCATCGGCCAGACGGATGTCGACCAGGAGTTCGGGGCCACGCCCACCGGGCAGTGGCTCGAGCAGAACTCGTGGCGCTACGGCTTCATCCTCAGCTACCCCGAGGGCAAGCAGGACGTCACCTGCTACAAGTACGAGCCCTGGCACTTCCGCTACGTCGGCCCCGAGCTGGCGGCCCAGGTGCACGACTCCGGCCTCACGTTGCGCGAGTACCTGTGGCACTGGGAGGTCACCGGCACCCCGCCGGGTCAATCGCCCGCAGCGCCCACCTCGACCACCGCCACCACGGTGCCCGACGGCGGATAGGTTCCCGACCGTGCTGCGACTCGCCGCCTCGGCCTACACCGCCATGATCGCCCACGCCTACGACGGCCTCCCCGACGAGGCGTGCGGCCTGCTCGGTGGCGACGGCGACCGCATCGACGTCTTCGTCCCCACGACCAACGAGGACGCGTCGAGCCGGACCTTCACCATCGGGAAGGAAGGCTGGGACGAGGCCGACCGGGTGCTCGGCCCGAAGGGCATCGAGGTCGTGGGCGTGATGCACAGCCACACCCACACCGACGCCTATCCGTCGCCCACCGACGTCGACAAGGCCGGCAACCCGTTGCTGGCTCACTGGCACTGGATCATCGTGTCGTTGCGGGACGACGCGCCGATGCTGCGCAGCTATCGCATCCTCGATGGCGAGATCGCAGAGGAACCCGTCGCCGTCATCCGCGACTGAGACATCCGTCTCGCATCTCGTGACCTTGGGAAGGAATGCCGGGGCACCGGTACATTGTTGACCGAACTGGTCAGCTTTCTGGCCGTCCTGTGTCCACCCACCCGAGGAGCTCCAGCGTTCCATGGTCGTCCACGCCTCCGTCCTGGACATGATCGGCAACACGCCGATGGTCGACTGCAGCGCGCTCAGCCCCAACCCGAAGGTCCGGATCCTCGGCAAGCTCGAGGGGCAGAACCCCGTCGGGTCGGTCAAGGACCGCATCGCGCTCGCCATGATCGAGGAGGCCGAGGCCGACGGCACGCTCACCCCGGGCCGGACCATCATCGAGTCGTCGTCGGGCAACACCGGCATCGCGCTGGCGATGATCGCCCGGATGAAGGGCTACCCGATCAAGATCCTGTTGCCCGAGAACGTCACCGTCGAGCGCCGACAGCTGCTCGAGATCATGGGTGCCGAGATCATCCTCACCCCGGGGGGCGAGGGCTCCAACGGCGCGGTCAAGCGGGCCGAGCAGCTCGCCGACGAACATCCCGAGTGGGTGTGGCTGTACCAGTACGCCAACGAAGCCAACCCCCGCGCGCACTACGAGGGCACCGGCCCCGAGATCCTGCGTGACGTCCCCGAGATCACCCACTTCGTCGCCGGCCTCGGGACCAGCGGCACGCTCATGGGCGTCGGTCGCTACCTGAAGGAGCAGAACCCGGACATCAAGGTCATCGCGGTCGAGCCGCCGCTGGGCGAGCGCGTCGAGGGCCTGCGGAACATGGAGGAGGGCTACATCCCGCCCGTCTTCGAGAAGTGGGGCGGCCTCGAGCTGCTCGACCGCAAGCGCATCGTCCGGCCACGCGAGTCCATCGAGTGGACCCGCAAGCTGTGCGAGATCGGCGTGTTCTCCGGCATCTCCGCCGGCGCGGCGATGGCCGGCGCGGTGAAGGTCGCCGGCGAGATCGACGAGGGCACGATCGTGTTCGTCGTCTGCGACAACGGTTGGAAGTACATCTCGACCGGCGCCTGGACCGACGACCTCGACGACGTCGTCGAGCGCGCCGAGAAGATCATCTACTTCTAGGGCTTCTCCTCAGCGGGCCAGCGGTGCGTGGTCGAGGTCGCGCAGCACCATGCGGCCGAACCGGTCGCACTCGTCGAGGTGTGGGTACCCCGACAGGATGAAGGCGTCGACACCGACGGCCCGGTAGGCGGCGAGCTTCGCGGCAACCTGGTCGGGGTCGCCGACGATGGCCGCGCCCGCGCCCGACCGAGCTCGGCCGATGCCGGTCCACAGGTTGGCTTCGGCGTAGCCCTCGTCGTCGGCGCTCTCGCGCAGCTCGTTCTGTCGGCCGACGCCGGCAGACGCGGTGTCGAGGGACTTCTTGCGGATCGTCTCGCCCGTGTCGGCATCGAGCTTCGACAGCAGCCGCCGTGCTGCGGCCTTGGCCTCCGACTCGGTCTCGCGCACGATCACGTGGCTGCGCAGCCCGTAGCGGAGGGCGCGGCCGTGGCGATCGGCCCGGGTGCTCATGTCGGCGATGGTCTCGGCCACCGACGCAACCGTGTCGGGCCAGGTGAGGAAGACGTCGGCGTGCTCGGCGGCGGTCTCCTTGGCGGCGGGGGAGAAGCCGCCGAAGTAGAAGGGCGGGCAGGTGCCACTGACCGTTCCGACGCGTGGCGGGTCGAGCTCGAGGTCGTAGAACTCGCCGTGGAAGTCGAGGCCCTCGCCGTCGAGCAGCGATCGCAGGATCTGCATGACCTCGCGGGTGCGCTGGTAGCGCGGCTCGGACTCGAGCGCCTCGCCCGGCATGTCGCTGCTGATGATGTTGACGGTGAGACGCCCGCCGAGCATCTGGTCGAGGGTGGCCAGCTGGCGAGCCAACTGTGGCGGCCACAGCTCGCCGCAGCGGATCGCCACCAGCAACTGCATCCGGTGGACCAGTGGGGCGACGCCGCCGGCGAAGGCGATCGAGTCGATCCCCAACGAGTAGCCGGACGGCAGCAGGATGTTGTCGAATCCGTTGCGCTCGGCGGCGAGGGTGATGTCGCGGCACCGGTCCCACGACGAGGCCAGCATCGGGTCGGGCACGCCGAGGAACTCGTAGTCGTCGTCGCACAGCGCGCTGAACCAGGAGATCTCGGGCGGTCCTACGGGCGGGGTGGTTTCGGTCAACGGATGAGCCCTCTCGCGGTTCGGTGTCAGGGGAGCGGGGTGCCCTCGGAGGCCTCGACGAGGTCGTAGCAGTCGTTGCGATCGAGATGGACGGCGAATGCTCGGTGGGCCGCGGCGAGCCGCGACGGATTCTGGCTGCCGAGGATCGCAACGGGACGAGCGGGGTGGGAGAGCACGAACGCGAGCGCGACGGTGGCACGGTCGGCGCCCTCGCGCTCGGCGAGGCGGTCGAGCGTGGCCGCCAGCGCGGGCCGGATGTCGCCGTCGCCGGCCAGTCGACCGCCGCCGAGCGGGCTCCACGCCAGGGCCGCGGTCCCGGCTCGCATGCAGACGTCGAAGACGCCGTCGCGCATGGGGTCGAGGTGGGCGACCGAGAACTCGGGCTGCGAGGTGGCGAGGGCTTCGCTCAAGTGCCCGGCGAGCGCGTCGTGCTGGGCGGCGGTGAAGTTCGAGACGCCGATGGCGCGGATCTTGCCTTCGTCCCGCAGCGCGAGCAGCGTCTCGGCCACCGCTGCCGGATGGGTGAACAGATCGGGACGGTGCACCTGGTAGAGGTCGATGACGTCGACCCCGAGCCGACGCAACGAGCGCTCGCACGCCGAACGCAGTGCCGTGGGTGACGAGTCGTACGGGATGGGGGGCACGATGCCTCCCTTCGTCGCCAGCACCATTCGATCGCGCAGTCCCGGGGCCTGCGCCAGCACCTTGCCGAGCAGCTCCTCGTTGGCACCGAACCCCGAACCACCCCAGTCGAGGCCGTAGACGTCGGCGTTGTCGACCAGGTCCATGCCGGCGTCGAGCGCGGTCTCGAGCACTCGCTGTGCCTCGCCGAGATCGTCGTGGGTGAAGCGCCAGCAACCGAACGCGAGCGGCCCGACCTCGAGCCCAGACGAGCCGAGCTCGCGGCGCGACGAGTCGACGAGTGAGGTGGAGGCGTTCACGCTGAGGTTCTAGCCCGCGACCGGTCCCGAGGGTCGACCCGTGGTCGTCGGCGTCCGACGTTGTGGCATCCTCGGGCCGTCGGAGCACGGCGGGGTCGTCGAGTACACGAAGGGTGTCACACCATGGATGCAGGGGCGCTCACGTGGCTCGCGGGGCGATCGATCACCAGCGTCGGTGGCGACCCTGGCAGCGAGAGCGACCTCCAGGCCGTGGTCGGGCAGGGGCTCACTGCACGCGACTGGATCACCGCCGGCGTGGTCCTCGTCGCCTTCGTGCTCCTGGGCCGCATCGTGCGGATCGTCGTGGAGCGTCTGGTCCGCAAGACCGACACCGAAGGCCAGATCGCTCCGCTCGTCAGTCGCATCGCCCAGAACCTCGTCCGGCTCATCGGTGTCGTCTATGCGCTCAACGTGCTCGAGGTGCAGATCGGGCCACTGCTCGGTGCGCTCGGCATCTCGGGCATCGCCATCGCCTTCGCGCTCACGGCGATCCTCGAGAACGTCTTCGCCTCGGTCGTGCTCAAGACGCGCAAGCCCATCCGGCTCGGCGACCAGATCAGCACCAAGGACCACAGCGGCACGCTCGAGGAGATCAACTTCCGCACGGTCGTGTTGCGCAACTTCGACGGCGAGAAGGTGGTGCTCCCGTCGGCGATGGTCAACAACAACGTCGTGGTCAACCACACCGACCTCGGCATCCGTCGCACCGTCCTCCCGGTCGGCGTCGCCTACGGCACCGATCTCCGACGAGCTCAGCGGACGATCCTCGATGCGGTCACCGGGGTCGAGGGTGTGGCCGCGACGCCCGAGCCCCAGGCCTGGGTCACGGCCTTCGGCAACTCGAGCATCGATTTCGACGTCCGTTACTGGCACCGGTCCGACATCGCCACCTTCTTCCGGGTCCGCTCGGACGTGGCCATGGCCATCAAGGCGGCGTTCGACGCCGATGGCATCGAGATCCCGTTCCCGCAGCGGGTCGTCACCATGGTCGATCCCGACCGGCAGCCGGGCCGCGACGGCGGCGGCGCGACCTCCGTCGCCGACGGCGACTGACACGTGGACGACCGTCCCATCGGGATGTTCGACTCCGGGTTCGGCGGGCTCACGGTGGCGCGCGCCCTCATCGACCTGCTGCCCGCCGAGCACCTCGTCTACCTCGGCGACACCGGGCGCTATCCCTACGGCTCCCGCCCGCTCGACGAGGTCCGCGACTTCGCCCACCAGATCAGTCGCTGGCTGGTCGACGAACACGACGTGAAGCTCGTCATCGTCGCCTGCAACACGGCGGCCGCCGCCGCCCTCGCCGAGCTTCAGGCCGAGCTCGCCATCCCGGTCGTCGGGGTCATCGATCCGGGTGTCCGCTCCCTGGTGGTCGCGACCCGAAGTGGCCGCGTGGGGGTCATCGGCACCGTGGGCACCATCAGCTCGGGCGCGTACCAGGAGGCGATGGCGGCGGAGGCACCTGAGCTTCGCCTGACGTGCGCGGCCTGTCCCGGCTTCGTCGAGTTCGTCGAGCGGGGCGAGACCCGGTCGGATCAGGTGCACGTGCTCGCGGAACGACTCCTCGCTCCGGTCCTCGATGCCCGCGTCGACGCACTGCTGCTGGGCTGCACGCACTATCCCTTCCTGGCCCGTACGATCTCCGACGTGCTCGGTCGAGACGTCGTCCTGGTGTCGTCGGCCGACGAGACCGCCTTCGAAGTGCGGTCCATGCTCGAGGGCTCGGCGCTCGCACGGTCGCTCGATGCCGGGCGCGGAACGCATCGCTGGTTCAGCTCGGGCGACGTCGAGCTGTTCCGCGAGCTGGGTGGCCGCCTCCTCGGCCCCGAACTCGACTCGGCCACGGGAGTGCGCTGGCCGTGACCCAGACCCCGACGACCCAGACCCCGACGACCAGCGCGGTCACCGCGCCCCTCGAGCTCACCGTCCTGGGAGCATCGGGGACGTTCCCCGCCGCCGGCACCGCATGCAGCGGCTACCTGGTGCGCACGCCGACCACCAATGTGTGGCTCGACTGCGGCAGCGGCACGCTGGCCAACCTGCAGCAGCACGTGTCGCTCGCCGACCTCGACGGCATCGTCGTCAGCCACTCGCATCCCGACCACTGGCTCGAGCTGCCGGTGGCGGTGAACGCGCTCCGCTACGGGCTGGGCCACCCGAACGCTGGCATCCCGCTCTACTGGACCGCCGCGACCGCCGAGCTGTTCAACGTCGTCAGCGGTCACCCGCCCGAGCCGACGTTCCGGTCCGAGGTGATCGACGCCAGCGCTCGCGTCACCATCGGCGACATCGAGTTCCGGTTCTCGCGCACCGATCATCCGGTCGAGACGCTCGCCGTACGGGCCGACGCCGGGGGTCGGTCGCTGGCGTACTCCGCCGACACGGGCAACGGCTGGGAGCTCTCGTCGCTCGGCACCGGCATCGGTCTGGCTGTGGTCGAGGCGTCGCTCGACGAGGCCGACGTCGATGTGGTGCAGCACCTCACCGCGCGGCAGGCGGGTTCGCAGGCGGCACGGGCGGGTGTGGCAGGTTTGCTCCTCACCCACCTGGTCCCGGGGTCCGACCCTGCGACCCGGAAGGCCGAGGCGGCCACCGCCTACGACGGCCCCATCGCCGTCGCCCAGACCCACGAGAGGTACACCCCGTGACCAGTGCCAGAGCAGACGGCCGCACCCCCGAGGCCATCCGACCGCTGACCATCGAGCGCGACCCCACCGTGATGGCGGCCGGCTCGTGCATGATCAGCTTCGGCCAGACCCGCGTGTTGTGCACGGCATCGATCGACGAGGACGTCCCGCGCTGGATGAAGGGCCGGGGCTCGGGCTGGGTCACCGCCGAGTACTCGATGCTCCCCGGCGCCAGCCCCGAGCGCATCGGTCGCGAGGCCGCCAAGGGCAAGCAGAGCGGCCGCACCCAGGAGATCCAGCGCCTCATCGGGCGCTCGCTGCGATCGGTGTGCGACATGAAGGCGCTCGGCGAGCGTCAGATCATCGTCGACTGCGACGTGCTCCAGGCCGACGGTGGCACTCGCACGGCGTCGATCACCGGCGGCTACCTCGCCCTCCACGACGCCCTCACCCGGCTCGTGGCTCGGGGCGAGCTGGCGACCAACCCGCTCACGGCGTTCTGCGCCGCCATCAGCGTGGGCATCGTCGACGGCACGCCCGTCTGCGATCTGCCCTACGTCGAGGACGCCGGGGCCGAGGTCGACATGAACGTGGTGATGACCTCCGACGGCGACTACGTCGAGGTGCAGGGCACCGCCGAGGGCGCGGCGTTCGGGCGCGTCGCACTCGACCGCCTGCTCGACCTCGCCGAAGGCGGCATCGCCGAGCTCGTCGAGGCTCAGCGCCGCTACGTGGCCGAGGCGCCGGCGTCGCGGTGAGCGCCGGCCAGCGTCGCATCGTCTTCGCCACCGGCAACGCCCACAAGGTCGAGGAAGTCGCCGAGATCCTCGGCCCGGGTTGGGCGGTCGAGGCGCTCGACCCGGCGGTCGAGGAGACCGGAGCCACCTTCGAGGCCAATGCCATCCTCAAGGCGCGTGCGGTGGTCGACGCCACCGGCGCGCTGGCGATCGCCGACGACTCGGGCATCGAGATCGACGCGCTCGACGGCCGGCCCGGCATCCACTCGGCCCGATGGACCGAGGAACCCGACTGGATCCCCCGTGTCCTGCGCGAGCTCGACGCCGTACCGGATCGCCCCCGAGCCGGGCGCTACGTGGCCGCGGCGGCGGCCGTGTGGCCCGACGGTCGCGAGGAGGTCGTCCGCGGCACGGTCGAGGGTCTCATCGCGGAGAGACCTCGAGGATCGGGTGGCTTCGGCTACGACCCGATCTTCGAGCCGATCGAGGGCGACGGACGGACCTTCGCCGAGATGACCGCCGACGAGAAGCACGCCCTGTCGCACCGCGGCCGGGCATTCCGCACCCTCGTCGCCCTCCTCGACCCCGCCTGACCCCCCTTTTCGAAAATCGCTGGGAATCGACGTCGGATACCGACGGTGATTCGGTAGGAAATTCGTGGGGTGGTGGGTGGTCACCAGCCGCGGAGGTCGACCGGCCACTCGTCGACGACGTCGTCGCCGTCGACGAGCCACATGCGCTCGTGCTTGGCGACGGTGGGGTCGAGGTGGGCGGGCAGGAGTCTGACTCGGTCGCCGACCGCAGGAAGGGGATCGGCAGCGAACGTGACGTGCTCGTCGGAGCAGATCCAGATGTCGGCGCCGGCGATGGTCGGGTTCCCGTGGTCCATGCCCAGTGACTTCAGGCCGGCATCGGCCACGGCGTAGCCCTTGGAGTTCACCGAGATGACGGTGGCCACGACCGAGATGGCGATCTCGAACGGGACGTGGGGTACGAAGGCGGTGTCCATGAGCACGTAGGTGCCGGCCTGGATCTCGGTGGCCCACCGGTTCAGCTCGGCGGTCATGGTGCCGCCACCCGAGACGATGTCGCCGCCGACGTGATCGGAGGCGCGGAGGAGCTTTGCCATCGCGACCTCGACGGCGGCCTCGCGCTCGGCGCGGTCGTCGATGACGTTCACGTGACCCTCGTAGCCCATGACCCCACGGACCTCGACGCCGGCGGCGCGGGCGCGGTCGGCGAGGCGGCCGGCGTCGTCGACGTGGCACCCGCAGCGGGGGAGGCCGACGTTGACGTCGATCAGCACGGCCGGGATCCCGGCCGCGGCCGCGGCATCGACCGTGGCGTCGGAGTCGACGGCGATGGTGACCGGCACATCGAGATCGGCCATCGCCCGGAGACGATCGGGGTCGAGGCTCTCGTTGGCGAGCAGCAGGTCGGCGCCGAGGCCGGCCCGGGCCATACCCACCACCTCGGCCGGGGTCGCGCAGCAGAACGCAGTGTGGCCCGCGACCGCGAGCCGATGCGCCAGAGCGGTCGACTTGAAGGCCTTGACGTGCGGGCGCAACGAGGTGCCGGGTCGGATCGCCCCCATACGCGCCACGTTGGCGTCGAAGGTGGCGAGGTCGACCACCAGGGCCGGCGTGGGCAGATCGTCGACGTGCACGGGCTGAAGGTACCGGCCCGCGGCCGCGGTCAGGACTGGCAGGCGGGGCAGTGGAACGAGTTGCGGTTGGCGATCTCGGTGTGGCGGATGGGGCCGCCACAGGTGCGGCAGCGTTCCTGCTTGTAGACGTGGACGGCGTCGGACCGCTTGATGCGCGACGCGGCCCGACCGTTCAACGGCACGGTGACGATGCGGTTCCGCTTCACGCCGAGGTGCAGCTGCTCGACGGCGGTGTCCCAGAGCGCCCGGACCTCGTCCTCGTCGAGCGAACGGCCCTCGCGCTCGGGTGCGATGCCGTGCAGGTGGAGGATCTCGGCCCGGTAGACGTTGCCGACGCCGGCGATCACCGACTGATCCATCAGCAGGGCGCCGATGGACTTCCTCGACCGTCGGACCCGGTCGACGAAGCGTTGGGCATCGGCATCGCTCCGCAGCGGGTCGGGTCCGAGCTTGGCTGCCACCTCGTCGAGCACGTCGGGTTCCCGCAGGTCGCAGGTGATCGCGCCGGTGAGATCCCACGCCCGTTCCGGCCCGGTGAGCCGGAGGCGCAGGGCGTCGGACGGCTCCGGTGCGGGCAACGGACGCCGGCGGAACTTGCCGAACAGGCCGAGGTGGACGTGGACCACCTGCGCTTCCTCGAAGTGCAGGAAGAGGTGCTTGCCCAGCGCCGACGTGTCCTCGAGGACGCAGCCGTCGAGTCGGCGGGCCGCGTCGGCGAAACGGTCCTGGCGGACCTCGGTGGCGACGGCGTGGCCCCGCAGGTCCGTGGCGAGGTCGCGGGCGAGGCGGTGGATGGTGTGGCCCTCGGGCATCGATGCAGCATGCCGGGAGCGGCGGGCCGTGGTGCATCAGGTGGGACTCGAACCCACACACGCTTTCGCGCACAAGGACCTAAACCTTGCGTGTCTGCCAGTTCCACCACTGATGCCGGTGCGATCGGAAACTAGTGCGCCGGCACGCACAAGGATCCGAAACCTTGCGTGTCTGCCAGTTCCACCACTGATGCTTTGGGGAGACGGTACGGCGTCGTGCGAACCCGCCGCTAGATTCCTCCGGGTGACTGCTCAGCTCCCGTCCCCGCTCGCCGCCGACCTTCCTGGGTTCGGCGATCCCGGCTTCCAGATCTACAACCAGCTGCTCCAGAACCGCATCGTGTTCCTGGGCACCGATGTCAACGACAGCATCGCGAACCAGATCTGCGCCCAGCTCCTCTATCTCGAGGGCCAGGATGCCGAGAAGGACATCTGGCTCTACATCAACAGCCCTGGCGGCTCGGTCACGGCCGGCATGGCCATCCTCGACACGATGAACTTCATCGGTCCCGACGTGGCCACCATCTGCATGGGCCTCGCGGCCTCGATGGGTCAGTTCCTGCTGGGCGCCGGCGCCAAGGGCAAGCGCTACTCGCTGCCCCACGCTCGGATCATGATGCACCAGCCCTCGGGCGGCTTCCAGGGTCAGGCGGCCGACATCGCCATCCAGGCCGAGCAGCTCGCCTTCATCAAGCGGCTGATGGCCGAGCGCATCGCCGAGCACACCGGTCAGACGGTCGAGCAGATCCGCGAGGACTCCGAGCGCGACCGCTGGTTCACGGCCGAGCAGGCCCAGGAGTACGGCATCGTCGACAAGGTCATCGCCCATCGCGGCGATGCCACCTCCGACTGATCGTCAGCAGTTCGCGTCGACCCAGCGGGTGAGCCGACTGCCGGCCGCCTCGACCTCGTCGAAGCGAGGCCGGAGGTCGGCGTAGACCTCGGGGCGCTCGTCGGCGGTCGGGTCGGAGGCCACGAGGCCCTCGGTGAGCTCGTCGAGGAACGACACCTGCAAGTCGATGTCCTGGCGGACCTCGCTCGGCGCTTCGGTGCGCAGCTCGACCAGTTCGGCGCGGGCGGCCTCGAAGGTGACGATGGCGCCGTCGACGTCCATGGGGTCGAGCTGGTCGAAGGCCGCCTCGAAGCGGTCGGTGTCGGTGGCCGCGGCGCAGAACGCCTCGACGTCGCCTCCGCCGCTGCCACCACAGGCGGCCAGCCCGACCGCGGCGGCGAGGGCGTGGCCAACCAGCAGGCGCCGGCGCACCGTGCTCAGCCCTGGCTCCGTGTCGCCTCGGCGAGCGCCCGGAGCTCGTCGACGGCGTGGGCCAAGCCCGCGGGATCCTTGAACATCGACGAGCCCGAGATCAGCACGTTGGCGCCGGCGGCGGCCGCGCCCTGCACGGTGGCCGGGCTGATGCCGCCGTCGACCTCGAGATCGCAGTCGTGGCCACCCTCGATGATCCACCGGCGGATCGTGGCGACCTTGGGCTCCATGGTGCCGATGTACTTCTGGCCACCGAAGCCCGGGTTCACGGTCATGACCAGGACCATGTCGCACAGGTCGAGCACGTGCTCGATGTCCTGGGGCGGCGTCGACGGGTTGAGCGCCACGGCCGCCTTGGCGCCGAGGTCGCGGATGCGGCCGAGGGTGCGGTGGAGGTGACGGCAGGCCTCGGCGTGGACGATGAGCAGGCCACAACCTGCCTCGACCCACAAGGGGAGCAGGTCGTCGGGCTCCTCGACCATGAGGTGGGCCTCGAACAGCAGATCGGTGCGGTCGCGGCACGCCGCGATGACGTCGGGGCCGAAGGTGAGGTTGGGGACGAAGCGGCCGTCCATGACATCCCACTGGATGCGGTCGACGCCGGCGGCGGCGAGGCCCTCGACGGCCTCGCCCAGCCGGGAGAAATCGGCCGGGAGGACCGATGGGGCGATCTCGAAGGGACGGTCGGTGCCCGGCAGGTCGGTCATCCGACCATCATTTCACCTGGGCGCGGGCCCTCATGGCATCCGATCCCCGGGACGCGGTCCGAGGTGCCGGCGTCCCGGACCCGTAGCGTGACGGCGATGGCTTCTCTCGAGCTCGTGGTGGACGACGTCGCCGGCGGTGGCGACGGCATCGCCCATGCTCCCGACGGGAGAGTGGTGTTCGTCCACGGAGCGATTCCGGGCGACCGGGTCCTGGTCGAGATCACCATGGACAGGCCCCGGATGCTCAAGGGGTTCGTCGACCGGATCGTCGAGCCCAGCGCGCATCGGGTCGAGCCGCCGTGCCCCCACGTGGCTGACGGCTGCGGCGGCTGCGGCTGGCAGCACGTGGGTTCCGACGAGCAACGACGACTCAAACAGCGGCTCGTCGAGGAGGCGCTGCGGCGCATCGGTCGCATGGAGGGTCGGATCGACCTCGCGCCGCCCCTGCCCACCGATGGGTTCCGCACCAGCGTCCGCGGTCTCGTCGTCGACGGTCGGTTCGCGTTCCGGACCGAGCAGGGACACACCCCCGTGGCGATCGACCGCTGCCTGGTCGCGCACCCGTCGATCGATGCACTGATCCGAGGGGGTGGCATGGGGACCCGCACCGGGCGGTCGCTCGAGGTGACGCTGCGGACCGGCGCCGCCACCGGTGATCGGCTGGCCCGTTTCGACCCCTCGGTCCCGGCGGGTGTCGCCCTCCCCGACGACGTGCTGGTCGTCGGCTCCGACCAGATGAAGAAGGGCAAGCGGGCGTGGTTCACCGAGGAGGTCGACGGGCAGAGCTTCCGTGTCTCTGCCGACTCGTTCTTCCAGACCCGCACGGACGGTGCCGAGGCGTTGGTGGCGGCCGTCCGTGATGCCGGCGGCGATCGGTGGGGGAGCGGCAGGCTGACCGACCTCTACGGTGGTGTCGGGTTGTTCTCCAAGTGCCTCGGAGGTGGGATGTCGATCACCAGCGTCGAGTCGAGCACGTCGTCATCGGCCGACGCCCGCCACAATCTGGCCGACCTCGACGCCCGGGTCCTGCGGCTCCCGATCGCTCGATGGTCGCCGTCACCGGCCGACCTCGTCGTCGCCGATCCACCCCGCGCCGGCCTGGGCGCCGACGCCGTCGGTCGCATCGCCGACACGCGGGCCGAACGGTTGGTCCTCGTCAGTTGCGACGCCGGCAGCTTCGGGCGTGACGCCGGCCTGCTCCGCGACGCCGGGTACGAGCTCGTCTCCACGGTCCTCGTCGACCTGTTCCCGCACACCCCCCATGTCGAGCTGGTGTCCCGGTTCGACCGTACGAGCGCATGACCGCCGACGAGCAGGGTCATCCGACTCGGTGGTCGGCTCCGAAGAAGTCCACGATGGCCATTGAACAACTCCGCGAAGCCAGTGACGCCTCGCTCGTCGTGTCCATCGGGCGCTACCACGAGGACGCACTGGCCGAGATCTACCGGCGCCACGCCGGAGCGGTCTTCGCGCTCGCCCGCCGCCTGCTCGCCGATCGGACCCTCGCCGAGGAGATCGTGCAAGAGGTGTTCCTGCGCATCTGGAACGACCCGGACAAGTTCGACCCCGACCGGGGTTCGCTGCGTTCCTACCTCCTGGCCCAATGTCACGGCCGCTCGGTGGACCTCATCCGGTCCGAGTCGTCGCGTCGCCGTCGCGAGGAGAAGGAGCTGACGCTGGCTGCGGAGGCCGGTTACGACCTCGAGCACGAAGTCTGGGACATGGCGATCGCCGACCGGGTCAAGACCTCGCTGCAGTCGCTGGACGAGGGCGAGCGCGAAGCGATCCTCCTCGCGTACTTCGGCGGACACACCTATCGCGAGGTCGCAGATCTGCTGGGAACTCCAGAGGGAACGATCAAGAGCCGGATCCGATCCGGGCTCAAGAAGATGCGCGGCGAACTCGCCGGCGCAGGAATCAACGGTGGTGGCTAGTGGAACGCACACACGAAGAGCTGGCCGAGCTGCTGGGGGCGTATGCCCTCGACGCGGTCGACGAAGACGAGCGGATCGCCGTCGAGGCGCATCTGGCCCAGTGCCCGCGCTGCGCCGCCGAGGTGAGCGACCACCGCGAGGTGGCTGCGGCCATGGCGTTCAGCGGCGCACCCGCCCCCGAGGGCCTGTGGAGCCGCATCGTCGAGACGTTGGAGGAGCCTCCTCCTGCGCTCGTGCTCCCGAGCGCCCCGACCGCCGAGGTGTCCTCGTTCGAGGTCGCTCGAGTGGCACGCGACGAGCGCAAGGCCCGGCCGCGGTTCCTCGCCCCGATCGGTGCGGCGGCTGCCGTCGCGATCCTGGCGCTCGGCCTGCTCGCCGGCATCCTGGTGAGCAACAACGACACCGGTCCGTCCGAGTCCGAGGTACTGGCCCAGGCATCGCTCGATGACGTCGCCCGCCGAGTGCTGAACGACGCGAACGCCTCGAAGATCCTGCTCGAGTCACCGTCCGGTGACCTGACCGCGACCGCCGCCGTCGAGGCCGACGGCTCGGGCTATCTCGTGGGTACGACGCTCCCGGCGCTCGACCCGTCACAGACCTATCAGCTCTGGGGCGTCCGGGCCGACACCGTGGTGTCGTTGGGTGTGCTCGGCGAGTCGCCGGGCGTCGTCGCCTTCCATCTCGACGACGGCGTCGATGCCCTGGTGATCACGTCGGAGGTCGCCGGCGGCGTGCCGGTGTCCTCGAACCCTGCGCTCCTGGTGGGCACGGTCAGCTGAGCTGAGCTGCTGCCGGTAGCGTCACCTCGAACGCCGACCCGGCGCCGTCGCGCTCGACCGCCCGGACCGAGCCACCCATGTTGGTGGTGAGCAACCGGACGATGTGCAGCCCCAGGCCGGTGCCGCGCGCCGTCTTGGCGGCCGATCCACCCCGGTGGAACGGCTCGAACAGGTCGGTGTCGCCTTCGGGCAATCCGATGCCCCGGTCGGCCACACGGAGCAGGATGTCGCCGCCGTCGCTCCGTGCCGAGAACTCGATGGGTCCGCCTTCGGGCGAGTACTTGACGGCGTTGTCGAGCAGGTGGGCGAGCACGTGCTCGAGCGCGGCGCGGTCGGCCATGACCACCAGGTCGGGAGCGACGTCGACCGCCACAGGGTGGGTGTCGGGGTCGGGTCGCCGTTCGTCGACGGTCGATCCGACGAACTCGCCGAGCGCGACGGGCTCGGGGTGCAGGGCCTGGCCGATCAGATGGATCCTTGCTTCGTCGAGCAGGTCGTCGATCTGGGCCCGCAGCTCGGTGGCGGCTCGATCGATGGCCGACATCCCCTCGGCGCGGTCTGCGTCGGGCAGCGAGTCGAAGGTCGTGAGCGTGGTGCTCCACCCGGTGATCACGGCCAGCGGTGTCTTCAGCTTGTGCTTTGCCACGGCGAGGAACTCCGTCCGATCGGCGATGAGCCGTTCGAGCTCTTCGTTCTCCTCGACGAGCTCCGCCTGTCGGTTCGCCAATCGGTGGCGTTCGGTGGCGTCGGCGATGAGGGTCTCGACCTGGTGCGCAGCGTGCCGGAGGAGCCGCTCGTGACGCGGATCGAGCCGGCGTGGTGCGCGGTCGATGATGCACAGGGTGCCCAGCGGATGGCCTGACGGTGAGCGAAGCGGCATGCCGGCGTAGAAGCGGATGTGTGGGGGGCCCGTGACGAGGGCGTTGTGCACGAATCGGGGATCGTCGTGGCTGTCCTCGACGACCATGATGTCGTCGGGATGCTCGAGTGCATGGGCGCAGAAGGCCTGGCTGCGGGGGGTCTGGCGGGCGTCGAGTCCGTGATGCGACGGGAAGAACTGCCGGTCCACGTCGA
>JBFJNI010000033.1:0-32680 GCA_041618235.1 Acidimicrobiales bacterium
GACAACCCCACCTTCCGCGAGCTCATCAACCAGAAGTACCCCGACCTCGACATCCAGCACGTCCACCACGCCGGCAACTCGTCCGGCGTCGTCGACGGTGCCGCCGCCATCCTCTGGGCCAGCGAGGACTACGCCAAGACGCACGGCCTCCAGGCTCGGGCCCGCGTCGTGGCCACTGCCAACATGGGCGACGACCCGACCCTGATGCTCAATGCGCCCGTGCCGGCGGCTCGCAAGGTGCTCGCTCGTGCCGGGCTCACCATCGACGACATCGACATCTGGGAGATCAACGAGGCGTTCGCCGTCGTCGCCGAGAAGTTCCAGCGCGACCTCGACCTCGACCGCGACAAGGTCAACGTCAACGGCGGCGCCATGGCGCTCGGCCATCCCATCGGCGCCACCGGCGCCATCCTCATCGGCACCGTGCTCGACGAGCTCGAGCGCACCGACGGGCAGTTCGGGCTCATCACCATGTGTGCCGGCGGCGGCATGGCGCCGGCGATCATCATCGAGCGGGTCTGACATGAGGACCGCCGTCACCGAGATGCTGGGCGTCGAGTTCCCGATCCTGGCCTTCAGCCACTGCCGCGACGTCGTCGCCGAGGTCAGCCGGGCCGGTGGGTTCGGTGTGCTCGGCGCCACCGCGCACACACCCGAGCAGCTCGCGGTCGACCTCGCCTGGATCAAGGACGAGTGCGGCGACAAGCCGTTCGGCCTCGACGTGCTGCTGCCCACCAAGCACGCCACCACGGGCGAGGGCGGCAGCGGGACCGAGATCCCCGACGAGTACTGGGCGTTCGTCAACGGCGTCCTCGCCCAGCACGGCGTCGACCCCATCGGACCCCAGACCGTCCGCACCGGCGACGGCAGCGGCTTCGGCGAGCTGACCGATCCCGAGGCGTTCGCGTCGAAGCTGCTGGACGTCTCGTTCGACTTCGGCATCCGCCTCATCGCCAGCGCGCTCGGCCCGCCGCCGCCGGCACTGGTCCAGGCCGCCAAGGCCCACGACGTCGTGGTCGCTGCGCTCGCCGGCAAGGTCCAGCACGCCGAGCGGCACGTCAACGCCGGCGCCGATCTCATCGTCGCCCAGGGCTACGAGGCCGGCGGCCACACCGGAGAGATCGCCTCGATGGTCCTCGTGCCCGAGGTCGTCGACGCCGTCGCACCCGTCCCGGTCGTCGCCGCCGGCGGCATCGGCCGCGGCCGGCAGATGGCGGCGTCGATGGCGCTGGGCGCCGCCGGCGTGTGGTGCGGCTCGGTGTGGCTCACCACCAACGAGGCCGAGACCCACCCTGTGGTCAAGCAGCGGTTCCTCGAGGCCCGCAGCGACCAGACGGTGCGCTCACGCGCGCGCACCGGCAAGCCGGCCCGCCAGCTCGTGTCGGCGTGGACCGAGGCCTGGCAGCAGCCGGGCGCCCCGGCCACGCTCCCGCTGCCCACGCAGAACCAGCTCGCCGAGCCGGCGCTCTTCCGCGCCCACCACTCGGCCGAGGCCGGCAACGACGAGGCGGCGAAGCTCGCCACCTACTTCGTCGGTCAGGTCGTGGGAACGATGAACAAGGTGAAGCCCACCCGCCAGGTCGTGTTCGAGCTGGTCGAGGAGTTCATCGACGCCATCGCCGGCGTCAACACCCAGATCGCGGCCGAGTAGGCCGTCAGCGAACCGGGCCCGCGGGCCCGGCGTGCGACAGGGCCCGGAGCCCGGTGTCGCCCAACGGCCAGTCGAGGACGCCTCGGAGGTGGTTCTCGAACTGCGAGGTGACCGCACCCTCGATGGTCCAGTGACCACTGCGGTGCGGCCGCGGGACGAGCTCGTCGACGAGGACGCCCTGAGGCGTCACGAGGAACTCGACGGCGAGGATGCCCGTGGCACCGACCTCGTGCGCCAACCGGAGCGCCAGTGCCCTCGCGGCAGCGATGTGGGCCGGGTGGGCGACGGACGGCACGGCCGTCTCGACACAGATGCCGCCGTCGTCCACGGTGTCGACCACCGGATACGCGACCGCCTCGCCGCCGGGTCGGCGGGCGACGAGCACCACGAACTCGCCCAACAGCTCGAGCAGGGGCTCGACCACGAGGCGGACACCGCCGAGGCGCTCGAACAGCGCTCGGGCCTCGTCCGGTCCGGACAGCACGAACACCCCGTCGCCGTCCCAGCCACCGATCGGGGTCTTGGCCACCACCGGCCAGCCGTGGTCGGCGGCGACACGACCGATCTCCGCGGCGGAGTGGACGATGCCGAACGGCGGGAGCGGGATGCCGATGGCGTCGAACGTGCGGCGCTGGAACGCCTTGTCGGCGCACCGGAGCACGAGACTGCTGGGTCGCACGCAGCGACCTCGGCCCTCGAGCGCAGCGACGGCGAACGGATCGACACGCCCGTGATCGAAGGTCAGTACGTCGCATGGCCGGCTGAACCGCTCGAGCGTGGCCGGGTCCCGGTGGTCTCCGACCACGACCGAGGTGGCGGCTGATGCGGCTGGATCGTCCTCGTGCTCGACGAGCACGTGCACGTCGACGGCGAGGGAGACCGCCGATTGCGCCGTCATGCGGGCGAGCTGGCCGCCGCCGACGATCCCGACGATGGGCCGGCTCATCCGATGGCCTGACTGACAGCGAGGAACAAGGGGATTCCGATCACGAGGTTGAAGGGAAAGGTGACGCCGAGCGATGCCGACAGCCCGAGGGCGGGGTTCGCACCCGGGAGGGCGATCGAGACCGCGGCCGGCGCCGCGATGTAGGACGCACTGGCCGCCATCACCGCGAGGATCGCCGTGCCCCCTGGCGAGAGGCCTGCGGCCATGCCCGCCATGAGTCCCAGCGTGCCGAACGCCAGCGGAATCGTCACGGCGAAGCCGAGGAGGAAGGACCCCGCCTTGCGGACCTCGGTGAGGCGCTCGCCCGTCATCGCACCGAGGTCGAGCAGGAAGAGGGTGAGCATGCCTGGGAACAGCGCCACGAAGAGGGGCTCGACCGAGGTGACCGCCGTGGCCGACGCCGCGGTGCCCATGATCACCCCGCCGGCGAGGAGCACGACGCTCTTGCCGGCGACGGCCTCGCGACATGCCGCCCGGATGTCACCGGCCGCGTCTCGCTGCGCGAGCAGGAGGGCGATCGCGATGCCCGGCACCTCGAGCAGCACGACCAGCGCCGGGAGGAAGCTCTCGGGACTCAGGCCCGCGGCGACCGCGGCAGTCGTGGCGGCGGTGAACGTCACCACCGAGACCGATCCGTAGTGGGCGGCGATGGCGGCGGCGTCCTGCACGTCGAACCGACCCATGTTGCGCAGGACCGCGAAGGCGATGAGCGGGGTCGCGATGCCGAGGGCGAGCGTCGCCAGCGCGGGTCCCCACAGATCGGCCAGGGGCGTGTGCTTGAGGGCCACGCCGCCCTTGAAGCCGATGGCGACGAGGAGGTAGGTCGACAGCAGCGCGCCCACCGGCTGGGGCAGGCGGAGGCTCGTCTTCCACGTGGCGGCCACCAGCCCGATGGCGAAGGCCAGGACGGCGGGCGAGGTGAGGTTGCTGGCGGCGACGTCGAACACGTCAGGCCCCCATCGGAAGGTCAGCGACGAAGCCGGAGGCCATTGCGTGGACCCCGCCGTCGACGTGGAGCACCTCGCCGGTCACGGCTCGGGCGAGGTCCGACAGCAGGAAGCAGACGGCGTCGGCGACCGGTGCGGCGTCGTTCGGATCCCACGGCAGCGGCGATCTCTCGGCCCATGCGTGGAGGAGCTGGTCGAAGTCGGGGATCCCGGATGCCGCACGGGTGGCGAGCGGGCCGGCGGCGACCAGGTTCGACCGCACCTTCTGCGGGCCGAGGTCACGGGCGAGGTACTGGTTGAGCGACCGCAGCGCGGCCTTGCAGGGGCCCATCCAGTTGTAGACGGGCCAGGCGCGGCTGCTGTCGAAGTCGAGACCCACCAGGCTGGCGCCGGTCTCGGGGGCGAGGCGGCTCACCAGGCCGGCGAGCGTGGCGTACGAGTGGGTGCTGGTACGGAACGCCATCTCGACCGTGGTCGCCGGGACGTCGAGCACCCCGGCGAGCGCGGCCGCCGGAGCGAACGCGATGGCGTGGAGCGCACCGTCGAGGTGATCGGTTCGATCGCTGATCGTCAGCTCGAGGGCCGCGACGTCATCCGGATCGGTCATGTCCGCCGCGACGATGCACAGCGGCGCCTTCGGCAGGGATGCGCAGGCATCGATCGCACCGTCGAGGTCACGAGGGAACGCTGCGAGCGCAACCTCGGCGCCGTGGCACATCGCTCGCTGCGCCACGGCGAAGGCGATGCTGTCCGTCCGAGCGATTCCGGTGACGAGCACCGTCTTCCCCATCAACATGGCCAGTGTCCCGGCCTTTCTCTTCGGGCCCGGGCTCGGGCCGATTGCGCACACTATGCGCACACCAATACCTGAATTACAAGTCATGCTTTAGGGATCCTGCATTTTGGTAGGGTGTGGCCGTGGCCGACGATCCGACCAAGTCCTCATGGACGTTCCTCAGCAACCACGGACACGTGCTGATCTGCATCGCCGAGGACTCCGAGATCCGGGTGCGGGACATCGCCGCGCAGGTCGGCATCACGGAGCGGGCCGCCCAGAACATCGTCAACGACCTCGTGGAGGCGGGCTACGTCAGCCGTGATCGCGTGGGTCGGCGCAACCAGTACGAGATCCACACCGAGCTCCCCCTCCGGCACCCGGTGGAGCACGAGCACTCGATCGGCGAGCTCCTCGTCGCCCTCGGTCAGTCGGACCCGGGCACCTGAGCTCGCAGCCGGCGGGCCGTCACGGCCGAGTCCGAGGTGGCAGGCTGCGGTCCCGTCCGTTCCGCAGAGGAGAACACAAGATGATCAAGCTCAGCGTGCTGTATCCCGCCACCGAGGGTGCCGACTTCGACCACGACTACTACAAGAACACCCACGTCCCGCTGGCATGCTCGACGTGGGGTCTCGACTCGGCGGTCATCGAGAAGGGCGTCGACGGCCCGTACGTCGCGGCCGTGCACTTCGAGTTCGACACGATCGAGGCGCTCGGCGCCGCCATGGCCAACGAGGACACCGGCAAGGTCATCGCCGACGTGGCGAACTACACGACCATCGCTCCGGTGATGCAGACCAGCGAGATCGTCAGCTGATCCGCTGCGCCTGAGCCGTCGCCTGCGGGGCGACGGTTCAGGTCAGGAAGTCCAGCGCGGCGAACCGCTCGCCCATCCGCCGGTAGCCGGCGGCATTGGGGTGCAGCCCGTCGGGGAGGTCGTGCGCGTCGTCGGGGCCGAACAGCTCGAGGCCGTCGAGGTACGTCAGTCGGTGGTCGCCGTTGGCGAGCCGGGTCTCCACGACCTCCTCGAGGATCCGCCGCACCTGCCGGAGGCTGAGGCTTCCGGCGAGCTGGGACTCGCGCGTCCCCGCGGTCTGACATGTGCCGGTGCTGCGCGTGTCGGTGGGACCGGGCAGGTGCTCGACCGACTCACAGTAGATCGGCGAGCTGACGAGGATCGGCGTGTCGGGCTGTCCTTCCCGGATGGTGTCGAGGAATCCGTGGACGGCGGGCCCGAACGTGCGCAGCTTGAGCGAATCGGCGTTCACGACGTTGATGCCCAGCTTCAGGCTGATGCGATCGGCCGGCGTGTCGCGGATGGTGCGGGCCGTGAACTGGTCGAGCTGGGCCTGGCCGGCGAGACCGAGCCCGACGAGGTGGTGTCCGGTCAGCGCTGCGGCGACGGCCGGCCAGGTCCCCAGCGGCGAGTCGGCCTCCATGCAGTGCGAGATCGAGCTGCCGTGGTGGAGCCAGCGCGGCCGAGGGTCGGGCGGGGCGGGGGTGACGATGGCGTCTGCCGGCACCACGAGACCCTGGATCGTCAGCCCGGCAGCGTGGGGCAGCCAGACCTCCACCGTCTTCGGGCCCGCCGGCAGCTCGCCCAGCACGCAGCGGCCTGGTTCGCCGCGGTCCAGCGTGAAGCCGGCCGGCGTCTCGGGACGGGTGCGGACGACGTGGCCGAACTCGACGACCTGCTCACTGACGACCCCGCCGTCGACCACCGCGGCGAACACCGCATGCCGGGGGTCGCCGTCGCCGTCGGCGAGTCGGAGTGGCATGCAGTCGATGCCGACCTCGGTGGCGTCGGTGTCGAAGACGATGCGAGCGCCGGCCGGAACCGACTCGATGAACTGCACGTCGGCCGGCATCTGCGGATGGAAGCGGAACGCCAGTCGGTGCAGACGGAAGCCGTCGGGTCGTGGCTCGAGGTCGGCGATGCCGTCGATGCGCAGACGCCCGTCGTCGAGGCCGAGGACCTGCGCTCCTGGCCAACCCCCCGATGTCATGCGGTCAAGAGTGCGCCGTATGCGGCCATCACGAGGTCGGTGCCACGCGTGTCGCCCATGAGCGCGGAGCCCATGCGGTTCATCACGTACGCGATGGACATCTTGTTCTCGGTGTCGATGATCGCCACCGAGCCGCCCCATCCGCCCCAGAACAGCGTGCGGTCGTTGGGCAGCGGCATCGCCTCGGACTGCAGGCCATAGCCGAGCCCGAAGGTGTTGTGCTGCCCCATGACGAGGTCCGGACCGGCGACGACCGGCTGCAGCGCGCGGTCGATGGTGTCCATCGACAGCAGCGTCACCCCGTCGACCGTGCCACCGTTGGCGATGGCCGAGTGCACGCGTGCAACCGAGCGAGCGTTGCCGAACCCGCCAGCCGCGGGGATCTCGGCCGCTCGCCACGCGCGGGTGCGCGGCTCGGTGGCGTCCATCGGACAGCTGCGCCCGGTGCGTGCCCCGACGGAGTCGGGATCGGCGCCCGCGAGCATCTCGTCGGCCGTCTGATCGGGAGGGACCAGCTCGCCCGCACGGTGGTCGTGTTCGGGACCGAAACCGATGTGGAAATCGGCGCCGAGCGGGCCGGCGACCTCGTCGGCGAAGAAGGTGCCGATGGAGGAACCCGTGACCCGGCGGACGATCTCGCCCTGCAGGAACCCCTGGGTGACCGCGTGGTAGCCGGGCTGGCTCCCCGGCTCCCACCACGGTGCCTGCGCGGCGAGGTGTGCCACGGTGGCGTCCCAGTCGTAGATGTCCGGGACGGCGACCGGCGGATCGAAGCCCGACAGGCCGGCCGAGTGGCTCATGACGTGCTTCACCAGCACGCCGTCCTTGCCGTTGGCCGCGAACTCGGGCCAATAGTCGGCCACCGGCGCGTCGGTGTCGACCAGGCCCCGATCGGCGCACATGAGCACGCACAACGCAGCCATCGTCTTCGTGGTCGAGTACACGTTGACGATGGTGTCTCGCTGCCACGGGTCGCCCGCGGGGCTGGCGGCACCGGCCCAGAGGTCGACGACCGGCTCGCCGGCGACGGTGACCGCGACGCTCGCACCGAGCTCCTTGCCGTCGATGAAGTTCTTCTCGAACTGGTCACGGACGGCCGCGAACGCCGCGTCGTGCTGGCCGTGGATCTCGGTCATCGTTCCCCCTGGTGCAGACGATCTGCGGGCGAGAGCGTAGGCCTTCCGACTCCCCGATATTGTGGCAGCGCTGTTGCCACCACTGCTCCGGAGCCACCACCGCCATGACTGCGATCGATCCGACGATGACGGCCGACGATGCCCTCGCGCATCTGTTCTTCACCCCCGAAGGGCTCGACGACCCGGCGCCGATCTATCGCCACCTGCGTGAGACGGCACCGGTCCACCACAGCGCCACCGGGGTGATCTTCCTCACGCGCTACGACGACTGCCAGCACGTGCTGCGTGACAACCGGTTGGGCAAGGCCAGCGGACGGGGCGGTGGCGGGCTGATCCCGCAGAGCGACGCCGAGTCGGCCCGGATCCGCCAGGAGTTCGCCGAACGGGCGATCGTCGAGGACCGGCCGACGTCGATGCTGTTCCTCAATCCTCCCGACCACACGCGTCAGCGCCGCCTCGTGTCGCGGGCGTTCACCCCCCGGCGGGTCGAGGAGCTCCGCTCGAGCATCCGCGGCCTGGCCGAGCAGGCCGTCGACCGGCTCGCCGACCAGGAGGGCGGTGACCTCCTGGAGCTCATCGCCTTCCCCCTCCCCGTGGCCGTCATCGGCACCATGGTCGGGGTGCCTGAGGCCGACTGGCCCCAGTTCCGCAGCCTCATCACCACCGCCGCCGCCGGCATCGAACCGGGCGCAACGCCCGACGAGCTCCGGGCCGCCGACGCGGTGAACGGCGAGATCGGCGCCTACTTCGATGCCCTCGTGGCCGAGCGCCGGAAGAACCCCCAGGACGACCTGCTTTCCGACCTCATCGCCGTCGAGGAGGCCGGCGACAGCCTCAGCCACGGCGAGATCCTGTCGGTGTCGGCCCTGCTGTTCGCTGCCGGGTTCGAGACCACGACCAACCTCATCGGCAACGGCATGGGCGCCCTGCTCAAGAACCCCGCCGAGCAGCAACGCCTCTGGGACGACCCGTCTCTGACCACCACGGCTGTCGACGAGATGCTGCGGTGGGACTCTCCCGTGCAGCTCGACGTCCGCACCGCGCTCGAGCCGGCCGACCTCCTGGGCGAGCCGCTGGCCGAGGGCGACACCATCGTCACGCTGCTCGGCGCGGCCAACCGCGACCCCGCGCACTTCACGGACCCCGAGCGATTCGACGTCAGCCGAGACGAGGGGCCACCGATGAGCTTCGCCTCGGGCATCCACTACTGCCTGGGCGCCAACCTGGCTCGGGCCGAGGGCCAAGAGGTGTTCGGGGCGCTGCGCGAGCGGTTCTCGTCCATCGAACTCGACGGCGATCTCGTCCGCCGCAACCGCATGACGCTCCGCGGCTATGAGGCCGTACCGGTGCAGGTGGTGCCACGCTGAGTCCATGGACGACGTGCTGACGGTTCCGCAAGGCGAGTTCACCCTCCACCGAGATCACCACGAAGCCGGGCCACTGCGTGCCTGGGACGCGGCCGACGAGTACGTGCTCGCCCATCTCGCCGAAGCTGGCGTCTCCGGCGACCGCTGGCTCGTGGTCAACGACGGGTTCGGCGCGCTGGCGACCGTGCTCGCCGATCACCGGCCGCAGTCGTGGTCGGACTCCCACGTCGCCATCGAGGCCGCCCGAGCGAACCTGGTCCGGAACGACCTCGACCCGGACCTCGTACGCTTCGTCCCCAGCACCGACGTCCCCGAGGGTCCGATCGACGTGGTCATCGTGAAGGTGCCACGGACCATCGCGTTCCTCGACGACGAGCTCCGTCGTCTCCGACCGCTCCTGCACGAGGGCTCGGTGGTCATCGGGGCAGGCATGACCAAGTCCGTGCACAACTCCACGATCGAGGTCTTCGAGCGATCGATCGGCCCCACGCCCACCACCAGGGCTCGCAAGAAGGCCCGGCTCCTGCTGGCGCAGGTGAACCCCCGGCTCGAGGCGCCGGCCCCACTCGAACCGATCACCTGGAAGACGCACGAGGGGGTCGCCGTCACGAACCTGCCGACCGTGTTCTCGTCGGGGTCACCCGACGCCGGCGCCCGCCTGCTCCTCACCCACCTGCCCGAGGTCCCCCCGGGCGCACGCGTCATCGACCTCGGCTGCGGCAACGGCATCATCGGCGCCACGCTCGCTCGGCGCAATCCCGACATCGAGCTGCGGTGCATCGACGAGTCGTACCAGGCGGTGGCCTCGGCCCGCGTCACCGTCGGGAGCGAGGCGCCGACCGCAGCGTTCGCGGTGGCCGATTCGCTCGTCGGAATCCCCGACGACGACGCCGACCTCATCGTGGTGAACCCCCCGTTCCACGCCGGCGGCGCCCGCACCCACGACGTCGCCGGCCGGATGTTCGCCGACGCCCGCCGCGTCCTGCGTCCCGGTGGGCAGCTGATCGTCGTCGGCAACCGCCACCTCGGCCATCACAAGCCGTTGCGCAACCTCTTCGACTCGGTCACCGCCCTCAGCAGCGACCCGAGCTTCGTGGTCCTCTCCGCCCGATGACCCTCCACACCATCCACTTGACAGCTAACGAACACTGTTCGAAGATGTCGAACGATGTTCGACACAGACGAAGACCGTTCGCTCGCCGACCGACGGCGTGACGCCACCCGCGAGGGCATCGTCGACGCGGCGTGGCAGATCTGTCGGGCCGAGGGCCTCGGCTCGCTGTCGCTTCGTGACCTCGGCAAGCACGTCGGGCTGAAGGCGTCGTCGTTGTACGCCTACTTCGATTCGAAGTCGGCCATCTACGACGCGATGTTCCGCGAAGGCTACGAGCAGATGGACGAGGTCGCCGCGGTCTGGCAGGGCTGGCTCGACGCCGGCGACCACCCCCGCACGGTCTTCAAGCGCATCGCCCACCAGTTCGTCGAGTTCTGCACGTCGGATGCCGTTCGCTACCAGCTCATGTTCCAGCGAGTGCTCCCCGACTTCGAACCCACGCCGGAGACCTACGGCGTGTCCGTCCGACAGCTCGAGCGCCTCGGCGACTTCCTCGCCACCATGGGTGTGACCGATCCCCGCGCCATGGACCTGTGGACGGCCATCGTGACCGGCCTGACCGACCAGCAGATCTCGAACGATCCCGGCGGCGACCGCTGGATCCGCCTCATCGACGATGCCGTCGACATGTTCTGCGAACACGTCGGCATCCCATCTGAAGGAGAACCCTCATGACGACCACCATCACCGATGTCGCCGACATCCGGCCGGTCGATCGGGCCGAGGGGCTCGACCTCGGCGAGGTCGCCTATCAGCGCCTCATCGACGAGCTCGCGGGCCTGTCGGCGGGCGACTGGGGCCGACCCACCGACTGCACGCTCTGGACCGTTCGAGACCTCGCCGGGCACGTCGCCGGGATGATGTGGTCGATGTCCACCCTCCGGCGCTCGGCGGCCGAACAGGCGCAGTCCGCGCGTCGCGCCAAGCGCGCCGGCGGGTCGCCCCTCGACGCCATGACGGCCATCCAGGTCGAGCGCATGGCCGACCTCACCACCGACGAGCTCGTCGACCGCATGCGCGAGCTCGTCGCGACGGCGGTGGCCGGACGGCGCCGACCGCCGGAGGTGCTGGCGAGCAGGCTGTCGTTCCCCCAGGACGTCGACGGCGTGGTCGAGAAGTGGTCGATGTCGTACCTGCTCGGCCCGATCGTCACACGCGACACCTGGCTGCACCGCGTCGCCGACCTGGCTCGCGCCGTCGACCGGCCACCCTCGCTCGACCCAGACCACGACGGTCGCATCGTCGCCGACGTGGTCGCCGAGTGGGCCCGCCGCCACGGTGCCGCGTTCGAACTCACCCTCACCGGGCCCGCCGGCGGGAGCTTCCGCTCCGGCACCGGGGGCCCGTCGCTCGAGGTCGACGCGATCGAGTTCTGCCGGATGCTCTCGGGGCGCGCCGAGCCGAACCACGAGCTGCTCGAGACCCAGGTCCCGTTCTGAACCGATCCACGGGCCCGGACCAGCGGACCCCTCTCCACGGAGGAACCCCTGCAATGAAGACAGTCCACGACGAGGTCGCCGACGGCATCCACCGCTTCGCCACCTTCATCCCCGATGCCGGCATCCCGTTCTGCCAGTTCCTGATCGAGGCCGACGAGCCGCTGCTGTTCCACACGGGCCAGCGACAGCTGTTCCCGATGGTGAAGGACGCCGTCAGCCGAGTGATCGACCCGGCCACGCTGCGCTGGATCGCCTTCGGTCACTTCGAGGCCGACGAGTGCGGCTCGATGAACCAGTGGATGGCCACCGCGCCGCAGGCAGAGGTGGCGCACGGCGGCCTCGGCGTGATGGTCTCGCTCGAAGACCAGGCCGATCGACCTCCCCGCGGCCTCGCAGACGGCGAGGTTCTCGACCTCGGGGGCAAACGCGTGCGCCACATCGACACGCCCCACGTCCCCCACGGCTGGGACGCCCGCGTGCTCTACGAGGAGACCACGGGCACGCTGTTCTGCGGCGACCTGTTCACCGCCACCGGGGAAGCCCCGGCGACGAGCGACGACGACCTCGTCGGGCCGGCCGCTGCCGCGGAGGACATCTTCGGCGCCACCGCGATCACCCCGAACACGGCGCCCACGATCCGCCGACTGGCCGACCTGGAGCCGCAGCGCCTCGCGTTGATGCACGGTCCGACCTTCGTCGGCAGCACCCGAGATGCGGCCGCCACGCAGCTCCGAGGCCTCGCCGACGACTACGAGCGCCGCCTCACCTCCATCTGAGATCGGCGGTTCAGGTCGGTCGCCGGCCGGGGAGGGTGACCGTGAACCGGGCCCCACCCCCCGGCGACCGTCCTGGCTCGATCGTCCCACCCGACAAGAGGCAGAGCTCGGCGACCACGGCCAGCCCGATGCCGCTCCCCTGCGCGCGGGTGTCGACGGCCGCCTGCCCCCGCCAGAAGCGGTCGAACAGCCGAGGGAACTCGTCCTCGGGGATCCCCGGACCCGAGTCGTCGACGACGAGCACCGCGTCACCGTTCGCGTCAGGCTGCACGGTGATGCGAACCGGCGTCCCCTCGGGCGTGTAGCGGACCGCGTTCGTCAACAGGTTGGTGAGGATCCGGGCGAGGGCATGCGCGTCGACGTAGACCGGCGTGGGCGACCCGACGACTTCGACGGGATGGCTGGCGACGACGTCGCCGAGTTGCGAGACGAGCGAGTGCGCCATGGCGAGCAGCTCACCGGTTTCGGGCTCGAGCGACACCGTCGACCGCTCGAGCCGGCTGAAGTCGAGTACCTCGCCGATGAGGGCGTTGAGGCCGTCGACGTTGGCGACGATCCGACCGATGAACTGCTGCGCCGTCACGTCGTCGAGCGACGGCGACGTCTGGAGCAGCCGGGCGAACCCGCTGATGGCGGTCATCGGCGTGTTGAGCTCGTGGGAGATCGTCTCGAGGAACCGGGACTTCATCTGACTCGCTCGCTCCAGCTCCTCGACCGCTGCACGCTGCACCGTGACGTCGCGGAGCGATGCGACCACCGACCCGAGCGAGTGCTCGGGCAACGGGCTCAGGCTGATCTCCACCGGGACGGTCGAGCCGTCCTTACGACGGGCCCGAAGGCCCCCGTCCGCTCCCTCGACCTGCAGCATGCGGGCGCTCGGAGCGAGGGCGTAGTCCGTGCGGTGGACGCGATGCTTCGTCCGCAGCTCGTCCGGGACCAGGTCTTCGACCGCGATGCCGCGCACCTCCTCGGGCGTGTACCCCAGCAGGTCCTCGATGCGGTCACTGGCGAGGACCACGGTGCCATCGGCGTCGACGACGACCGTGGGATCTGGGGCCGACTCGATGATCGAGTAGAGGTCTGCGGTGCGGCGTTGCGCGAGCTGCTCGGCCCGTCGACGCGCGCCCGTGGTCGACGCACCCGCGACGCCCAGCGCCGCCGTCAGGGCCAGCCCGAGCACCAACACGAACACCGGTGCCACGGTCCCGCCGGCGTCGTCGCCACCGGGGCGGGTGACGAGCGCCCATCGACGACCACCCACGTTGAGGTCGAGCCTGATGGTCTCTTGGTCGACCTCGCCCGCGGGGTCGGCGAACCGTGCGCCCTCGGCCGCGTACACGAGGGCGTCGTCGCCGAAGCCGGTGTCACGGGATTCGGCGGTGTCGCCCTGGTCGTAGATCTCGAGCTCGACCCGGGGTTCGGCTCCCAATGCCTCCTCGAGGAGCGCACGGGTCTCGACCACGGTGACGACCGCTCCGACGAAGTGCCGGCGACGGCTCGGCGCCGACACCAACGGTCCGGGGACGTCGTACACCGCGCTCACCAGCAGCAGCCCGCGCTCACTTCCCGAGGCCTGCACCAGGTCGACGGGAGCCGACGCGATGAGGGCGCCGCTGTCTCGGGCCTCTTCCACCGACCTCCGCCTCGCCGGATCGGAGAACAGGTCGAAACCCAGCGCGGCCTCGTTGCCGGCGAGAGGTTCGAGGTACTCCACCACCACCAGCTCGCGACGCCCATCCGGGTCGGGGCGGACGGAGAAGTCCGGATAGCCGCCGGGGTCGAGGGTGCCGTCAGCTCGGACTCCTGCTTCGTAGACCTCGCGGATCTCCGCCGACACCCGTCGGTTGAACGAGACGGCCCGAACCCCTTCGAAGAGGTCGCGGCCGGCGTCGTCGGTGGCCACGAGCTCGCGGAAGTCGGCTCGGTCGATCGGCCACTGGCTGACCACCGCGTCTCGGAGCATCTCGTGGATCCCGGTCCGTTCGTCGACGCGGGCCTGGATCAGGACGCGTGCGCGCTCGGAGTCGCTCCGGAACCGGCTCGTCCGGGCGTCGTGCTGGTTCGCCTGCACGCCGGCCGTGACCGCGAAGCTGCTGGCCACTCCGACCAACACGACGAGCACCACTGGCCAGCTGCGCGCCAGCCAGGCACGTCTCCCGTTGCTCATCGGGACCAAGGGTACGATCCTGGACCGTGCGAGTCGGGGTTCCGAGCCGTTGCGTCGTCGTCGCGGCGGCCCTCCTGTTCGTCGGGGCGTGCGCCGACGAACGCTCGGTCGAACCCGAAGCACGACGCGTCGTGGGATTCATCCTCGTCGGCGATCGAGACGACCTCGGCTACAACCAGGCAGCGTGGGAGGGCATGCAGGCAGTGGCGAGAGCCTTCCCCGACCTCGACGTCGTCGGGGTGGAGAACGTTCCCGAGACCGATCGAGCGGTCGCCGCGCTCGAGGACCTGGTGGACCGAGGAGCCGAGATCCTCTTCGCGACCAGCTTCGGTCATCTCGATGCCGCCTACGAGGTCGCCGACCGCCACCCGGACGTCGTCGTCGTCCACCAGGGCGGGGTCGAGCCCGAACCACGGCTCGACAACTTCGGGACGTACTTCGGGACCCACGCCGAAGCCATGTATGCCGCCGGCGTCGTCGCCGGCGGTGCGACCGACACCGGCACGCTCGGCTTCGTCGCGGCGTTCCCCATCCCCGCCACCTACAACAACGTCAATGCGTTCCTGCTCGGCGCGCGCCGTATCCGGCCCGAGGCCGCCATCGACGTCGTCTTCACCGACAGCTGGTGCGACGTCGACTCGCAACGAGCGGCCGCTCGCCGCCTGATCGCGGACGGCGCGGACGTGATCGCCCAACACCAGGACTGCACCGGCACGGTGCTCGAGGAAGTCGAGCTGGCCGGTCTCCATGCCGTCGGCTACCACAGCGATGGGTCCGAGGTCGCCCCCACCGCCTGGCTCACGGGAGCGATCTGGACCTGGGCCGACCTGTACGTCGACATCGTCGCGATCTCCGAGCGAGGAGCTTTCACGGGGAGCGCCTACGACGGCGATTTCCGCGGCACGCTCGCCGACGGCAACAACCCGTTCGCGCTGACCGAGTTCGGTCCGGGGGTCGACCCGGTGGCAGCCCAGACGGCCGAGCGCTCGCTCGTCGAGTTCACGAGCAGAACGCGGTCGCTGTTCGAGGGACCGCTCACGGACACCGCTGGACGCGTCCGCGTCGCAGCCGGCGAGGAACTCGGCGTCGACGAAGCCGACGCGATGGACTACTTCGTGGCCGGGGTCACCACCCTCGATCGTTGAGCCAGCGGGTGCCGCCCCCGTCGGGACGCTTCGGTACGCTCGCCCCGAACCGGACGAAGAGGACCAGCTCGTGACCAAGTGCATCCTGTTCGCCGACGACACCGAGGACATGCGCCTCCTGCTGCGCACCGTTTTCGACGGGTCGGAGTTCGAGGTGTTCGGCGAGGCGGCCGACGGCGACGAAGCCCTCCGGCTCTGGCGCACGGCACCACCGTCGTGCGCTCTCGTGCTCGACCAGCGGATGCCCGGTCGCACCGGGATCGAGGTGGCGAGGGAAGTCCTCGCCGACGCTCCGGACACCACCATCATCCTGTTCAGCGCCCACATGGACGACGAGCTCCGGCGGGAGGCTGCGGCCGTCGGCATCCGTGCCTGTGTCGCCAAGGAAGCGATCCTCACGCTCCCGCATCACCCGGTGCTCCAGCACTGAATCGGGGCCACATCGCGGAGTACTGGCAGGGATCGGGTCAGAACGTGCAGAATCTTGACCCAACGGTCAAGATTTCACCGTCCCCGATCTCGGAGCGATTCGCCATGCCTTCCACCGCCCAGCCGACCCGGCCCGACGGAACACCGATCGACAAGGAGGCGCTCAAGGCCAAGTACCGCGCCGAGCGCGACAAGCGCCTCCGTCCCGACGGCAACGCGCAGTACCTGCGGCTCGCCGGCACCCCGCTCGAGAAGTACCTCGACGATCCGTACACCCCGGTGGTCGAGCGCGAGCCCGTGACCGATCACGTCACCGTCGCCTTCATCGGCGGCGGCTTCGCCGGGTTGGTCACCGGGGCCCGGTTGAAGGAAGCCGGAGTCGAGAGCGTCCGTATCGTCGAGAAGGGTGGCGACTTCGGCGGCACCTGGTACTGGAACCGTTACCCCGGCGCCCAGTGCGACACCGCCTCGTTCGTCTACATGCCCCTCCTCGAGGAGACCGGGCACATGCCGACCGAGAAGTACGCCCACGCGCCCGAGATCCTCGAGCACTGCCAGCGCATCGGGAAGCAGTTCTCGCTGTACGACGATGCGCTGTTCCACACCGAGGTGAAGGACCTCGAGTGGGACGACGCAAACTCGCGCTGGATCATCCGCACCAACCGGGGCGACGAGTTCACGGCGCAGTTCCTGTCGATGGGGACGGGACCGCTCCACGTGCCCAAGCTCCCCGGCATCGACGGGGTGCGTGACTTCAAGGGTCACTCGTTCCACACCAGCCGCTGGGACTACGCCTACACCGGTGGTGATCCGAAGGGCGCACCGATGGAGGGCCTGGCCGACAAGCGGGTCGCCATCATCGGCACCGGCGCCACGGCGGTGCAGTGCGTCCCCCACCTCGCACGGGCCTGCAAAGAGCTCTACGTCTTCCAGCGCACCCCGTCGTCCATCGACGTGCGCGACAACAAGCCCACCGATCCCGAGTGGTTCGCCGAGATGGCGACGCCGGGTTGGCAGCAGCGCTGGCTCGAGAACTTCACCGCCAACCAGACCGGCGGTCTGGTCGACGAAGACCTCGTGCAGGACGGGTGGACCGATCTCGCCCGCCGCATCCGCACCAAGATCATGGAGCTCCCGCCCGAGGACATGACGCCCGAGAACATGCTCGCCGCGTTCGAGGACTCGGACTTCGAGAAGATGGAGGAGATCCGCTCGCGCGTCGACGCCGTCGTCGAGGACTCCGAGACCGCACAGAAGCTCAAGGCCTGGTATCGCCAGCTCTGCAAGCGCCCCTGCTTCCACGACGAGTACCTCGACGCGTTCAACGAGCCCAGCACCACGTTGGTCGACACCGACGGCAAGGGCGTCGAGCGCCTCACCGAGACCGGCGTCGTCGCCAACGGCGTCGAGTACGAGGTCGACTGCGTCATCTACGCATCGGGCTTCGAGGTCGGTACCGACTACACGTCGCGCACCGGCTTCGACCTCACCGGTCGAGACGGGCTCAAGCTGTCCGAGCACTGGGACAAGGGCATGCGCACGTTGCACGGCATCCACGTGCACGGCTTCCCCAACGCGTTCATCGTCCAGCCGACCCAGGGCGCCAACCTCATCTCCAACGTGCCGCACAACCTCACCGAGTCGGGCCGCACCATCGCCGTCACCATCAAGCACGCCCTCGACAACGGCTACGACCAGATCGAGGTCACCGAGGAGGGTGAGCAGGCGTGGATCGACCTGCTCCTCACCGGCGGCGGTCGCATGATGAGCTCCCCCGACTGCACCCCCGGCTACTACAACAACGAAGGTCAGCCCGCCGGCGAGGGAGCCAGCCTGTTCGTCGGTTACCCGGCGGGAGCGATGGCGTTCTTCCAGTACATCGACGAGTGGCGGAACTCCGGCGAGTTCGAAGGGCTCGAGTTCCGTTGAACCTCGGTCTCCCCGACCTCGACACCGTCCTCGTCGACGAGGTCGACGAGCACATCGTCCAGGTCACGCTCCACCGACCCGATCGGCTCAACGCCATCACTCCGCAGCTCATCGACGAGATGCAGCAGGTGGTGCGCGCCATCGACCTCGACCGCGAGGTCCGGGCGGTGGTCCTCACCGGCGCGGGTCGTGGCTTCAGCGCCGGACTCGATCTCCTGGGCGACCCCAGCCAGCCACCGGGCGCCGAGGGCACCGCCGAGGTCGTGGCCCGCTTCATGGGCCAGGACCAGATCGCCACGCTCAACGAGCAGATCCACCGAGCGCGCAAGCCGTGGATCGCTGCGGTCAACGGCCCGTGCGTGGGCGGTGGGCTGGCCATGAGCCTGGCGTGCGACATCCGCGTGGCCAGCGAGTCGGCCACGTTCGGCGCGGTCTTCCTGAAGGTCGGCGTGTCGAACTGCGACATGGGAACCAGCTACTTCCTGCCCCGTCTCGTCGGCGCCTCCCGCGCGGCCGAACTCCTGCTCACCGCTCGGATCTTCGACGCCTCCGAGGCGCTCGACATCGGTCTCGTCATCGACGTGGTCGCCGACGCAGCGGTCGTCGACCGTGCACTCGAGACCGCCCGGCTCATCCGCGAGAACGCACCGTTCGGTACGTGGATGACCAAGGAGACGATGTGGCAGACGCTCGACGCGCCGTCACTTCGTCATGCCATCGACATCGAGAACCGCACCCAGATCATGTGCAGCGCCACCGGCGAGCTCGGTGAGGCGATGCGGGCGTTCCGCGAAAAGCGACCACCGCAGTGGCAGGGCCTCTAACCGCCACCGTCGCGGCCACAGAGGATCTCGACCAGGCGATCGTGGACTCCCGTCACGTCCAGGTCGACGACGACTCGGGTCGGTGAACCGACATCGGCGACCGATCGGTACCGGCCGTCGACGGTGCCCACGTCGAAGGGCTCGAGTGCGACCGGTTCGGTGTGGAACCAGTGTGGTTCGACGAGGGCGAGCAACGCCATCAGGTCGTGGGCGGGGCTGGCGCCGCCGGCGAAGGACGGCACCACGCCGCCGAGCCACACCCAGAACCGCTCCGCCTCGTCGAGCAGGACATCGCCCAGCGGATGGGTCCGGGCCGCCTGCTCGAGGTCGTCGCGGGTGATCATCACACGGAGCGTCTGATCGAGCGGCATGATCGTCAGGGGAACGCCGGACGACCGGACGATCTCGGTGGCGACGGCGTCCGAGGAGAAGTTGTGCTCGGGCCACCCGCGGGCGAACTCACCCCCCATGACCGTCAGGTGCCGGACCGAACGGACGAAGTCCGGACTCCGATCGATCGCAGCGGCGATGTTGGTCAGCGGACCGATGGCGAGCACGTCGATCTCTCCCGGAGCGGCGGCCACCCGATCGACGAGCAGGTCGACGGCGTCGTGCGGCGCGGGAGCCAAGCCATCGAGGGCGTCGAATCCGGCGCCCTCGTGGCCGGCCCACATGACCGGCTTGGCGCTCAGCGGCTGTTCGCACCCGCGGTGGATCGAGGGGCCCAGACCCATGCGCCGGCATGCCGCGGCCGTCATCCGCGCTCGGAGGTCGGTGTCGCCGTAGACGACAGTGATTGCGTCGAGCACGACCGACGGCAACCCGGGGACCATCGCCAGCGTGAGGAGGTCGTCGACATCGGTGCCGATGTCGGTGTCGAGGATCAAGCGGTGCTCCATCGAGCGTCCTTTCATCGTGCGATGTCCGTCATCCGACCTCGACCGCGTCGATCTCGTCGGACGTCGGCATCGCCGACGCCGCGCCGACCCGCTCGACCTGCAACGAGGCCGCGATCGTCGCCCGACGCAGGCCGTCCTCGATCGGCAGGCCGGCGGCGAGACCCGCGGCCAGCACTCCGGTGAAGCAGTCGCCGGCACCGGTCGTGTCGACGACATCGGCCGGGCGAGCGGCGAAGTTCGTGACGCCGTGGTCGTCGACCAAGTCGGCGCCCGACGCTCCGAGGGTCATGACGACCCGCTGACCTGGACGGCGCCCCTGGGGAAGCGACAGCGCGGCGGCTTCGTGCTCGTTGACGACCACGAGGGCGACGTGCTCGAGGCAACCGGGCGCCAGCTCGGAGACCGGCGATGCGTTGAGCATCGTGATCGCTCCCGCCGCTGCGGCCTGCGCCAGGGCGCGTGCGACGACGTCAGCAGGGATCTCGAGCTGCGCCACGACGACGTCGCCCGGCCCGACGTCGGCCATCGCTTCGTCGGCCGCCGAGCGGATCGCATCGTCACGGTTCGATCCGGGCACCACGACGATGCTGTTCTCCCCGTGGTCGTCGACCGTCACGACCGCCACCCCGGTGGACGTCGGCCGGCGCCGGACGAGACGTCGGTCGACGCCCGTCTCGGTGAGGAACGCATCGAGACGATCTCCCCACTCGTCGTCGCCTATGCAGCCGACGAGTCGGACGTCGACCCCGCCGGCCCGAACCGCCGCGACCGCTTGGTTCAGCCCCTTGCCGCCCGGCAGCACCTCGACCATGTGCCCCAGCACGGTTGCTCCCGCGACCGGGAGCTCGGATGCGCGCACGAGCACGTCGGCGTTGATCGAGCCGAGGACGCACACCGATCCGGGTCGAGTCGGGCGCACGTCCACGAGATCGGCCAGGTCTCCGGGTTCAGCGACCGACGTCGGGTGCCACCGGGCGCCCGCCGGCCAGGACGGCGAACTGACGGCCCGGATCGTTCGCCGGCAGGCTGCCGGTGGGCGGGCCGTCCGCCACGTCTCCCTGGAGCACGCTGGCGCCGTCCGGCGCGTACTGCAGGATGTAGGCCTTGCGCACCGCGTCGGTGGTGTTCGGACCGGTGAGGTGCGGCGACAGCGACGAGAACACGACGATGCCCCCCTTGCCGACGGGTGCGGCGACGGTGTCGGGGTGGTCTTCGAAGATCTCCCAACCGAGCGGGTCGTTGTAGTGGTGCTGGAGCGTGCCCATGCGGTGGAGCCCCTTCGCCACGTGCGGGCAGCCGTTCTCGACCGTGGCGTCGGTGAGCGCGACCCAGCACGTGAGGTACTGCTGGGGCTCGACGAAGGTGTAGCCGTTGTCCTGGTGCCACGGGAACCGGCGGGGCTTCTCGGGCTTCTTGTACACCGCCTGATCGTGATAGAGCCGAGCGTCGGGGCCGACGAGGTCGTGACACAGGCCGGCGAAGACCGGGTGGGAGGCGAATCGCCGAGCAGCCTCGTGGGTCTGCACGACGAAGAGGCTGAACGTGATGGCGCCCTGCTCGGCGATGGAGATCCGTCCGCCTTCCATCTTGCCCAGGAACTCGTCGGTTCTCGCCTCGGCCTCGTCGGTGGCGGTGATCACCGGCGCGAGCTCCTCGTCGGTGAAGACATCCTCGAGGACGACGTAGCCGTCGCGATCGAACTGCTCGGCCTGCTCGGACGTCAGACGGCGCAGTGGCGTGTGATGGCCGCGCCACGTGAAGTCGCGGTTCCACGGGTGCCGCTGGACAACTGGCGTCATCGATGACATTTCGCCATGCTAGTGAGCCGATCTGACGTGTGCGTCAGGTATCGACCAACTCCCCGGGGGACACCATGAGCAAGCTGACCGACGACCCACGCATCGATCCGCGCATCAAGGCCGTGATGGGGATGATGCCCGACATGGAGGCCACAGGCGTCGAGTCCCGCGAGCAGTTGCTCGCCGAAGCGAACACCCCCGAGGCGATCGCCACGCGCGAGCAGATGCGGGGCATCCTCGATCTGGTGGACAACGAGGACGTCGCGCCGTCGGCCGGCCTGCGGATCGAGACGCACGAGTTCACCTCGAGCCCCGACGGCAACACCGTCAAGATCCAGTTCATCCGGCCCGACACCGACGAGGTGTTGCCCTGCGTGTACTACATCCACGGCGGCGGGATGATGACGATGTCGGCCTTCGACGGCATGTACCGGGCGTGGGGGAAGATCATCGCCGCGCAGGGCGTGGCCGTCGCCATGGTCGACTTCCGCAATGCACTCGAGCCGTCGTCCGCCCCCGAGGTCGAGCCGTTCCCCGCCGGCCTGAACGACTGCGTGTCCGGGGTGAAGTGGGTCGTCGCCAATGCGGACGCCCTGAAGATCGACCCGGCCCACCTCATCGTGTCGGGCGAGAGCGGCGGTGGGAACCTGACGCTGGCCACCGGCCTCAAGCTCAAGCAGGACGGCGACCTCGGTCTGATCCGCGGCCTCTACGCCCTGTGCCCGTACATCGCGGGCGAGTGGCCGCAGGAGCAGTACCCGTCGTCGATCGAGAACAACGGCATCCTGCTCGACCTCCACAGCAACCGGGGCGCCATGGCGTACGGCATCAAGGAGCTCGAGAACCAGAACCCACTGGCGTGGCCGGCATTCGCCACCGAGGACGACGTCGCCGGCCTCGTGCCCACCGTCATCAGCGTCAACGAGTGCGATCCGCTGCGCGACGAGGGCATCGAGTTCTACCGATTGCTGATCCGGGCCGGTGTCGCCGCCCGCTGCCGCCAGGTCATGGGCACCATCCACGGCACCGAGATCTTCGCGATCACCTGCCCCGACATCAGCCGCGAGACCGCCGCGAGCATCGCCCAGTTCTGCCACGAGGCCTGACATCACCATCGACGATCCCGCGCCATACCGTTGGCCGCGTGAGCGAAGTCGCCGACCTCCCGGAGTACGAACTCACCAAGAAGACGCTCATCTCGATGTGCACCGCGATCGAGCGCGCCGTCGGCGACGGCCCGGTCAGCGCGCTGGCGCTCTTCCAGCGGAGGCGGTACTTCGAACGGCGACGCCGACGATGGACGAGGTTGGCCGAACAGGCCGGAGGCGGGCCGGTCATCCTCGGCTTCGTCGACGCCGACCCGGAGCAGGTCCCCGCCGGCGCGAGCCCCCTCCCGATCGACCTCGATGGTCCGCTGGCGGGACGGTGGACCCTCCTCGTCGCCAGCCCGTCGATCTGCGGAATCGTCGACGCGTCCGACCGCGACGAGGTCGAAGCCGGACCGGGGACCCTCGAAGCCCGACGGATCTTCCGCTCGACGTGGAGCGTCGAACCTGCAGCGGTCGAGCAGCAGGCAGCGCGTCTGATCGAGGAGTTCCCCAGCCTGGAGGTCGCCCGGCCCATCCTCGACGACATCCGACGGCACGCCCGGAGCGCCACCCCGATCGGTTCGTCGATGGAGCCCCTGCTCCGGCAGCTCACCGACGTCGACCTCGAGGCGACCGCCGCTCGGGTCGAGCGGGTCCAGTGGCAGATGCGGGCCGAGCGGGACGATCTCACGGGAGCCCACAACCGCGCGGGCCTCGAGCGGATGCTGCTCGGTCCGCTCCGCGATCAGCCCGTTGCCGCCATGTTCTTCGACCTCGACGACTTCAAGGAGGTCAACGACGTGCACGGCCACCTCGCCGGCGACCAGTTGCTCCAAGCCACGGCGAAGACGCTCCAGGAACAGCTCCGGCTCACCGACCTCGTCGTTCGATGGGGTGGGGACGAGTTCCTCGTGGTCGTGACCGACACGGCCGCCGACGCACTGGCTGATGAGGCACGGCGTCTGCTCGATGCGATCAACCGCATCCGCCTGCGCGAGTTCCCGACGGTTCGGGTTCGTGCGTCGGCGGGGATCGAAGCCAACTGGCGCCAGCCGGTCTCCATCACCGCGCTCGACGAAGCCATGTACCGAGCCAAGGCCGAGGGCGGGAACACGATGCGCTCCACCGACGACTGACCCGACCCTTCGGGCCGGCGGCGGGGCCGCTCGTGCGGCCATCTCAGCTGAAGTGGAGCACCCCGTCGCCCAGGTCGGCGTTGGGGAGCTGCTCCTTGTCGCGCTGGTAGTCCTGCGTGTGCTGCCACGGGTCGCGATCGCCCTGGTGGGGCAGCAGGTGCAGACCGCGCATCAGGTAGCCGGGATTGAAGTTGTCGGGCTCGACCCAGGGCAGCAACGGCATGTCGCGGTCCTCGTCGCGCAGCTCCGGCACGACCATGGTGGCGCCCTGCTGGTCCATGTGGTGCAGGAGTCGACACACGAAGTCGGCGACGATGTCGGCTCGCAGGGTCCAACTGGCTCGGAAGTAGCCGAACACCCACGCCAGGTTGGGCAGGCCCGTGAACATCGCACCCCGGTAGGTGACCGTCGACGCGAAGTCGAGCGGCTCGTCGTCGACGGTGAACGCGATGTCGCCCAGGACATTCAGCTCGAAGCCCGTGGCCGTCACGATCACGTCGGCGTCGATGCGACCACCGGAGACGAGCACGATTCCCTGCTCGTCGAAGTGGTCGATCTGATCGGTCACCACCGATGCCTCACCGCGGGCGATCGCCTGGAAGAGGTCTCCGTCGGGCACCACCGCGAGCCGCTGCTGCCACGGCCGGTAGCTCGGCGTGAAGTGGGGCTCGAGCGGGTAGTCCTCGCCGAGGTACTCGCGGATGCCCTTGAACAGCTCGTCCTTGACGAGGTCGGGGAAGTCGAGCGACGCCTTGTCGATCATGTCCTGCTGCTGCAGGATCTGCCGGCGCACGATCTCATGGGTCCACTCCTCGGGCACGTCGAGCGAGCGGAGCGTGTCGGCCAGTTCGTTGACGTTCTTCTTGGCGACGAAGTACGTCGGCGACCGCTGCAGCATCGTCACGTGTCCGGCGTCGCCGGCCAGCGCAGGGACGAGGGTGGCCGCCGTGGCGCCCGAGCCGATGACGACGACGCGCTTGCCGGCGTAGTCCAGATCGTCCGGCCAGGTCTGCGGATGCACGATCGGGCCTTCGAAGCGGTCCATGCCGTCCCACTCGGGCGTGTACCCCTCGCTGTGCCGGTAGTAGCCCTGACACATCCAGACGAAGCCGGCGGTCACCGTGAACGTCTCGCCGGTGTCGGTGCGCTCGACCTCGAGCGTCCAGCGCCGGTCGTCGGTCGACCAGGTGGCGGTGGTGATCCGGTGCTCGTAGCGGATGTGCTGGTCGAGCCCGTTCTCGTCGATGACCTCGCCGAGGTACTTCATGATCTCGGCCGCGGTCGCGATGGGCGCTCCGGTCCACGGCTTGAACCGGTAGCCGAAGGTGTACAGGTCACTGTCGGATCTGATGCCCGGGTAGGTGTGCGTACGCCAGGTGCCGCCGAAGCCGTCCTGGGTCTCGAGCACCACGAAGCTCTTGTCCGGACACTGCTCCTGCAGGTGGTGGGCCCCACCGATGCCTGAGATGCCGGCGCCGACGATGAGGACGTCGACGTGCGCGCCCTCCAAGGTATCCCCCTCGTTCATGGGGGCAGTCTCCAGCGTGGGCACGCTCGTTGCCAAAACCGATCGGCGGGTCCCGCCCCGCTCCCTGAACCGGGCGGGACCCGGTCGATCACACGGTGGCCATCTTGGCCAGGATGTGGTCCAGCACCGCGGTGTGCGCCACCTGCGGGCTGAACAGGACCACCTCGGCGTCCGTCTCGACTCGCACGCTGTGGCCGGCCGGCCAGTGGAACAGCTCTCCCCCGGCGCAGGTCTCGCTCGTCCCGTCGCTGTAGTCGAGCACGATGTCGCCGCTGATGAGATAGCCCCAGTGCGGCGAGTCGCACACGTCGCCTTCGAGCCCGGCGAGCAGCGGTGCGAGATCGGTTCCCGCTCCGAGACTGAAGTACTCGGCACCGATGACGACATCGCCGGCGACGCCGAAGTCGGGGAGCTGGCGGGCGACGGCCCCGGGGGCGTCGATCTTGACCGGAAGGTCTTCCTTGCGGACATGCATGACGTGTTCCTTCTCTCTGTTCGGGAGCGGTTGATCGCTCAGGCGGAACGGCCGCCGATGGCGACCAGCCGTTCCAGGTCGTTGACATCTGCTGCGGGATCGTCGACGGCGGAGACGCCGTCCGCCTCGAGCGAACGACGGGCGAACGCGTCCGCCGTGGCGATCACCGCCGGTGGCACCTCGAAGCGCAGACCGGTGGCCGACGCGACGTCCCAGCCGTGGATCAGGCCGTTGAGCGCCACCACACTCCCGAGCGTCGACGCCGGCATGTCGCCGCCGGGGATCGAGAGCATGCGTCGCATCGCACCTGGGGCCTTCACCGCGGCGAGGAGATCGTCCATCACCGCGCGGTATTCCGCAGCCGGTACCCGCCCGTAGACCGGAGGCGCGTGACGCTCCGGCGCGACCTCCCCTCGGAACCAGCTGGCGCACGCTGCACCGACGAGGATCATCTCGTCGAGCACGTCGTGGACGGTCGAAGTGGCGTTCGACGTCTTCGCGTAGAGCTGCACGGGGTCGATGCGATCGACCACCGAGCTGAGTGTGGGCAGGATGTAGGCCAGTTGCTCGACCGGTTCCATGATTCGCCTCCGCAGGGTCGGGGGTGTCGGATCCGCCGGAACGGCGGGTGACACCACACAGGCGTGACAATCGGTGTGACAATGCGACAATGAGCCCGATGAACGGTCCGGGGCAGTCACTCGACGCCCGAAGGGCCGTCGAGCTGGGTGATTGGACGACCGCGCTCGAGCTGCTCGACAGCGACGCCGACGAACTCGACGCCGCCGAGCGTCTCGAACTGCGTGCGCAGGCGTCCTACGGCGCCGGCGAGTTCGAGGCGTCCGTCACGGCGTGGGAAGAGCTCCACGCCCTCCACGATCGGGCCGGCGACGACGCAGAGGCCGCACGGGCCGCCGCGCTGGTCGCCATGTACCTGATGATGGACACCGGACTCATGGCCGCGGTGCGCGGGTGGTTGCGGCGGGCCGAGCGGCACCTCGTCGGTGTCGACGAGTGCCCAGCGCATGCCATCGTCGCGATGGTCCGGACCTACGAGCGGTTCATGTGTGGCGACATGGAAGCCGCCGCGACCGCAGCAGGCGCCTCCATCGACCTCGGCGAGCGACTGGGTGTCACCCCGGCCATCGTCATCGGCCGGACGGCCGCCGCCCGAGTGCGCATCCTCGCCGGCGACGTCGCCGAAGGGCTCGAACTCCTCGACGAGGTCGCGGCACTGCTGATGACGCCGGAGGTCGACTCCTTGACCGCGGGGATGATGTACTGCGAGCTCATCTGCGCGGCGCAGGGGCTGGCGCTCCATGACCGTGCGGCGGAGTGGACCGGGGTCATGGACCAGTGGCGGCCCGGCGCGGCGATGGGCGGCATCGGCGGTCGGTGTCGCGTCCACCGCGCCGAGATGCTCCGATTCACCGGTCCCTGCGACGCCGCCGAGGAGGAAGCGCTCGCCGCCTGCGAAGAGCTCCGCCCGTGGATGCGTCGCGAGTTCGGTTGGCCGCTGGTCGAGCTGGGCACCATCCGGTTGCGCAAGGGCGACCTCGCCGGCGCCGAGGAGGCCTACCTCGCGGCGCACGAGCACGCATGGTCACCGCACCCCGGGCTCGCGCTGCTGCGGCTCGAACAGGGCGACATCGCCGCCGCGGTCGACCTGATCGATCACGCCGTCGCCCATCCGCTCGACATCCCGTCGAAGGAGCGACCCCCGTTCGGCGACCTCCGCCTCGCTCCCCTCCTCGATGCCCAGGCCGAGATCGCGGCCGCCGCCGGCGACGCGGCCACGTGCCGGAACGCGGCCGACCACCTCCGGGCGATCGCCGACCGCTATTCCAGCCGATCGATCGACGCCACGGCATCGCTCGCCGCCGCCCGAGCCGCACTCACCGCCGGCGACCTCGATGCCGCCGCCGATGCCGCCGGCCTGGCCATCGCCACGTGGGCCGACATCGGCGCGCCGTTCGAGACCGCCAGCGCGCGCATGGTCCTCGGCGAGATCCATCGTCAGACCGGCCGGACCGACAGCGCTCGCCTCGAGTGGAAGGCGGCCGAGGCGGCCTTCGAGACGTTCGGTGCCCAGCGGTGGGCCGAACGTGCGGCGAAGCTGCTCGACCACGGGACGCCGGCTACAGCCGTCGCCGACACCCAGACCGCCATCTTCCGGTGCGAGGGCGACACCCGCACGGTCTGCTTCGGCGATCTCACGGCGGTCGTCCGCGATCTGAAGGGACTCCGGCAGGTCGAGCGGCTGCTGGCCGATCCGGGCCGCGAGTTCCACGTGCTCGACCTCGTGGCCGCCGAGAGCGGGTCGGCCACGACCGAGGCGTTCGTCGAGCCGGGCGTCGACTTCGTCACCGACGGCGTCGGCGCCGGCCTCCCCGTGCTCGACCCCCAGGCCCGCGAGGCCTACCGCCGGCGCCTCGCCGACGTCGACGAGGACATCGAGGACGCCCGGCGGAACCACGACGTCGGTCGGCTCGAGCTGGCCGAGCGCGACCGCGAGTACCTCGTCGCCGAACTGCAGCGAGCCGTCGGTCTCGGCGGCGCCGAACGGACCACGGGTGGAACCGCCGAGCGGGCCCGGACCAGCGTCACCCGGTCGATCCGCTACGCCCTCGGTCGGCTGGCCGAGCACCATCCGCCGCTCGCCGCCCATCTCGAGCAGCGCGTGCACACCGGCACCTACTGCTCCTACGTCGCCGACCCGCTCGTCGAGATCACCTGGGAGATCTGACCACACGGTCGGTGGTCGGTCAGCCCAGCTCGCCCGCTCGGAAGTGCCGACGGCACAGCAGCTCGTAGCTCACGACGTCGCCGAACAGTGGCTCGCCGCCCGGTGTCGCCGTGTCCCCGATGGCGATCGTGTCGCCCTCGCGTACCAGCACCCCGTTCACCAGGCGAGCGTTGTTCGTGGCACGCGCGCCGCACCAGCAACGGGCCTCGACGTGCAGCTCGATGCGCTCGTCGGCGACCTCGAACATCCGCCGGGTGCCCTCGAACAGCTCCCCCCGGAAGTCGGTCAGCAGCCCGAAGGCGTAGACGTCGACGTCGAGGTCGTCGGCGATCCGAGCCAACTGATCGATCTGCTCGACCGTGTAGAACTGGACCTCGTCGCACACCAGGTAGTCGAGACGGCCGTGTTCGGCCACGAAGGCCTCGGCCATGCGCAAGAGATCGAGGTCGGCGCTGACCTCGAGGGCCTTGACCGACACGCCGAGCCGGCTCGAGACCTTGGCCCCTTCGCGATCGAACAGCGACAGCAGGACCCCTCGACGCGACTGCTTGGCCAGGTTGTGGTGGATCTGGAGCGCCAACGTGCTCTTGCCCGAGCTCATCGTTCCGTAGGAGAAGCGCAGGAGCCCCATGGGCGGGCGAGGGTAGCGGCCCGGCGCCGCCGGCTCGGCGGCTCAGGTGCGCACGGCCACGCGCATCGGCGCGCCGCCCTTCGGACGGTTCACCACCATCCCCACCGGTGCCGGCAGCTCGGTCGTCGCCGGTGAGATGTCGAGGCGTTGCGCCAGCCGGGCGATGATCAGGGTCAGCTCCATCTGCGCCAGTGCGAAGCCGATGCAGTTCCGGGCTCCCCGGCCGAAGGGCACCCACGAGATGTCGGCCAGTGCCTGCCGGTCGGTGTCTCGGTCGAGGAACCGGTCGGGGTCGAAGCGCAGTGGATCGACCCACGCCGCCGCATCGCGGCCCGCCAGGTGCGCCGACCACAGGATCAGCGTGCCCTTCGGGATGTGATACCCGCCGATGGTCAGGTCGGCTGCGGCCTCACGCGGTGACACGACGCCCGCCGGGTGGATGCGGGTCGTTTCGCGCATGGTCCGGTTGGCCAGCTCGAGTCGGGAGAGCGTGTGCTCGTCGGCTGTCGCTCCCGAGCCCGATGGACCGAAGACCTCGTCGGCCTCGACCCGCAGCCGGCTCCACAGCCCAGCGGACAGCGCGACCCGCCAGAACATCCACGACAGCGTCGCCGCAGTGGTGTCGTAGCCGGCACCCACCAGCGTGACGACCTGGTCTCGTATCTCGCCGTCCGACAGCTCGCCACCGGCGACGAGGCTGGCGAGCACGTCGAGCGGATCGGCGGAGGGGTGGGCACGGAGATGAGCGATCTCGGCATCGATGATGGCGTCGAGCGCACGGCGGTCGTCTCGCACGCGGGCCCGAGCCGTCCTCGGGAGTGGATGTGGCACCTGCTTGAACGCGGGGGCCTCGAGGTAGTCCTGCGGTCGCCGGAACAGGTCGCCGATCTCCTGGGCGCGACTGGCGAGCCGCTCACCGAACATCGTCTGCACGATGATCTCCTGCAGGAGGCTCCGCCCCACCTGGTAGAGGTCGACGGTGTCGGTTCGGGATCCGAGCTCGGCCGCGAGCCGGTCGATGGCCACATCGGTCCGCTCGACGATCGTTGGGATCCAGCCGTTGAGGCGCCGACGGCTGAACGCGGTCTGCACCGAGCCCCGGCGCCGTCGGTGCTCGGCACCGTCGGAGACGATCATCGACTCCGGTCCCACGACGAAACCGAGCACGTTGAACTTGTGTCCCCAGCGGAACGGATCCGTGCCCATCCCGAACATCTCGCGCATGGCGTGCGGCTCACCGATCACGGCCATCCGCGCCGGACCGAACCCCAGGCCGTAGATCGGGCCGAGCTCGTCACGGAGCTGGTCGAGGACCGGCTGGGGATCCGCGAAGATCCGCCGGAGGAGCGCCGGCTGGCGCCGCAGTGGCGGCGCCGGGAGTCGCTGCGGTGTCGAGGTGGTCATGGCTGCCCCCATGCGTTTGTGCGATCGATCCACGATCAGCAGGTCTGTGGTCATCGTCGCACAGGTCCGTCCGCGGAGGCAGCGGCGATGGCCCTGGTGGATAGGGTCACGCGATGCGCCGTCACGGCCTCCCCGGCGACGCAGAGGCCATCGTCGCCCGCCACCTCCGCCACTGGGCTCACCTCGATGCCGAGGAGCGCGACGACCTGCTGGCCATCGTCGACTGGCTGCTACGACGCAAGACCTGGGAAGCCGCCAACGGCTTCGCCCTCGACGACACCATCCGCGTCGTGATCGCTGCCCAGGCGGCGCTGCTGGTACTCGGTCTCAGCGTCGACCACTACCGGTACGTGAGCACCATCATCGTCTACCCGGCAGCTTCGGTGGCCATCGGCGAACGCGCCGGGCCGGCCGGAACCCGGACCCGCACGCCGCTGCCGATCCACGGCATGGCCCAGGATCACCGCGGTCCCGTCCTCGTCGCGTGGGACCAGGCCAGCGCGTCGGCTCGTCACCCCGAGCGCGGGCACAACGTCGTGATCCACGAGTTCGCCCACAAGATCGACATGCTCGACGGCCTCATCGACGGGACCCCGCCGCTCGATCAGGACGCCATGCGACCCTGGGTCGCCATCTGCACCGCCATCTACGAGGATCTCCGCGCCGGCGGCGGGCACCCGCCGTTGCGACCGTACGGGGCGACGAACCCCGGCGAGTTCTTCGCGGTCGCCACCGAGGCGTTCTTCGACGTCGCACACGAACTGGCCACCCAGGAGCCGGCGCTGTACGGCATCCTGCGCGACTTCTACCGACAGGATCCGGCGGCGAGGACCCCGGCGGCCCACACGGGAACGCCGTGAGCGGCACGCGCCGGCCGCTCGGTGGCTTCACCGGGCCGGCCCTCCGCGTCGTCGAGCTGTTGGGCTTCGCCTTCGTCGTCCACGTCTTCGTGATCCCGCAACTCGGGGGTGCCCGCCGTGCGTTGTCGGTCCTGGGGTCGGTCAACGGCGCGATGGTCGCCGCCGTACTGGTGCTCGAGGCCGCGTCGTGGATCGCGTACGCGAGGCTGACCCAGCTGCTCCTACCGGTCGACGAGCGTCCTTCGCTCCCGATCATGGTCGGCACCACGATCGCCTCGACCGGCGTGAACCACGTGGTGCCCGGTGGCGCGGCTGCGACGGCGGCCGTGAACTACCGCCTCCTCGGACGAGCGGGTGTCGGCAGCAGCTCACTCGGATTCGCGCTCGGGCTGCAGGCCCTCGGGTCTGCCGTCGTGCTCAACGTGATCCTGTGGGTCGCGCTGGTCGTCTCGATCCCCGCCACCGGCTTCCAGCCCCTGTACGGCCTCGCTGCGGCGGTCGGCGCCACGGTGATCGCCACCTTCAGCCTCGCCGTCGTCGGCATGCTCCGAGGCCGCGACACCGTTGCCAACCGCATCGCGAAGATCCTCGGCGCGCTCCCCCGCGTCGACGAAGGACGCGTTCGCGTCGCCATCGAGCGGCTCGCGGATCAACTTGCGACCCTCGCCGGCGACCGCGAGCGCTTGCGCATGGTCATCGCACTCGCCGCGGCCAACTGGATGTTGGACGCCGCCGCACTGTGGGTGGCGATCGCCGCGTTCGGCACCCGACCCGCGATCGCCGGCCTGCTCGTGGCGTACGGCCTCGCCAACGTCACGGCCGCCGTGCCGGTGAGCCCCGGAGGGCTCGGGATCGTCGAGGCGGTGCTCATCCCCACCCTCGTTGCGTTCGGTACCCCACGCGCCGAGGCGGCGATCGCCGTCGTGGCCTATCGCTTGGCGAACTTCTGGTTGCCGATCCCGCTCGGAGCGATCTCGTATGCCGCAGTGCAGCGCATGACGCACGCCCTGCAGGTCGAGGCGTTCCGCGACGAGATCAACCGGCAGCTCGGCCCGCGCCAGAACCCCGATCCCGGATCGGCGTGACCTTTTCCTCTGCCGCGGCCGTCTCGGTCGATGCCACGCTCTCGGCATGATCCCGGCGGCCCATCGCTCAATGACGCGCCCCTCGTCCCGCGCCCGCATCGGATGACCGCCGCGGAGGTCGCCGACGTCGAGGGCATCCTGCTGACCGTCGCGCTCCTGACCGCGTTCGCCGGCGGGCTCGCGTCGTTGGATCGTGGCCGACGGGCACGGCTCCGGGGCCTCCTCGCCGGTACGGGCACGCTCCTGGCGGCGTTCGTCGCCGGGGGCGCCATGGCAGGCAGCCTCTGGTTCAGCGAGGTCGCCGGATTCCCACCATGTGAGCTCTGTTGGTACCAGCGCATCGCCATGTACCCGCTGGTCGTCGTCCTCGGTCTGGCC
>JBFJNI010000034.1:0-31409 GCA_041618235.1 Acidimicrobiales bacterium
AGGCGGCCCGCCGTCACCGCGGCGAAGGAGCACCCCGATCCGTGGTCGTTGGCGGTGTGGACGTGCGCCATCTCGAGGTGGGCGACCACCCCAGCGGCCGTGGCGACCACGTCGATCGCCCGGTCGCCCTCGTCCTCGGCATCGCCGCCCTTCACCACGACCAGGTCGGGACCGAGACCGGCGAGTTCGACGGCCGCATCGCCCATCTCGGCGACTGTCCGCAGTTCACGGCCCACGAGCACGCCGGCCTCGGCCCGGTTCGGGGTCGCCACGACGGCGTGGGGCAACAGGTCGCCCAGGTACGCCAACTCGACGTCGGTGGCGAAGAGCCGCTCGCCGTCGGCGCGCACCAGGACCGGGTCGACCACCAGGTTCCGCAGCCGGCCTGCGGCCGCGAGCTCGCCCACCGCCGACACCGTGGCGGCCGAGGCCAGGAAGCCGGTCTTGGCCGCTCGGATGTCCAGATCGCCGACCACCGACGTGATCTGGGCGACGACCATCTCGGTCGGCACCACGTGGACCGCATCGATGCCGAGGGTGTTCTGGGCCGTGATCGCCGCGATGGCGCTGGCCCCGTGGAGCCCGAGGGCGAGGAAGGCCCGCAGGTCGGCGTGGACACCGGCGCCACCGGCGGAGTCGGTGCCGGCGATGGTGAGGACGGCGACAGGGGTCGGCACGCGGCGGGACGCTACCCGACGACCTCGAGGCCGGGCGGAGCGATCGCGGCGTGGCCGGCCTCGTCGCGACGACTCGACCGCTGGAGGAGCGCGGCGACGACGACAACGAGCGATCCGAGCGCGACGATGGCGACCGGCACGTCGGCGAGCGACACCAGCACGCCGGCCGACCCGATGCCCACCAGCTGGGCCGTCGTGCTCGCCATCGTGTCGGTCGCCAGCACTCGCCCGTGGAGCGATTCAGGCGCATTCCGCTGCAACAGCGTCCGCGACGGCCCCGAGAGGAGCGCGGTGAACAGGCCCCAGAGCACGACGCCGGCGAAGGCGACGACCACGCTCGGCGTGCCGAGGTAGACGATGGACGCAACGCCCGACGCAGCGACGCCGAGCGCGACCCAGCCGAAGGTCGCGAGCCGCTCCCCCGCCCGCGCCACGAGCAGGCCACCGATGACCAGGAACACGCCGAAGACGAACTGCAACGCGGCGAAGGTGGCCGGCGAGCGCTGCAGGGTGTCGCGCACGTAGAGCGGTTCGGCCAGCAGGGCAGCGCCGTAGAGCAGGTGCACCGACGTCATGGCCAGCACCACGCGGCGCAACACCGGCGTGCGGGCCACGTGACGCAGCCCGTCGAGGGCGGCGCGGAACGACGGCGGTGCGACGGTCGCATCGCCCGGATCGGTCTCGGCGATCGGTCGGACCTGCACCAACGGCAACACGACGAGGCCGAGCGCGAACGTGAGGGCGTCGACCACGAACGCGCCGCGGAACCCGAACCAGCCGATGGCGACGCCGCCGACCACGGGGCCGGCGACGATGGCGAACTCGTCGGTGAGCGACACCAGGGCATTGGTCCGTGCCAGCTCGTCGTCGGCGACGATGCGGGGCGGGAGCGATTGCAGCGCGGGCACCACCATGGCGCCCACCACGCCGTGGATCACCGACAGGAAGGCCAGCGTGCGGAAGTCGTCCGCCAGCAACAGGGCCAACGAAGCGACGACCCCGAGTGCCTTGGCCAGCGCCAACGTCCGCTTGGGGCCGATGCGGTCGATGACGGTGCCGACGAGCGGGCCGAGCAGGACGCCCGGCAGCGTGAGCATGACGCCGAACAGCGCGACGTCGGCCGCAGTGGCGTCGAACTCGTAGGCGGCGTAGCCCCAGATCGCGATGAGGGTGGCCCAGGTGCCGGTGGCACTGATGGCCTCGGCCACCAGGAAGGCGCGGATGCGCGGCGAACGGAGCGAACCCTGCATCTGGCTGACGCTACGGCCGCCGCAGCCGACGGTCGATCGGATTTTCGGACGATCCTCGGCTCAGTCGGTGCGACCGAAGTCGTCGTCGAGCCGGACGATGTCGTCCTCGCCGAAGTAGTCGCCGCGCTGGACCTCGATGAAGACCACGGGCTCGTCGGTCTGGTTGGAGCACCGGTGCGCCATGCCGAGGCCGATGTCGACCGCTTCGCCCGGGCCGACCTGCACGTCGGTGCCGTCGAGGGTCACCGTGGCCGTGCCGCTGACCACGTACCAGTGCTCGGCGCGGCGGGCATGGGTCTGATAGCTCAACCGCTTCCCCGGATGGACCACGATCCGCTTGACCTTGTGGTCGTCCTCGTCGGACAGAACGGTGTAGTTGCCCCAGGGGCGCTCGTCGTACTCCAGTGCGCTCATGGGCGCGATTCTGTCGGACGGGGCTAGCCCGTGGCGAGAATGACGAGGCCCTGGAGGAGGCCGACGCCGGCGCCGAGCGCGCCGCCGATGACGATGAGGATCCACTCGTCCTGTTCGAAGATGCCTCGGAGCAGGCGCTCGAACTCGAGCTTCGGGAGGGCCTTCAGCTTCGACTCGACCAGCTCGCCGACCTGGAGCTGGCGCTCGATGTAGGCCTCGATCTCGGGCTGGATCTCGGGCGCGGCCTGGCCCACCCGCTGGATCACCATCCACTTCACCGCCTCGAGTTGCTCGTCGGTGACGATGGTCTGGGTCATCATCTCGACCATCGGCTTGGCGGCGTCGACCCGCTCGCCGACCTTGGCGAGCACGAGCCGAGCGATCCTGGTGCCGGCCTCGCCCTCGGTGATGATCCGCAGGAGGTTCTGCGGCGTGAGGATCTCGCGTGCGGTGATGGCGCCGTAGTCGGCTGCGATCTCGTCCTGCCGGGACGGGAACATGCCCTGGTAGGTGACGAGCCCCGCGTACTTCTTGGGCTCGATCGGCCGGAAGATCATCTGGAGCGCCAGGTAGTTGGTGCCGAGTCCGACGATGCCGCCGACGATCGGGAGGAGCCACCACTGGTCGAAGAGCGAGAACGAGAGCGCCTGGAAGCAGCCGATGATGAAGCCGAAGTAGCCACCGAAGCGGACGATGGCTCGGAGCTCCTTGCCGCCGATCTCCTGGAAGAGTCGGGTCAGCCGCTTGACGTTCGGGCCCGACAGCAGGTCGAACACCAGCGCTTCGAGATCGAGGAGCTCGTGGCTGATGCCCTGGAGGTCGTCGAAGATCTCCTGGGCGAGCTGGCGTCCTTCGGTCTTGATCTGCAGCAGCACCATCTGTTGCGCCTCGGGCGCCATGCCGTCCCACACCCCGGGGGCCAGCATCTCGGCGACCTCGCGCACCACGCCGGGCAGCTCGTCGTCGAGACGATGGGCGAAGAGCTCCTCCATCTGGGCCGGGTCGAGCCGTTCGGCCAGCTCGGCCGGCGACAGCACGTCGCCCACGTTCCCGGCCACGTCCTTGGCGAAGAGGTCGGCCTTCGACGGCAGCACGCCCTGCCAACCGATCTTCCAGACTCCGACGAACTCCTCGGGCTGGAAGATCATCTTCACCGCGGCCCAGTTCGTGATGTAGCCGATGAACGCGGTCACCAACGGCACGAGGACGATGACGAGCAGGACGTTGGCCGCGAGCATCCGTTGGACCGTAGTCAGCCCGAATCGCTGGTGACATCGAGGATGTCATCCAGCTTGATGATCTCGTCCATGGTCACGACGCCGATGAACTTGCCGTTGTCGTCGGTGACCGGCAGCTGGTCGATGGCCGCCTTGTCCATGGCCTCGACGGCCTGGCGCAGCAACCAACCCGGTCGGGCCGTGGGGATGTCGAGGACCATGATCTCGGCGATCGGCGTGTCGTCCCACGCTTCGCGGGGCACCTGACGGAGCTCCTCGATGCGCACCGTGCCCACGTAGTCGGCACCGTCGACCACCGGCACCGCTTGCTGACGTGAGCCGATGACGTGATGCCAGAAGAACTCCTGGGCCGTGGCCTCGGGCGGGATGGTGAGCACGTCGGTGGACAACGCCGAGGCGATGGGCATCGAGAACCGGCGCTCGAGGTGACCCAGCCGGGAGCCGACCTGGGCCTTCGACACCGACCACCGGCCCATCAGGAGCTGGGCGGACACGGCGGCGAGGAGACCGGGGACGACGAAGCCTGGTCGTCCCGTGGTCTCGGCGACGAACATCACGGCGGCGAGCGGGACGCGGTATCCCGCACCCAGGAACGCGGCGATGCCGATGAGCGGGAACAGGGTCGATTCGGTGTCGCCGAAGAGCCCGCCGACCGCACGACCGAGGAGCGCGCCCTGCACGACGAGAGGGATGAACAGCCCGCCGACGCCGCGCCCGCCGACGGTGACGGCGGTGGCTGCGGCGCGCAGCACGAACAACAGGACCACCAACCCGATCGCTCGGGTCGGGTCGAGCGACCACGTGACCGTGTCGTATCCCGAGCCGAGTGTGAACGGGTGGTCGTAGACGACGTCGCTGACGAAGGCCAGCAACGCGAGGAGCAGGCCGGCGACGGTGGCGCTGAGGAACGGGTTCCGGCCGGCTGCGATCGACTTCACCCACTGCACCCCGACGGAGAACGACCGCGCGATGGCGCCACACAGGAGCCCCAGCGCCACCGAACCGGCGAGCTCGACCAGACCGAAGCCGGGCGCGCCCGAGACCGGCAGCAGGGGCTCGGTGCCGAGGAGCGTTACGAAGGTGAGGTAGCCCGTTGCGGCCGCGACGGACGCCGGCAGGAGCTGGCGGCGGGCGAGGTCGTCGCGGTACGGCACCTCGAGGGCGAACACCACGCCCGTGGCAGGCGCGCGGAAGATGGCGGCCACGCCGGCGGCGGCGCCGGCCACGAGCAACACCTTGACCTCGTCCTTCGAGAAGAACCGTCCCAACCGCGACTGCAGCAGCGTGCCCACCTCGGCCCCGGTGTAGATCGCCGGGCCCTCGTACCCGAGCGCACCGCCGCTGCCGAGGGTGAAGAACGAAGCCAGCAGCCGGCCGGGCAGAGGACGCAGCGGCAGGCGACGGTTGCGATCGTGGAAGTTCTCGATGTACTCGTCGGCCGTCGACGGCGTCTCGCCTCCGAGGTACTTCAGACACGCCGCAGCTCCGAGCAGCCCGACCAGGGGTGCGAAGCACCGGACGACCAGCGGGGCCTCGATGAGGGCCTCGAAGACGACCTCGCGGGTGACCCACTCGAACCCGGCGACCAGCGCACCGGTGACGATGCCGGTGGCCGCGGCGAAGAACAGGACCTGTTGCGAACGGCGGCTGAGGGCGAGGATCTGCTGGCGGCGGTAGGGGTCGGCGATGGCGAGGCGGGGAGGCCGGAAGCGCATCAGTCGAACACCACGGTGCGGTTGCCGTAGGCGAGGACGCGGTGCTCGAGGTGGAGGCGGACCGCACGCGCGAGCACGGTGCGTTCCATGTCGGCGCCGAGCCGGACCAGATCCTCGACCTCGTGGCGGTGGCTGACCGGGACGACGTCCTGGTGGATGATCGGACCTTCGTCGAGCTCGGTGGTGGCGTAGTGCGCCGTGGCACCGATGAGCTTCACGCCCCGCTCCCAGGCCCGGTGGTACGGCTTGGCGCCGACGAAGGCCGGCAGGAACGAGTGGTGGATGTTGATGATGCGGTTCGGGAACGCGGCGACGAACGCTGGCGGCAGTACCCGCATGTAGCGGGCGAGCACGACCAGGTCGACGCCGGCAGCGGTGACCAGCTCTCGCATCGCCTCCGACTGGCGGTCGGGGTCGTCGGGGTCGACGGGCAGCAGGTGGAAGTCGATGCCGTGGCGCTCGACGAGGCCCTCGTGGTCGTCGTGGTTCGAGGCGACGAGGGCGATGGTGGCGTGGAGCTCGCCGAGATCGACGCGCGACAACAGATCGGCGAGGCAGTGGCCCTGGCGCGACACCAGGATCGCGAGGCGCGGCGGTGGACCCGGGCGGTGGAGCTCCCACGTCATGCCGTACGCGGTGGCGACGGGACGCATCGCGGCCGCGACGTCGGCCCCGTCGGGGAAGGTGGCCTCGACCCGTTGGAGGAACAGCCCGTGCACGCGGTCGGTGTGCTGGTCGGCGTGGATGATGTTGCCGCCCAGCGCGGCGATGGTCTGGCCGACGGCGGCGACGATGCCCGGTTGGTCCTGACAGCGCAGCAGGAGCACGGTGGGCGACGTCACGGTTCGCACCCTACGGACACCAGGAGGCGAGCCGAAGTTCGTCGCCCTGCGACGAACTTCAAGGAACCCGAAGGGTTCCCGTGGAGGTGAGGGGACTCGAACCCCTGGCCTCTTCGATGCGACCGAAGCGCTCTAGCCAACTGAGCTACACCCCCGAAGGGAGCCGAGACACTACCCCACCGTCCACCGGATCAGGAACCCGATGCGGATGGATCGGTGGCCTCGAGTGCACGCTGCAGGCGGGTCTGGAGGATGGTGGTGGTGACGTCACCGCGGGTGCGCTCGGTGACGGCGCGGAGGGCGTCGACCGAGCGGCGCAGACCACCCGTCAGGGCATCGGGGAGGTCGACCGAGGCGAGGACGTCGTACGCGGCGTCCATGGACTCGAGCAGGACTTCGCCGGCCTCGAGTTCGCCGTCGCGCAGTCGGTCGAGGACGTTGCGGCGCAGCTCGCTGGCCGCCTCGGCGAGGCCACGGAGCCACGAGTGCTCCATGACCGCGAGGTCGCGGTACGACGGCAGGTCGTCGCCGCTGATCATCGCCGCGGTGAGGCGCGCTTCGGCGTACTCCTTCTCGGCGTCGTGGAGGAACCCGGCATGCCAGATCATGGGGTGGGCGGCCAACGCGTCCTGCGCGGTGCGCAGCTCGTGCTCGGCGGCGGTCACCTGCGTGGCGTGGGCCTCGGCGTCGTGGCGGTGCACGGCGCGGATGGCGAGGCCGGCGTGGCGGATGGTGGCCCGGCACGCGGGCAGGGCGACCTCGCGGGCCCGGTGGGCGTCGCCGAGGTCGGCTCGGATGTCGGCGACCAGAGCCTCGAGGCGAGGGCGGGGGCCGGGGTGGGTCACGGGATCCGGGCTCCCGTCGGCAGCCGGGTTCAGTTGGCCGAGCGACGCAGGAGAGCCTGCTGGGTGGCCGACGGCCGGTGCGGCGCCAGGTAGCGCACGTCGGCGGCCGGACGGGCGACCGGTGCCCGCCGCTGCTGCTGGATCTGCATGAGCAGGGCGACGTAACCGAGGAGGGCGGCGTCGACCAGGAGGTGGAGGAGCCACACGTTGCCGCCGAGCAGCAGCGCGAGGAAGAAGGTGAGGACGGCGGCGGCGCTGAGCGTGGTGAACACGTCGCGGCGGCGGCGCATGACGTCGTTGCGGTTCATGCGGGCGGGCATGGCGTACGACTGGGTGCTGACGTTGCCGGTGGCGAGTGGGCGACCGGTGCGCTGGAGCACGGCCAGCTGCTGGTGGAAGTCGACGACCGAAGATGACGGATGGGTTGCACGCCGCTTCTGGAGGTACGGCGGCAGGAGGACTGCGGCCCAGATTGCGGCAAGTACCAGTAGCACCACGATGGTCATGCTCCTCGTCTCGCTTTCGGTGAGAGGAACCGTACGGACACCGGCCACCATGGTGGTGGATCTCCGGGGAACGACGGGCGGGATCGGTCGGGGGTCGGTCGGCAGGGCTGCCATCGACTTGTTACGTTTCTACTACGAAACGCAACAGTTCGACAACCACTTCTGCAACATTCCTCAATCATGTGCTGTGTCGATACAGCACAAGAGGTGGTGTTACAGGCCGAGTTCCTCGTCGGAGAACTCGGGCTGACGCCGGTAGGTGCCGGACCGACCGCCGGTCTTCTCCCACAGCGTGATGTCGCCGATGACCATGGCCCGGTCGGCGGACTTGCACATGTCGTAGATGGTGAGGCACGCCACCGAGCAGGCGGTCATGGCTTCCATCTCGACGCCGGTGCGGTCGATGGTGTCGACCTGTGCCTCGACCTCGATGTAGTCGTCTTCGATGCGGAAGTTGACCAGCACCGAACCCACGAGCAACGGGTGGCACAACGGGATGAGATCGGGCGTGCGCTTGGCCGCCTGGATCCCGGCCACCCGAGCCACGGCCAGCACGTCGCCCTTGGTGATGGCACCACGGGCGACCAGCGAGGTGGTGTCGGGCTCCATGAACACCCGGCCCCGCACGACGGCACGTCGGTGCGTCGGGTCCTTCGGGGTGACGTCGACCATCCGGGCCCGGCCCAGAGGATCGAGATGGGTCAGTCCGCGATCCGACATCGGCGGGAGTGTACGCCATCGGCCCCGACCCGGGGGCTGGGCCTACCCACCGATCTGGGACATGGACTTCCGCGGGCGGATGAACTGGACGTTGCCGATGGCGTGCCCGGCCCACTTGGCCCCCACCGCGCGGCGGACGACGTCGGCGAGGTCGTCGTCGGTTCCGCCGTCACGAAGGGGACCGCGGAGGTCGAACTCGTCGAGGGCGAAGAGGCAGTTGCGGAGCTGACCCTCAGCCGTGAGGCGTACACGGTCGCACGATTCGCAGAACGGTCGGGTGACGCTGGGGATCACCCCCACCTCCCCCCCGGGCGTGCCCGGCTCGCGGTCGAGGTAGCGGAACCGCTCGGCCGGCTCGGAGTGGCGCACGACCGGCTCGACCGGGAAGACCTCGCCGATGCGGCGGACGATCTCGGCCTGGGGCACGACCTGGCCTCGCTGCCAGCCGCCGTCGGCGTCGAGGGGCATGAACTCGATGAAGCGGACGGTGACGCCGGCGTCGCGGCCGTACCGGGCGAAGTCGACGACCTCGTCGTCGTTGACCCCCTCGACCAGGACCACGTTCACCTTCACCGGATCGAAGCCGGCCTCCTTGGCCGCCTCGATGCCGTCGAGCACGCGGGCGAGCTCGTCACGGCGGGTGAGCTGCTCGAAGCGGTCAGCGCGGAGTGAGTCGAGGCTGACGTTCACCCGGCCGAGGCCCGCCCCCCGCAGATCGTGGGCATTGGCGCGCAGCGTGGCGCCGTTGGTGGTCATCGACAGGTCGACCGGGGCCCCGTCGCCGCCGACCCGGAGCGCGGCGAGCTGCTCGACGAGCACGGGGAGGTGGGCCCGCACCGTGGGCTCGCCACCCGTGAGGCGGATCCCGTCGACACCGAAGCGCTCGACCATGACGCGCGCGATGCGGGTGATCTCCTCGAAGGTGAGGATCTCGTCCCGGGGCAGCCACTGCATGCCCTCCTCGGGCATGCAGTAGGTGCACCGGAAGTTGCACCGGTCGGTCACCGAGATGCGCAGGTCGCGGTGGACGCGCCCGAAGGTGTCGGTGAGGGGCTCGACCGTCATGGTCCGCCCAGGCTACCGGTCCACCCGCACACCCGTTCCGGGTGGATGGGGGCGGGCGTCTCAGCGGATGCCGAAGACGACGTCGTCCTCGAACGACCACGGCCCCTCACCCATGACCAAGCGGTGGCGGGGGCCGGGGGCGGCGAGGTCGTCGGTGTCGTAGCCGGCATCGCCATGCCACATCGCCACCATGGTGTCGCCGTCGGAGACGATCCTGGTGGTGTACCGGAACGGCTCACGGGCGGCGCAGGCGGCGAGCACCTCGTCGACCGTGGCGAACCGGGCCAGGTCGTGCAGGGTGACGATGGTGGGCGGCACGAGCTGGATGGTGCCGGCGTCGCGTCGGGCCAGCATCTCGGCCGGCTGCACCCATTCGTCCTCGTGGATCTCGCCCATGTCGATGGTCACCTCGCCGTCCTCGCCCACCGGGGCCCGGCCGACGAAGAACCAGGTCGAGAACCGCTTGTTGCTGTTCATCGACACCTCGGGCGGCGTCCAGTGGCTGAACACCTCGAGCCCCGACGGCTCGATGAGCAGGTCGGCCTCCTCGAACGCCTCACGTACCGCGGCACGCCGGGCCGCGGCCTCGTCGTCGCCCGGGTCGGCCGGGTCGTCGTCCTCGGGATCGACCCTTCCTCCGGGGAACACCCACATGCCGCCGAAGGCGATCTTGGAGTTCTTCCGGAGCATCAGCACCTCGAGCGCGGTGCCGCCACCGGGCTGGGGCGTGTCGCGCAGCGGGATGACCGTGGCGGCCGGGATCAGCTCGCCCACGGCGGCCTCAGCTGGTGGCTTCGTCGAGAGCGCGGCGGGTGAGGACCCGCGCCAAGTGGCGGCGGTACTCGACGGAGGCGTTGAGGTCGGACGCCGGCTCGGTGCCCTCGTCGGCGACGGCGGCGGCGTCGTCGATGGACGCTCCGCCGGCGATGGCGGCCTCAGCCGCGCTGGCTCGCACCGGGCGGGAGTCCATGTTGACCAGCCCGATGCCCGCCGAACCGTTCTGTCGCACGCAGGCGACGCCGACGATGGCCCAGTCCTGGGCGCGACGGTTGAACTTCTGGAACGACCAACCGGCACCGGTGACCTTGGGGACACGGATCTCGGTGAGCAGCTCGACGGGTTCGAGTGCCGTCTCGAGGAAGCCGACGAAGAAGTCGTCGGCCGAGACCTCGCGGGTGCCGGCGGGGCCCTGGATGACGAGCGTGGCGCCGAGCGCCAGCAGCACGGCCGGCAGGTCGCTGGCCGGGTCGCCGTGGGCGATGGATCCGCCGATGGTGCCGCGGTGGCGGACCTGCGGGTCGCCCACATGCGAGGTCGCGTGGGCGAGGATCGGCACGTCGGCGCGCAGCAGATCGCTGTGCTCGACGTCGTGGTGGCGGGTGAGGGCACCGATGGCGATGTGGTCGCCGGCGTCGCGCACGTACTTCAGGTCGTCGAGGCGGCCGACGTCGACCAGCACGGAGGGCGTGGCCAACCGCAGCTTCATGAGCGGCACCAGCGAGTGGCCGCCGGCGAGCAGCTTGGCTTCGTCGCCGTGCTCGGCCAGCGCGGCCAGCGCGGCGTCGGCGGAGTCGGCGCGGACGTAGTCGAACGAGGCGGGGATCATCGGCTGACCTCCACGCGCGTGCCGCCCTTGCCGGTCTTGGCTGCGGCCAGGACCGACTGGACGATGTTGTGATAGCCGGTGCAGCGGCAGAGATTGCCCTCGAGCCCTTCGCGTACCTGGGCCTCGGTGGGGTCGGGGATCTCGTCGAGCAGCGACGTGGCCGCCATGACCATGCCCGGGGTGCAGTAGCCGCACTGGAGGCCGTGGTTCTGACGGAACGCCTCCTGCATGGGGTGGAGCTCGTCGTCGGACGGCGCCAGCCCCTCGATGGTGGTGACGACGCCACCGTCGGCCTGGACCGCCAGCACCGTGCAGGCCTTCACCGATTCGCCGTCGAGGTGCAGCGTGCAGGCCCCGCAGGACGAGGTGTCGCATCCGATGTTGGTGCCGGTGAGCCCGACGACCTCGCGGATGAACTGCACCAACAAGGTGCGAGGCTCGATGTCGTGACGCTGCTCGGTGCCGTTGACCGTGATGACGATCTCCACGGGCCACCCCCTCCTGGTTCGATCTGAAGGGCCTTTCCTATCGCATCCGGCACGGCCGATGTGACCGATCGCTGCCTACCCTGGAGACGTGGCCGAGGATCCCAGCGTGGTAGCGCATCTCCGTGCAGCGCTCGCGGCCGCTCCCGACGACCTCGCGCTCCGCCTGCACCTCGCCTCCGCGCTGCTCGCATCGGACGCCGGCGCCGCCCTCTCCGAGGCCCAGCGCGTCCTCGCCGCCGAACCGACCAACACGCTGGCCCTCCAGGTCGCGGCCCAGGCCGCAGACGGGTCGGGGCGACCAGAAGCCGCCGACGGCTACCGGCGACTGCTGGCCGCGCTCGGTCCGGAGCCGCAGCCGGTCGCCGCGGGACCCGGTGCGGACTCCCCCACCGACGATGCCTTCGACTCCTTCCTCCGCGAGGTGCTGGCCGAGGACGCCCGCCGGCGGGTCACCCTCGACGACGTCGCCGGCCTCGACGACGTGAAGGCCCACCTCCAGTCCTCGTTCCTCGGTCCGATGCGCCAGCCCGAGCTGCGCGAGGCTTTCGCCACGTCACTCCGGGGCGGCCTGTTGCTCTACGGCCCGCCGGGGTGCGGCAAGACCTTCCTCGCCCGAGCCGTCGCCGGCGAGCTCGGCGCGCGCTTCTTGTCCATCGGGCTCCACGACGTCCTCGACATGTGGCTCGGCAACTCCGAGAAGAACCTCCACGCCGTGTTCGAGGAGGCTCGCCGGGTCGCCCCGTGCGTGCTGTTCCTCGACGAGGTCGACGCGCTCGGTCAGAGGCGCAGCAACCTCAGCCAATCAGCCGGCCGCAACGTCGTGGTGCAGCTGCTCAGTGAGCTCGACTCGATCGCCGGCGACAACGACGGCGTCTTCGTGCTGGCCGCCACCAATGCACCCTGGGACCTCGATCCGGCGCTGCGGCGACCGGGCCGCCTCGACCGGACCCTGCTCGTGCTCCCGCCCGACGAGCACGCCCGCGGCGCTGTGCTGCGCACCCACCTGCGCGGCCGGCCGGTGGCCGACGACGTCGACCTCGAACAGCTCGCCTCGGCCACCGACGGCTTCTCGGGTGCCGACCTCCGCCTCGTCTGCGACGCGGCTGCCCGCGCTGCGCTCGCCCGGTCGGTCGACCTGGGCCGCGTCGAACCGATCGGGCATGCCGATCTCGCCCACGCGGTGGCCGAGCTACGGCCGAGCGCGGCGGCGTGGTTCGACAGCGCTCGCGGCCACGCGCTCTTCGCCAATCGCAGCGGCGACTACGACGAACTCCTCGAGTGGATGCAACGTCACGGGCGAACCTGACGCCCATCCGTCACGCACGCAGCGTGTGACGGCTGTCACGCATCGTGGGATGTCGAACTTCCCGACGGATCGAGTGCGTCACATCCGGCAAATGCGGCGGTACCAGAAGGCGCCTTCGGATGCCATGGGCCGTACGGACCACTACCGTGACCGGGGACGGTCGCACACGACCGACCACAGGAGCGAGGTGGCCATGGCACTCTTCCGACGCAAGTCGAGCGAGATCAAGGTGCAGGACCGCCTCGATCCGTCCCCGTCGAAGGCCGGCCCCGTGTTCGAGCCCGGGGTTCCCGGCCGTTGTCCGATGTGCGATGGCTTCGGCTACATCGACCACATCGACATGATCAACCGGATCCAGAGCCAGCACTGTCGGACCTGTGGTCACTCCTGGGAGTTCCGCTTCAACGGCGACCACGAGCTCATCGATCTCACGGATTCAGACCGGGCGGAGTCCAGCGCCACCCGACACACCGATCGCTGATCCGTTCAGCGGGCGGCCTCGATGGCCTGCCACACCCGCTCGGGGGTGCAGGGCATGTCGACGTGGCGGATGCCGAGCGGCGCCAGCGCGTCGCACACGGCGGACTGCACCGCCGGCGTCGACCCGATGGTCCCGGACTCGCCGATGCCCTTCGCGCCCAGGGGATTGAGCGGGGTCGGTGTCTCCATCGCCACCAGCTCGAAGCTGGGCAGCTCGGTGGCCGAGATCATGGTGTAGTCGGCGAGGTTGCCGGTGATCGGGTTGCCCTCGTCGTCGTACTGCATGAACTCGTAGAGCGCCTGCGCCACGCCCTGTGCGATGCCACCGTGGCGCTGACCCTCGACGAGCATCGGGTTGAGGATGGTGCCCGCGTCGTCGCACGTCACCATGCGGACGAGGCGCACCTCGCCGGTGTCGGTGTCGACCTCGACGACGGCCACGTGGGCGCCGAAGGGGAAGGTGGGGCTGGCCGACTTGAAGTCGGTCTCGGCCTCGAGGCCGCCCTCGCCGGCGGCCGAGGCGACCTCGGCCCACGACCGCGACACGGCCGGCGCTCCCGCGACGTGGAACACGCCGGTGGCTCGGTCGAGCTCGACGTCGGCCGGATCGGCCTCGAGGAGATCGGCGGCGACCTGACGGGCCTTGTCGAGGACCTGGCCGGAGGCCTCGTGGATGGCCGAGCCGCCGAGCTGCAACGAGCGCGAGCCGAAGGTGCCCACCCCGCGGGCGACCAAGTCGGTGTCGCCGTGGCTGATGGTCACCTGCTCGAGCGGGATGCCGAGCGCATCGGTGACCAGCATGGCGAAGCTGGTGTCGTGGCCCTGGCCGTGCGACGACGAACCGGTGTAGGCGGTGGCCGAGCCGTCGGGATGCACGACCACCTTGCCGAACTCCTCGCCCGGAGTCGGACCAGCCGTGACCTCGACGTAGACCGAGACGCCGATGCCCAGCAGCTTGCGATCGCCGGCGTCGCGACGGCGAGCCTGCTCGGCTCGGAGCTCGTCGTAGCCGGCGGCATCGAGCGCGAGATCGAGGCTGCGCTCGTAGTCGCCGACGTCGTACACGGTGTCGGTCGGGGTGGTGAACGGGAAGGCGTCCTTGCTGATGAGGTTGCGGCGCCGGACCTCGGCCGCGTCCATGCCGATCTCGGCGGCGAAGAGGTCCATCGCCCGCTCGATGGCCGCGGTGGCCTCGGGGCGGCCGGCGCCGCGGTAGGCCACCGTGGGTGTCGTGTTGGTGACGATGGACCGAGCGTTGAACTGTACGGCGGGGATGTCGTAGACCCCGCTGGTCATGACGCGGGTCATGAACGACAGGAACGCACCGAGCGCGGGATAGGCGCCGGAGTCCTGCACCAGGTTGAGGCGGTAGGCCTGGACCTTGCCGTCGCGGGTGCCGCCGATCTTGACGTCCTGCCACTGACCCCGACCGTGGCCCATGCCGACCATGTTCTCGGAGCGGGTCTCGGTCCAGCGCACCGGCCTGCCGGTCTCGCGCGCCAACCAGCCGAGCAGGATCTCCTCGGGGTAGGCGCCGATCTTGGGACCGAAACCGCCGCCGACGTCCGGCGTGCTGACCCGGACCTTCGTCTCGTCGAGCGTGTACCAGTCCTGGAGGGTGGCCTTCACTCCGTGCGGCGCCTGCGTCGAGCCGAAGTGCACGAGGCGATCGCCGTCCCAGACGGCGGCGGCCGAGCGCACCTCGAGGGGACAGCCGGCGACGCGCTGGTTGAGGAACTTCCCCTCGACCACGACCTCGCACGCGTCGAAGACCGCGTCGTCCTCGCCGAACATCAGCTCGAGGCTGATGTTGGACCCGACGTCGTCGAACAGCAGCGTCTCGCCGGCGAGCGCGTCCTCGGGGGTGATGACCGCCGGGAGGAACTCGATGTCGGCCCAGACCAGCTCGGCAGCATCGGCCCCCGCCTGCGGGGTCTCGCTCACGATGACGGCGAGCGGCTCGCCGACGAAGCGGACCTTGTCGACCGCGAGCACCGGACGGGCCTGCAGCGGGTTGAGCATCGGGACGGCCAGCGGCAACAGCGCGACGTCGCCGAGATCGGCCGCGGTCCACACACCCACCACGCCCGGCGCGTTGCGGGCGTCGTCGACGTCGATGCTGGAGATCGTGCCGTGGGCCACCATCGAACGCACATAGGTCACGTGCAATGCACCGTCGAGCAGCGGGTCGACGAGGTCAGCGGTGTAGGACCCGCCGACGGTCAGGAACTTCGGGTCTTCCGTGCGAAGGACCCGGTTGCCAAGGATGCTCACTTTTCCCCTCCGATGACCGCGGATGCGCGTGGAGGGAACCTAGCCCGGAAACTCAGCCAGGGGTCTCGGCGACCGCCGACGGGAGCATCGGACCGAACGGCCACAGCGACGGCAGCTCGATGGGCTTCTCCGGCGCGGGCAGGACGGCGTAGGCCTCCTCGCCCGGGAGGACGAGACCGAACTGCGACCTGGCGATCTGCTCGATCTCCGCGTCGGTGTCGAGCTCGGCGATGCGGGCCTCGAGCGATGCCCGCTCGGCCTGCAGCTCGGAGAGCTGGGCGTCGGCGCGGTCGAGGGCAGCGCGCTGGTCGAGCCAGGTGCGCGTCGGGAAGACGTAGACCGCGAGCGCGGCCATCGTGGCCACGGCCGCAGCGGCGATGAGCAGCGGGCGCGCCCACCGAGAGAGGCCGGGCGGGATCCGCAGGCGACGGCCGGAGGCGACAGCGGTCAACGCGGCCCGATCCCCGGGGGCAGCGCGCCCCAGCCCCGATAGCGGGCCGACTCGCCGAGCATGGCCTCGATGCGAAGCAGCTGGTTGTACTTGGCGACGCGGTCGGATCGCGCGGGCGCACCGGTCTTGATCTGCCCACAGTTGGTGGCGACCGCCAGGTCGGCGATGGTGACGTCCTCGGTCTCGCCCGAGCGGTGCGACATGACCGACGTGTAGGCGTTGCGCGTGGCCAGCTCGACGGTGTCGAGGGTCTCGGTGAGCGAGCCGATCTGGTTCACCTTGATGAGGATCGAGTTGGCGGTGTCGGCAGCGATGCCGCGAGCGAGCCGCTCAGAGTTGGTGACGAAGAGGTCGTCGCCGACGAGCTGGATCTTGTCGCCCAGGACCGACGTGAGCTCGGCCCACGCGTCCCAGTCCTCCTCGTCGAGGCCGTCCTCGATGGAGACGATGGGGTACTTGTCGACCAGGTCGGCGAGGTAGGCGACCATCTCCGAGCCCGACAGCGAGCGGCCGTCGGCCTCGAGGTGGTACTGCCCGTCGCGGTAGATCTCGGAGTTGGCGGCGTCGATGGCGATGGCGATGTCGGTGCCGGGGGTGAGCCCGACCGACTCGATGGCCTCGACCAGCAACTGGACGGCGGCTTCGTTGGACGCGAGGTCGGGCGCGAAGCCGCCCTCGTCGCCCACTGCGGTGGACAAGCCCCGAGAGGCCAGCAGCTTCTTGAGTGCGTGGTAGGTCTCGGCGCCCCACCGCAGCGCCTCGGAGAAGCTCGCCGCACCCAGCGGCATGATCATGAACTCCTGCAGGTCGACGTTGTTGTCGGCGTGCGCGCCACCGTTGAGCACGTTCATCATCGGGGCCGGGAGGACGTGGGCGTTGGTGCCGCCGACGTAGCGGAACAGCGGCAGGCCGCGCTCTTCGGCCGCAGCCTGGGCGACCGCCAGGGAGACCCCGAGGATGGCGTTGGCACCGAGGCGGGCCTTGTTGTCGGTGCCGTCGAGGTCGATGAGGGTCTGGTCGAGACCGCGCTGATCGGCGGCCTCGAGGCCGATGACGGCATCGGCGATCTCGCCGTTGACGTTGCCCACGGCCGTGAGGACGCCCTTGCCGAGGAATCGGTCGTCGCCGTCGCGGAGCTCGACCGCCTCGAATTGACCGGTGCTGGCACCGGACGGGACGATGGCCCGGCCCAGCGCCCCGGATTCGAGGACGACCTCGACCTCGACCGTGGGGTTGCCGCGGGAGTCCAGGACCTCGCGGCCCTCGATGTCGTCGATCGTGCTCATGTGTCGTTCCTGTGGGTCGTGTGAGCCCTGATGGCCGTGGGGGGCACGTTACCGCTGAGGGTCGAGCCGGGGTAGAACCCATCTCGTACGCAATCGCCCACGCTGCGTGGGTGTCCGGCGAGCTGCCATAGGATCGCCTCTGGTGGCGACCATCGATCCGTTGCACGAGGAGCTGATCGCGATCGCGGACAGCTTTGCGCTGCAGGTGCGATCCGAGGACACCGGGCGCGCTTCCGAGGCCTTGCTGAGCGCAGCGGGCGACATCGCGCAGTTCGCCGCGACCCCCGGAGCCAGTGAGCCGCGGATCTCTCGGATCGCTCCGCTACCCGATGGCCCGCTGCTGCGCGTCGACGAGCTGTCGTCGCGCATCGACACCCGCCGGCGGACGGCCGAAGCCGTCCACCGTGCGCTCGCCGACGCCGACCTCGACGTGGACGTCGCGGTCCTTCCCGTCGACGGACTGGCCGACCTCGATCGCTGCCGTCGCGCCGCCGTCCTGCGTCTGTTCCCGTCGCCGGCCGCCGCGGCGGGACGGCTCGACCCGGGATGGATCGACGTCGCCGCCGACTGGGTCTTCGGCGACCAGCGCCCCGATGCGCCGGTGCGCATGCGCATCCTCGGCGTGGAGCGCGTCGTCCCCGCCGCCGAGGCCGCCGGCATCCTCCACGGATGCGCGGCGTCCGGGGTCTGGTGCGACGTCGTCACCGGGGAGGTCGACAACCGCATCCGGACCGCGTCGATCAGCTTCGGCAACGCCCCCCACGTCGCCATCGCCGGCGGTGGTCCGCGGTGCGACGACGACGGTCTGCTGGCGCGCTTCGACCTGCTCCGCGAGGTCGCACGCGAGCTCGCCGACGAGTGCGCGTACGCCTGCCTCGACTTCGAGGAGACCTTCGGCGACCTCGGCACCGGCCTGTCCCACACCGAGTGGTGCGCCGAGGCGGGGGCGCCGGCCAACACCGTCGCCGGCCGACTCTGCGACGTCTACGTCCCCGAGGTGTTCCCGCTCCAGATCCTCGGACCACGTCACGTCCGCGCCCTCCTCGCCCACGACCCGGACCGCACTTGGGGCACGCCGGCCGGCCAGGACCACCGCGAGCTGGTCCTCGGCGAGCCCGTCGACTGGCTCCCGACCAGCGACGTGCGGGGCGACGTACGCGGCGACGGGTGGGAGCTGCTCGAGCCGCTGCTGCTGCGGGCCGACGCCCTCGACGAGGCCCTCGAGCAGGCGACCTCGCCGGCGCCGCCCACGCCGCCGCCGACCTCCTCAGCCCACGGCCTCCCCGACCTCGACTCGATCGTCATCGACCCCACCCGTCACGCCCGCCGCGGCACCCGCCTCACCGTGCTGGAGCTGTGCGCCTGGCTGGCGGGCGAGCAACACACCGACGATCCACAGTCCGTCGCCCCGGTGCTGCGCACCTTCGTGCGGAACCTCGCCATCGGCATCGGGCACGAGCTCCGCCAGGAGCTCAAGCCGGTGGCGGCCGCCATCGTCGACACCGCCCCGTGCACCGACCACGACGAGCGTCGTCGGGCATGGCTGCTCACCGATTGGCTCGTACGCGGCCATGCCCCGCCTTGGCTCGCTCGCGCCGGCCTGTCGGAGGCCGCCGACCGACTCGACGGTCTGGGGCCGGTCACCGATCAGACCGAGCTGATGCGCGCCGTCGACCTGCTCGGGAGCGCCATCGTGACCGCCGGTCGACGGCTCGAGATCACGCTCGAGATCGCCGGCGACGAGCGGCGCGACGTCGTCGACGAGATCGCATGGGAGATCTGGGAGCAGGCCGCCGAACGGTCGGGATGGATCGCAGCGTCCGAGGCCATGCAGTACGAGATCCCCGACGACCTCGCCTACGCCACCGACCAGCGCGTGGTCGAGTGCAGCCGCGATCCTCGTATCCGCGCCGAGGTCGAGAACCGGGCCGGCGGCCTGGGCGACGCGATCTGGTCGGCGGCGCTCCACGAGATCGCCAGCACGGCGTGGCGCAGTGCGTGGGAGGTCATCGAGGCATTCGTCCACCACGAGTCGACCTTCTCGGTGCGCACGACCCTGCAGCGCTCGCTCCAGAGCGACGCAGCCGGCGGCGACGCCGTCTCGGTCGAGATCCTGCTCGACGAGGTCGACCGCGTGGCCCACGACGCCCTCGTGCGCCTCGTGCTCGATGGCACCGACCGCTCCGAGCGGTGGCGAGGGGTGCTCGACGCGATCTCCTCGGGTGACGCCGGACGTCGCTGGCGACGGGGCGTGGACGAGACCCGTCAGGTCCTGGGCCCGGCGCTGTTCGACGAGGCCGTGGCCCTGGCCCGACGCGAGCTCGACCAGTGGATCGACCGAGCACCGCGGCTCGTCGGCCGGACGGTCGCGTCCGCCGTCGCCCGCGAGGCAGCCGGAGTGGCGGGGCGCGCCATCGCCGCCCGTGCCGTGGCCGAGTCGATGGCCCACGGCGGGACCGCCGAGGAGGCCACCGCGGCCGCGCGCCTCGCCGTCGCACCCGTCGTCGAGCAGCTGGCCGCGGACTCGTTCCGCATCCTCGACGCGTTGGTGCTGCTGGACGAGATCGCGCGCTGATCGGTCAGCGCCCGTCGGCGGTACTCAAGGGCGCTTCTCCAGCGCGGCAGCGGTCTCCCGCAGTGCCTGCGCAGCGCGACGGAGCTCGGCTTCGGCGTCGAGGCCCTGTGCTCGGGCGTGGGCCACGAGCGCGAGGAGAGCGGAACCGACATCGCCGTCGACATCGGCGGGCTCGGGCGCCGGCGCGCCGATCCGGGCGGCCTTGCTCAGGACCTTGTGGGCGAAGAGCAGGCTGGGCAGGGCGTCCGGGATGCCGTCCATGACCGACGCTCGCCCCTTCTCGTCGCGCTTGATCTGTTCCCAGTTGGCCGCGACGGCGTCGGGATCGTCGGCGACGGCGTCGCCGAAGACGTGCGGGTGGCGGCGCTCGAGCTTGTCGTGGATGCCGCGCGCGACGTCGGCGAGGGTGAAGGCCCCCGACTCGGCAGCGATCGTGGCGTGGAACACGACCTGGAAGAGCAGGTCGCCGAGCTCCTCCTCGAGGTGCTCGACCCCTTCGCCCGTGTCGGGGTCGTAGTGCTCGATGGCCTCGATGACCTCGTAGGTCTCCTCGAGGACGTAGCGCGTGAGGCTGCGATGGGTCTGCTCGCGGTCCCACGGGCACTGCTCGCGCAGCGTGCGCACCAACTGGTCGAACCGCACGAGCTCGGCGGCCACGGGTGCACCGACGGCGGGGATGAACAGCGACGTCAGGTGATCGGGGTCGACGGAGCGGTCGATGTCGGCCCATTCGACCTCGGTGATCGACTGGTCGGGCAGGCCCAGGCGCTGGAGGACGATGGCGGACTCGGGTGCCTCGTCGTCGTAGGCCAGCTTGATGTCGGAGAGCACGTGACGGGCGTGGCAGTGGGCCACGAGAAGCGCACCTGTCGCGCCGGCGGCGTCGACGGCGAAGCGGTGGCCGTCGACGAGGCGGACGCCGGCCTCGACCGGATCGACGCCGAGGTGGCCCCACGCCAGGTCGAGGAACGACATGCCGGGCACGATCTCGACGTCGACGCGTTCGTCGGCGAGCAGGAGACCCACGGTTCGCTCGAGGACGTGGGGCGAGCCGGGGACGACGTAGCCGACCTCTCCGTGCTCCATGGCCTCGGCGGCCAGGCGTTCGGCGATGGTCCGGTAGACGTCGGCGAAGGTGGCCTGGGTCTCGTACACCTCGTCGAAGCTCGGCCGATCGGCGTACGGCTCGGCGGCCGGATGGCGACGGGTCCGCAGCGTCCACCGGTCGAGCGTGTCGAGGCGACGGACCGCGCCGGTGGTGGTGAGCTCGGCGCCCGCCGGACCGAGCCCGACCACGACCACCGTGGGCCGGTCGGGGGCGGTCGAGGCGGTCACTCCTCGAACAGCTGGGCCGGCGTCGGTACCGGCAGCGGACCGGCCGGCGGCTGGACCTGCGCGACCCCGAGCCCGTCGACGTCGACGTCGCCGTACTTGGGATTCACCTGCACCTCGGGCACGGAGGCCTGGGCGGGGTCGAAGGACTGGAGCTGGCTCTGGAACGCGAGGTCGGCGCCGAGGGTGCGGCGGAACTCGTCCGGGAAGAGCCCGAACACCTGCGCCCCGGTACCGGGATCGACGAAGTTGGCGTCGACCTGGGCGAGCACTTCGTCGACCTCGGCGTCGGACGGCTGGTAGCCCTGGGCCGCGCCGACCTGGCGGGCCTGCTCGGAGACGATGCGGTTCGACAGCACGAACGTGACGAGCGCACTGCTACGTCGGCCGGGTGCGCCGAGGTCGGTGATCTGGAGCAGCGAGAGGAACGCGGGGTTCGAGGCCCAGAGCTCGACCTCGTCCTCGAGATCGGCACTGCTGTACTCGAACTGCCCGATCTTGGCGGCCAGCGTGCCGCCGAGGGCGGGGCCGCCGAGCTCGCCGTCGTCGGTGCAGGCACCGAGGACCACTGCGAGGAGCACGAGGAGGGCGAGGAAGGGACGACGGGCGGAGGAACGCACGGGCACGGATGCTACGAGTTGCGCGCCCCTGCGTCCGAACTCCCTCACGGCTCGACGAGGTGGCGCAGGAACGTGACCAGGTCGGTGGCGGGGTCGGACCCCTTGGCCATGGGCACCTCGAGGAACCCCGACTCGGGCTTGTAGACCGCTTTCGGGGCGATGCGCTTGAGGCGGATGGTCTGGCTGGTCTTGAGCTCGAGGGGCGAGACGCGAGCCTTGAACGCCGGCCCCATGAAGCCGTCACCGGCCATGACGGTGACCTCGGTGACGCCGAGGCGATGGCACTCGGCCCGCAGACGGGCGACCTCGAGCAGGGCCTGGGCCGGTTCGGGGATGGGGCCGTAGCGGTCCTGCCACTCGCGGGCGATGTCGTCGACCTCGCGGTCGGTGGTGACCGCGGCCAGCCGGCGGTAGGCCTCGAGACGCAGTTCCTCGCGCTCGACGTAGTCCTTGGGGAGGTTGGCGTCCTTGGGGGTCTCGATCTTGACCTCGGCCGGCTCGCGGATCGGCTCGCCCTTGAGCTCGGCGACGGCTTCGGTGACCATCTGGCAGTAGAGGTCGTAGCCCACGGCCGCGACGTGGCCGGTCTGCCCCGTGCCCAGCAGATTGCCCGCACCGCGGATCTCGAGATCGCGCATGGCGATCTTGAAGCCCGAGCCCAGTTCGGTGGCCTCGCCGATGGTGCGCAGACGTTCGTAGGCCTCCTCGGACAGCACCATGTCAGCAGGATGGAAGAGATAGGCGTAGGCCCGGCTGCCGGCGCGACCGACCCTGCCTCGGAGCTGATGGAGCTGCCCCAGACCGAGCAGATCGGCGCGGTCGACGACCAGGGTGTTCACCGTGGGCATGTCGATGCCCGACTCGATGATGGTGGTGCACACGAGGACGTCGAAACGCCCCTCCCAGAAGTCGATGACCACCTGCTCGAGGGTGCCCTCGTCCATCTGGCCGTGGGCGATGGCGATCCTGGCCTCGGGCACGAGCTCGCCGAGGTCGGCGGCGACGCGGTCGATGTCGGCCACCCGGTTGTGCACGAAGAACACCTGCCCCTCGCGGAGCAGCTCGCGGCGGATGGCCTCGGCGGCGGCCCGCTCGTCGTACTCGCCGACGTAGGTGAGGATGGGCTGCCGGTCGGCCGGTGGCGTGTCGAGCAGGCTCATGTCGCGGATGCCCGTGAGGCTCATCTCCAGCGTGCGCGGGATCGGCGTGGCCGTGAGCGTCAGTACGTCGACGTCGTTGCGGAGCTCTTTGATCTTCTCCTTGTGCTTCACGCCGAAGCGCTGCTCCTCGTCGACCACGAGCAGGCCGAGATCCTTGAACGCCATGTCCTTGTTGAGCAGGCGGTGCGTACCGATGACGATGTCGACCGAGCCGGTGCGACACCCCTCGATGACCTCTCTGGCCTGGGCATTCGTCAGGAACCGGGACAACACCTCGACCCGGACCGGATAGGGCGAGAAGCGGTCGGCGAAGGTCTGGAAGTGCTGTTGGGCGAGGAGCGTGGTGGGCACGAGCACAGCCACCTGCTTGCCGTCCTGCACCGCCTTGAACACCGCCCGGAGCGCGACCTCGGTCTTGCCGAACCCGACGTCGCCCACCACGAGGCGGTCCATGGCGACCTCGGTCTCCATGTCGCCCTTGATGTCGTCGACGGCGCGCAGCTGGTCCGGCGTGGGTTCGTAGGGGAAGGCCTCCTCGAACTCGCGCTGCCACGGCGTGTCGGTCGAGTAGGCGTGACCGCCGGCGGCCAGGCGCTTCTGGTAGAGGACCACCAGCTCCTGGGCGATCTCGGTGACCGCCGAGCGGACCTTCGCCTTGGTCTTGGTCCAGCCGTCGCCGCCCAGCCGGGTGAGCGACGGCGTGTCGCCGCCGGTGTAGTGACGGACCGCGTCGATCTGGTCGGACGGCACGTAGAGCTTGTCGCCGCCCTTGTACTCGAGCAGGAGGTAGTCGCGCTCGACGCCCCCGATGGCTCGCTTGACCATGCCGCCGTAGCGGGCCACCCCGTGCTGATGGTGCACGACGTGGTCGCCGGCCTTGAGGTCGTCGAAGAACTTCTGCGCGTCGCGTCGGCGGGTGCGGGCCTTGCGGTGGCTGCGCCGGCGCCCCGTGAGGTCGGCCTCGGCCAGCAGTGCCAGCTTCACCCCGGGGAGGATGCAACCCCGCTCGAGGGGCTCGACCACGATCTCACCGCCGACGCCGGCCTCGTCGAGGAGGTCGCGCATGCGAGCGGCCGAACCCTCGCCGTCGGCCGCGACGATGAGGCGGTAGCCCTGCGACTGCAGGTCGCGCAGCTGCGAGCTGCGCCGGGCCTCGTCACCCAACGCCACCTGGAAGGTGAACGCCTGCACGGTGGCGACGTCGGGGCCCTCGGGCACGGTGGTGACCTGCCACGTGGGCGCCTCGGTGCGGGCGAGCACGCGCTCGTAGGGCAGGTGCAGCGGCGGGAACGAGTGTTCCTCGTCGTCGGAGACCGCGCCCCACGTGCGGGCCAGGGTGTTGGCGAGATCGGCTTCCTCGTCGAGGAACTCGGCGGCGCGGTCGCGCATGCGCCGGGGCTCGAACAGCACGATCTGGCAGTCGTCGGGAAGCACGTCGGCCAGCAGCCGCTCGTCGGGCGACAGCCACGGCAGCCACGACTCCATCCCGTCGAACAGCTGACCTTCGGCGATGCGCTCCCAGTGCTCGCGACCCCACGGCTCGCTGGCGATGAGCGCCTCGGCCCGCGCCTTCACCTCGTCGGTCGGGAGCAGCTCGCGGCACGGCAGGATCTCGACCTCGGCGACGTCGTCGGTGGCCCGCTGGTCGTTCACGGAGAACTCGGTGAGCCGGTCGACCTCGTCGCCCCACAGGTCGATGCGGACCGGCCGGTCGGCGGTGGCGGGGAACACGTCGACGATGGAGCCCCGCACGGCGACCTCGCCTCGGTGCTCGACCTGGTACTCGCGTCGGTAGCCGAAGCCGACGAGCGTGGTGACCAGTTGCTCGGGGTCGACCTCGTCGCCGGGTCGGATCATCACGGGCTCGATCTCGTCGCTGCCCGGCGCCAGCCGCTGGATGAGCGACCGGACGGGGGTGACGACCACGGCAGGCATCCGGTCGGGGTCGTGCAGCCTGCGCAGCGTGCGGAGGCGGCGGCCCATGGTCTCGACACCTGGGCTCACGCGCTCGAAGGGCAGCGTCTCCCATGCGGGGAACAGCTCGACCTCGCCGGCGCCGAGGTAGGCGATGAGATCGCTGGTGATGCGCTCGGCATCGGCCGTGGTGGCGGTGGCGACCACGATGGGGCGGCGGGACGAGCGGGCGACGATGCCGGCGACGACCAGCGCGCGGGCCGGCTCGGGAACCGCCAGTACGGCGTCGCGCCGACCGAGGACGGCAATGAGGCCGGGGTCGTCGCGGACGAGGTCCGGGAGGTGCCGCAGCGAGTCGGTGGCGGCGAGGGAGGGCACTGCGGTCACCGGATCGAGGCTATCCGTGGGCCACGCTGATCCGGCCGTGCTCACGTGCGCCGGTTGTAGCGCTCCATCGCCCGTTCGATCCCGTCCGTCGCGATCGTCTCGACGGCGTCGGCGGCTTCGGCGATGACGATGTCGAGCTCCTCACGATCCTTCTTGCCCGGCTTGCGCAGGACGTGGTCCCGGCCCTGCTGTGACCCGGGAGGCTTCCCGACACCGATGCGGACGCGGGAGAAGTCCTGGGTGTGGAGGTGGGCGGCGATCGACTTGAGACCGTTGTTTCCGGCGAGGCCACCTCCGGCCTTCAGCTTCAGCTTTCCCACGGGGAGGTCGAGCTCGTCATGGACCACCACGACCTTGGCCGGGTCGTCGATGCCGAACCGCTTGACCAGTTCCTTCGCCGCCGCGCCGGCCTCGTTGTAGAAGGTCGTCGGGAAGGCCACGACGACGCGTGTCATCGCCGGCGGCAGGCGCAGCTCGGCCAGCTCGGCGCGCTCCTTCTTGGCCAGCGACAGCCGCTCGCCCCGGCGCTGGGCGAGCAGCATGACGCAGTCCGCGCCGGCGTTGTGCCGCGTGCGGGCGTAGTCGAGCCCCGGGTTCCCGAGACCGATGACGAGCAGGTCGGCGGGGGTGCCCCGCCGCTCGGCTCCGGCCAGGAAGGGATCTGCCGTGCTCATGTCGTGACCCTCCGCTCCCCCGTGCGCCTCGATGGGCCGGGCGAGCGTGCGGGTCAGCTCTCGTCGCCGCCGTCGGCGTCGCCGGCCTCGGCACCCTCGGACTCGTCGGAGGCCTCGGCGTCGCCGCCCTCGCCCTCCTCGCCCTCTTCGCCCTCTTCGCCTTCGACGGGCTCGGGGAGCTCGACGTGGGGCACGGAGGCGATGACGATGGCGTCCTCGGGATCGACGTTGAGCTCGACACCGGCCGGCAGCGTGATGGCGCCGGCGCGGATCGGCTCGTCGAGGGTCAGGACCTCGCAGTCGACGACCAGCTCGTTGGGGATGGAGCCGGGCTTGGCCGACACGGCCAGGCTGAACAGCTGCTGGTCGACGACCAGCTCCTTGAGGTGGTCGGCGTCGGTGTTCTCGAGCACGATCGGCACGTCGACGTCGATGGCCACGTCGCGGTCGATGACGATGAAGTCGACGTGGGTGACGTCGCGGCGCACCGGGTGACGCTGCATGTCCTTGACGATGGTCAGCTTCTCGTCGCCGTCGATCTCGATGGTGATCAGGGCGTTCAGGCCGGCGTCGGTGGTGAGGGCGGCGCGCAGGTCGCTCCACTCGACGGCCACGGCCGTGGGGTCGGTCCCGACGCCGTAGACCACGGCCGGGATCTTGCCCTCGGCACGGAGGCGCTTGGACGGACGGGTACCGGTGGGACGCTTCGCGTCGACGGTGAGGGTGATCTTGTCAGCGGCGGCCATGATGGCTCCTCGTTCAGCGGCCCGGGATGGTCTGGCGGCGCCGCAGGTCGCGACGGGCCCGCCGGGCACGAGCAGGACAGCTTACGAAGAGCGAGACGGGACGCCAAGTGCCGGCTGCGAACGCGTCCCCGAGGGAGGCGCCAGCCGACCGGCAGGACGGAGCGGCCCGCCAGCTCCGTGCCAACGTGGGGCCGCTCGCAGCGAAGCGAGAACGGCCCGATGTTTCAGCTCTGGTTGTGGCCGCCGAAGATCTCGGAGACCGAGGTGTCCTCGAACACCGCGTCGATCGCCTTGGCGATGATCGGTGCGATCGAGTGGACCTCGAGCTTGTCGAACTGCTTCTCGGGCGGCAGCGGCAGCGTGTTGGTCACGATGAGCCGGCCGATGACCGAGTTCTTGATGCGGTCGACGGCGGGGCCCGAGAGCACAGCGTGCGTGGTGGCCGCGTGGACCTCGGCGGCACCGTGCTCCATGAGCTGCTCGGCGGCGGCGCACATGGTGCCGGCGGTGTCGATCATGTCGTCGATGAGCACGCAGACGCGGCCCTCGACCTCGCCGACGACGTCGCGGGCCTCGACCGCGTTCTTCTGCCCCTTGACCCGCCGCTTGTGGACGATGGCGAGGTCGGCGTGGAGCTCGTTGGCGTACTGCTCGGCGACCTTCACCCGGCCGGCGTCGGGCGACACGACCACGAGGTCGTCGCCCAGCTGGCGCATGGCGTCGATGAGCACGGGTCGGGCCATGAGGTGGTCGACCGGGCCGTCGAAGAAGCCCTGGATCTGACCCGAGTGGAGGTCGATGGAGACCAGGCGGGTGGCGCCGGCGGTGGCGAGCAGGTCGGCCACGAGCTTGGCGGTGATGGGCTCGCGGCCCTCGGCCTTGCGGTCCTGGCGGGCGTAGCCGTAGAAGGGACAGACCGCCACGATGCGCTTGGCGGAGGCACGCCGGGCGGCGTCGATCATGATCAGCTGTTCCATGATCGTGTCGTTGAGGGTCATGCCCTCGACCGCACCGTGGCTCTGGATGATGAAGACGTCGGTGCCGCGGATCGACTCGCCGAAGCGGCAGTGGATCTCGCCGTTGGCGAAGTCGGCCAGGTTGGTCTCGCCGAGCGACTCGCCGAGCAGGTCGGCGATCTCTTCGGCGAGGGGAAGATGCGCACGCCCCGACAGGAGGTGCAGCTTCTTCTTGGTCACGAGCTCCATGGGGTGCTCCCTGGATCGGCCGACGAGGTTGAGTGGTCCCCTGCTACCGGTCGGCTGGCGCAGCGTTGGGGCCAGCATAGTGAGGCCCGGTGCTGACGCCGGAAGCGACTTCGTCGCCGGGTCCGAGCGCGGCCCACGGTCCGACGGTGGCACCGTCGCCGACGGTGGCCTTCACCGCCGAGGTCTGGGTGAGATGGGCCCCGGCTCCGACGACCGTGTCGACGAGATGGCAGCCGGGCCCGATGTCGGCGCCCGCGCCGACGGTGCATGCGCCCTGGAGCATCGTGGCCGGGTAGAGGGTGACGTCGCGCTCGAGCTTCACGGTGGCGTCGACGTAGGTCTGCTCGGGGTCGACGAAGGTGACGCCGCGGCGCATCCAGTCGATGTTGATCCGCCGGCGGAGCTCGTGCTCGGCGTGGGCGAGCTGCACGCGGTCGTTGATGCCGTGGGTCTCGTCCCGGTCGGTGGCCACCAGCGACGTGACCTTGTGGCCGGTGTCGGCGAGGACCGAGACGACGTCGGTGAGGTAGTACTCGCCCTGTGCGTTGTCGGGCACGATGCGGCGCAGCGCGGGCGCCAGGAGGCTGCGACGGAAGCAGAAGATGCCGGTGTTGATCTCGGTGATCTCGGCTTCCTCGTCGGTGGCGTCGGCCTGTTCGACGATGCGCATGACGCGGTCGTCGCGGCCGCGGACGATGCGGCCGTAGCCGGTGGGGTCCTCGAGGACGGCGGTGAGCACGGTGCAGGCGGCGTCGCTGCGGCGGTGCTCGGCGACCAGGGCGGCGACGGTCTCCGACCGGAGCAGCGGCGTGTCGGCCGTGAGCACGAGGACGTCCTGGGGCTCGTCGTACTGGTCGTCGCCGAGGCCGGTGAGCCCGACGGCGGCGGCATCGCCGGTGCCGCGCTGGACGGCCTGCTCGACGAACTCGAGGGGGCGGTCGCCGGCGTCCTCGGCCAGGCGCTTGGTGACGGCGTCGCCGCCGTGGCCGACCACGACCGAGACCCGCTGGACGTCGCAGTCGCCCAGGGCGTCGAGGACCCACACGACCATGGGCTTGCCCACCAGCACGTGCAGGGGCTTGGGCCGCTCGGACTTCATGCGGGTGCCGTGCCCGGCGGCGAGCACGATGGCGGAGAGGGGGCGCTCGTTGCTCGGTTCGTCCATGCCCTCCGGTCTAGCCCACCGATCCGGTGCCGTCAGCCCGCTGCTCGTCGGACCTGGCGTCGAGTTCCGCGGTGAGGCGGCGGGCCTCAGCGCCTGCGATCCGATCGCGGTCGGTCGACTCGGCGTGGAGCTGCGCGGCGCGCAGGTCGGTGCTGGCGTCGAGGGCGCGCCACGCGTCGGTGAGGGCGTCGAGCCGCTCGATGACCCGGTCGAGCTCGGCGACCGCGCCCGTGGCGGCGGCGCTCGGGACGGCGACGTGCAGGTCGTACCCGAGCTCGGCGGCGACGGTTGCGGCCGCCGCGGCGTCGGCGGCCTTGTTCATGAGGCGGTCGGCGGTGCGCTGGTACTGCATGAGGATCTTCTGCTCGGACTCCCGCCGGCGGGTCAGCCGATCCTTGAGCACCTCCTGCGGCGTGCCCAGCGGAGCGTGCTTCACGTCGACCCACTGCGCCTCGGTCGCCGAGAGACCGGCAGCGTGTCGGGCTGCGTCCCACCGGATGGCCTCGACGGTGGCATCGATCTCGTCCCACTCGAGCAGCTCGGGGAGCTCGTCGACCTTCTTCTTGGCGAACGCGAAGCGATCGGAGATGTCGACGAGACGCTGCAGACCCTCGCCCGTGATGGGCTCACCCTTGAACCGCTGTCGGATACCGCTGACGAGATGCTCGGAGTCGAATCGATGCTCGACGATGCCGACACCGAGGATCGCGGTGATTCCGAGAACACCCGCCCCGATCGCCACCGGCGGACCGAACGCGACCGCCGCGAGGATGACCGCGAGCGCGACCAGGGCCGTCAGGCCCACGGTGAGCTCGTGTCCGGGATCAGCCGCCACACGCTTGAACCGCGCCATCCGGTCGTCGAGACCGGGATCGACGATCGCCGCGAAGGCCGGTTCGGTTCGTGGAGATCCTTCGGCCACTTTCCTCGACCTCGACTCGGAGTGGGCGCCGCCATCGCGTTCCCGGGGGAGGGTTCGAACCTCCGACATCCGGCTCCAAAGGCCGGCGTTCTGCCAATTGAACTACCCGGGAGGGTGCGCCGAGCGTAGTGGCGGCCCCGTGCCCCGTCCGTTTCGCAAAACCGCCGCCGGCGCCTCTAGGGTTGGAGGTCTTATGGGTTCTCTCGTGAAGAAGCGCCGCAAGCGCATGCGCAAGAAGAAGCACAAGAAGATGTTGAAGCGCACGCGTTTCCAGCGCCGCGCTGCCGGCAAGTAAGCCCGGCCGACAACGACTCGTTCTTCGATCGACGACCGCCCCGGAGCCCCTGCTCGGGGCGGTCGGTTCGCGTCCGGGATCAGCCGCCGAGGAGCTTGCCCAGACCGCTGCTGCCCGAGTCCTGGCCCGTGCCCACGATCTGGCCTTCGGACGGCTGCACGATGACGTGTCCGTTCCCGGCGAACGCGATCTGGGCGATCTCGCCCGACCCCCGTCCGATGAGGGCGGTGGCCTTGAACGACGACTTCACCGACGTCGTGAGACCGGCCGTCCACGCGACCACGGCGTCGCTGTCGACGTGGGTGTTCCCACCGGACGCGTCGAGGACCACCGGCGCGCCGTCGGTGGTGATCGCCACCCAGCCCGTGCCCCGCAGCGTCGTGTTGTAGAGACCCCCAGACAGCATGCCGGCGCCCTGGATGCGCTCGATGCTCATGTCGAGGCTGTCCGAGAAGGCGAGGATGTTGCGGCCGTTCACCGACAGACCGCCACCGTTCAGCTGCAGGAGATGGACGTCGTAGGCCTGGTCGGCCAGGAACACGTCGCCGGTGCCCGACACCTTCATGAGCGGAAGGCCTTCGCCGGTGAAGGTCTTCTTCAGCCACTTGGCGGCACCGCCCGCACCCTGGAAGTCGAAGGTGACCGCGCCCTGGTAGGCGACCATCGACCCCTGACGGGCGAGGATCGGATCGCTCAGCCGGACCCGGAGCATCTTGCGGTTCTGCTTGACGACGGCGGCGCCCTCGTTCTCGGCGAACGCACCGTCGACCAGATCGCCCGACACTCCCCCGAACGAGTCGCCGGATGCGCCGGGAACGGGCGGTGGCGGTGCTCCGGTCGCCGGCAGCGGAGCGGTCTGCGCCACGCCGCCGACCGACACCTGGTCGGTCCACGCCGCGCCGTCCCACCACCGGTGGTCGAACTGCCCACCGGGATCCGGTCGCCACTCGCCAGCCATCACGCCACCTCCACCAGAGCCTGATCGGAACGACGCGCAACGTAGCCCGGTCCACCGGCCCGACGACGCCTGGATCAGCGGGGAGTTCTTGTCAGACCCGTTGCGGATACTGGGGGTATGACCGGTCCCGCCACCTACTCCCGAGACGCCGATGTGGCCGCCTCGGCGCGCGAGGCGCTGGACCGCACCGCAGCACAGATCGAGTCGATGGAAACAGCCCAACGATCGGTCGTCTCGTCGCTGGTCGAGCTGTGGCCCACCGCGGCGTGGCGAGCGGCCGGGGCGGTCTCCGC
>JBFJNI010000035.1:0-31105 GCA_041618235.1 Acidimicrobiales bacterium
ACGGGTCCGACGCTTCGGTGGCGAGCGCTACACCTCGACCGACCTCGACCTGCTCGGCAACGCCATCTGGCGCCGGCTGCGCCAAGCCGAGCGCGCCGAATCCCCGGGCACCGACCCGGACGCCGCCCCCTCAGACGACGATCCCGTCGAGACCACGGTCACCATCCGCATCTGACGCCCGGGGCGGCGACGCTACGCCCGCGTCGAGGCGTTCAACGGACCGCTGCGTCGTCGACCCGGCGCACGCCGTTCCGGACGGGGCGACGCCGCGAGCGTCAGGACCAGGTCGGGGAGCCGATCGACGTCGAGCTTGCCCACGCAGGCGGCGATGCCCGCGGCCATCGCATCCGCCTCGAGCTTGGGGGTGATGGTCGTCCCGAACAGGATGATCCGCTGCTCCGGCACCGCGGCGAGGATGTTCTTCGCCGTCTCCAGCCCGGACCGCCCGGGCATCCGATGATCGAGGATCACCACGTCGGGTCGGCCCTCGCCGCGCAGTCGTTCGATCGTCTCGAGCGCTTCGGCTCCGTCGATCGCCTCGCCGACGACCTCGATGCCCCGCTTGGCCGACTCGAGCACGACGCGCACGACCGTGCGGATGTCGATCTCGTCGTCGACGATCAACACGGTGGGTGGGGGGTTTCGCACCATTCGTGCAGTTTCCGTCTTCTGGCCGCCGATGGCAAGCCCTTCCTCACACCGGAGGTCAGTCGCCGATGCCGCACTCGTCGAGGGCGACCGCGGCGTACATCGCCGTGCCGACGGCCATGGCGTCCTCGTCGATGACCATGCGGTTCGAGTGGTTGGGTGCGACCTGCGAGAGCGGCACGCCGGGCGGGCAGGTGCCGAGGAAGGCCATGGCGCCGGGCACCTGCTGGAGGACGTAGCTCCAGTCCTCGGCGCCCATCACCGGGTTGGGCATCTCGAGCGCGAGGTCACCGACGAGGTCGCCGGCGACGTCGAGGACCCAACCGGCAGCGTCGGCGTCGTTGACCGTGACCGGGTAGCCGGGCTCGAGCTCGAAGCTGGCGGTCGCCCCGTGCGCGGCGGCGATGTGGGTGGCGATCTGCTCGAGCTCGGCGTGCACCAGCGCTCGGCTCTTCTCCGACACCGAGCGGATGGTGCCGGTCATGACGGCCGTCTCGGGGATGACGTTGCTGGTGGTGCCCGCCCGGATCTTGGCGACGGTGACGACGGCGGGTTTGAACGCCTCGATGCGTCGGGTGACCATGGTCTGGAACGCGCCGACCATCTCGCAGGCGATGGGGATCGGGTCGACGGCGTGGTGGGGCATCGAGGCGTGGCCGCCCTTGCCGGTGACGGTCACGGTGAAGACGTCGGCCGAGGCCATCAGCGGGCCGCGTCGCGTGCCGATGGAACCCGACGGCGCCGACGGCGTCTGATGGATGGCGAAGGCACGGGTGACGTTGCGCCCCTCGAGCAGGCCCTCGTCGAGCATCACGCGTGCACCGTGGAAACCCTCTTCGCCGGGCTGGAACATGAAGACGACCTGGCCGTTGAGGTGCTCGGCACGGCCGACGAGGACACGGGCCGCGCTGGCCAGCATGGCGGTGTGGGCGTCGTGGCCGCAGGCGTGCATGGCCCCGTCGATCTCCGACCGGAAGTCGACATCGGTGTCCTCGGGCATGGGCAGCGCGTCCATGTCACCGCGCAGCAACACCGTGGGGCCCGGCCGCCCGGTGTCGAGCGTGGCGACGACCGACGTGGTGGCCGTTCCCGTCTCGATCTCGAGGCCGAGGTCACCGATCTGGTCGAGCACCGCGGCCTGTGTCTCGGGAAGCTCGAGGCCGAGCTCGGGTCGGCGGTGCAGCCGGCGCCGGAACTCGACCGTGTCGGCGAGCAGCCCGGTGGCCTCGTCGAGGAGCTGATGGGCCGTGGCGTCGACGGTCATGGGCCGGACCCTAGGCCCACCGGATATTTCGTGCCTTCCACAGCCCACGCCGCTGGAACCCACGAAATATCCACGGGCGGGCTACCCGAGGGCGGCGATGGCGGCGTCGTAGTCGGGCTCCTGGCTGACCTCGGGGACCAGCTCGGAGTGCAGCACCGTGCCGTCGGTGTCGATCACGACCACGGAACGAGCGGCGATGCCGGCGAGTGGACCGTCGGTCATCTCGACGCCGTAGTCCTCGAGGAAGCTGCTGCGGAACGTCGAGCCGGTGGCGACGTTCTCGATGCCCTCGGCGCCGCAGAAGCGGGCGGCCGCGAAGGGGAGGTCGGCCGACACGCACACGACCGTGGTGTTGTCGAGGCCGGCGGCCTTCTCGTTGAAGGTGCGGACCGACGTCGCGCACAAGGCGGTGTCGAGGCTGGGGAAGATGTTCAGGATCACGCGTTGGCCGGCCAGCTCGGTGGAGGTCACCGGCGAGAGGTCGGACTTGACCAGGTCGAAGGCCGGAGCCTTGTCGCCCGGTTTCGGCAGGTCGCCGGAGGTCGAGATCGGGTTTCCACGGAGTGCGGTCTGAGCCATGCGGGTGTTCTATCGGACGAACTCTCGGTCGCGACCGCGTCCGTCGGGGCGATCGCCGGTGGGCGCGAGCGATAACGCTCGTTATGGTTGATCGGGTGCCCGACGTCGCCGCCAGGAGAGAAGCAGTCCAGGCGCGCCTCACCGCATCCGGGCGCTACCCCCGCTGGGTCCTGCTCACCGCGCTGACCGGCATGTTCGCCACCACGTTCCCGGTGACGCTGCTCGCGGTGAGCCTGTCGACCATCGCCGACGACTTCGGCGTGAAGGAGACCCTCATCGCCTGGGTCATCTCCGGGCCACTGCTCGCGTCGGCGGTCGCGCTGCCCATCCTCGGCAAACTCGGCGATCTCTACGGGCACCGTCGGGTGTTCCTCACCGGCTTCACCATCTCCACCGTGGTCACCGCCCTGACCACCATCGCGTGGGATCCGTACTCGCTGATCGCATTGCGCGGCCTGGCCGTCGTGATCGGCGCCGCCACCATCCCATCGTCGATGGCGCTCATCAACAGCGTCCACCTCCCCAAGGAACGGGCCAAGGCCATGGGCTGGTGGTCGCTGGTCGCGGCCGGCTCGCCCGCCATCGGCCTCGTCGTCGGTGGCCCCCTCATCGACGCCCTGGGCTGGAGACCGATGTTCGGCATCCAGGCCGTGCTCTCCGTCGTCCCGGTGGTCACCGCGTTCCTGGTGCTGCGCGAGACCACCCGTCGCACCGACGTCGGCTTCGACGTGCTCGGTGCCATCTCCCTGGCCCTCGGCGCCGGCGGCGTGATGCTGTCGCTCAACCAGCTGCCCGAGCGTGGCGCCGGACCGTTCGTCCTGTCGGCTGCCGCGGTCGGCGTGGTCGGTCTGGTCGCCTTCGTCATCGTCGAATCCCGGGTCGCGTTCCCGCTGCTGCCGTTGCCGTTCTTCCGACGCCGCAACTTCACCGCCTCGTTGCTGGCCGCGCTCTTCTCGGGCGCCGCGTACATGGGCGGCTTCATCCTCGCCCCGCTGCTGCTCCAGTCGGTGTTCGCCTACTCGGTCTCGACCACCGCGCTGATCATGTTGGTGCGACCCCTGTCGTTCTCGGCGACGTCTCCCGTGGGCGGCGCGGTCGCCACGCGCATCGGCGAACGGCCGGTGGCGCTCTTCGGTACCGCCTCGATCGCCGTCGCCCTCGCGCTGCTCGGCCTCGGCACCTCGCGCTCGATCGTCCTGGTCGTCGTGGGCGCGCTCGTGCTCCAGGGCGTCGGCAACGGCACCGCACAGCCCACGATCACGGCCACGCTCTCCAACTCGGTCGACGAAGCCGACCTCGGTGTCGCAGCTGCCGCCCAGCGCATGATCTTCCAGGTCGGCGCCGCCCTCGGCATCACCGTGATGACGTCGGTCTACGGCGGCACCGAGCAGGCGGCCGACTTCCTCACCGCCTACCTCGTGGGCGCCGGCCTCGGGGTGATGGCCTTCGTGTTCGCCCTCTTCGTGCGCTCGACACCGTCCGACGTGGTCGACGTCGACGAGGTCGAGGCGGAAGCCGAGATCGTCACCGTGGTCGCCGCCAGCTGATGTCGCTGGGCGCTCAGGCCAGCACGTGGGCGATCTGGTAGAGGTTCCCGAAGCGGTCGCGGACCATCGCACGGCGGTCGCCGTCGGGCGTGTCGGCCGGCTCCTCGATGACCTCGGCACCCTCGTGCACGGCCCGACCGAACACCTCGTCGGCGTCGCCGACGTAGACGTACAAGAAGGCCGGGAACGTCTCCTGGAGCTCGGTCGACGAGATCATGAGTCGCGAGTCCCCGATGTGCAGCTCGACCGGTCGGCCCGGCTCGACCAGGCCCTCGGCGTCGAACACCCGGCGGAGGAACTGCACCAGCGTCTCGACGTCGTGGACCACGATGCGCGGCGTCACCGACGCATACCCGTCCCGTGGCTCGCCCGTCGCCATGGCGCGCAGTCTCGCGCGACCGGGTCGCCGGGTCCCGAGCGATGTCGCCAGCGGCGAACTAGCCCGGGTTCTGGTCGGCGATCATCCCGCGGATGTCGGCGTCGATGGCCCGGCGGAGCTCTTGGACCTGCGCTGGCGACAGGTCGCGGAAGCGGTCGTCGTGACCGTCGACGGCGTGGGCCATCATCACCGCATGGAGCGCGTCGGCGCCCTCGGCTTCGATGAGGTAGTCGCAGCGGTCGCACTGCAGCCGCAAGGACGGTCGCTTGCTGGTGTGTCCGTCGCGTCGAGCCATGCGCCGACCGTACGTCACCGCCGCAGCGCGCGGCCCGGCCGCGCCCCGACGTGGGCGCCGGCGTCGACCACGAGGTCGCCGTTGACCCACACCTTGTCGATCCCGGCGGGCGTCTGCTGCGGGTCGTCGTAGGTGGAGCGGTCGATGATCTCGGCGGCGTCGAACAGGACCAGGTCGGCGAAGGCCCCCGGCCGGATCTCGCCACGGTCGACCAGGCCGAACACCGCCGCCGACCGACCCGTCATGCGGTGGACGGCCTCCTCGAGCGGGAGGACGCCGAGGTCGCGCGAGTAGTGGCCGAGGACGCGGGCGAAGGTGCCGTACAGCCGTGGATGCGGCTGGCCCTCGAGCGAGGGGATGCCGTCGCTGCCGATCATGATCCCGGGGTGGGCCATCACGGTGCGGACGTCGTCCTCGTGCATCACGTGGAGGATGACGGTGGCGGCCGGCTCGGCGTCGAGCACGGCCGCGGCCGCCGCGGCCGGATCGACCCCGAGCTCGCCGGCGAGATCGGCCAGCGATCGACCGTGCCAGGCGGGGTGGGCGTCGGTCGAGGCGATGACGACGGCGGCGGGATCGGGCGCGGCGATGCCGTCGCCGCCGGCGACCGCCGACAGCACCGTGGAGTCGGCGGTGTAGGGGTATTGGTCGGCGGCGACCGTGGGGCCGGCGGCGTCGATGCGGTCGAGTGCCTGTTGCACATGACCCCAGTTCTGCGGTCCGGTGATCTTCAGGTGGGAGATCACCACCGGCAGACCGGCGCGGGAGCCGACGGCGATGGCCTCGTCGATGGCGTCGAGCAGACGGTCGGCCTCGTTGCGGATGTGGCTGGTGTAGATCCCGCCGTGGTCGGCGACCACCTCGGCCAGCGCCACCAGCTCGTCGGTGTCGGCCCAGATGCCCGGCGGGTAGATGAGCCCGCTCGACATCCCGACGCAGCCGGCCTCCATCCCTTCGGCCACCGACGCCTGCATCGCTTCGAGCTCCGAGGATGTCGGCGCCCGCTCGTCCATGCGCATCGCGCCGGCGCGGACGGTGCCGTGGCCGATGAGGGCGGCGATGTTGACCGACGGCGGTTCGGCGTCGAGCCGGTCGAGGTAGCCGCCGTACCCGTCCCACTCGTCGAACGTGGCGTCGGGGTGGAACGCACGAGCCATCGCCGCGCCCCAGCGATGCGGGGCCGCGCCGAAGCCGCAGTTGCCGACCACGCAGGTGGTGACGCCGCCCTGCACCTTGAACCCCATGTCGGGATAGAGGAGCGCGGCGAAGTCGTCGTGGGTGTGGGTGTCGATGAAGCCCGGGGCGAGGACCTTGCCCGAGCCGTCGACGATGGCGGCGGCGCCGCCGGGGTCCTGCTCACCGACGCCGACGATGCGGTCGCCACGCACGGCGACATCGACGGTCCGCGCCGGGCCCCCCGTGCCGTCGACGACGGACGCTCCCCGGATGATGAAGCTCGTCTCCGACGGTGTCGCGGCCATGACCGCAGCTTGCCCCGCCGGATCCGACACGCGCGTGCGCAGCGACAGATCTACGCTTCGCGCACGCGCGTGCTCGAGCCGCGTCGAAACCGACCCTTCAGACACGCGCGTGCCCGAACACCCAGCCCGACCCCCCCCAACCCGCACGCCCCCCGATCGCTGGAAGATCTGTGCCATGACGACCTCCACGGAAGCAGTCCGCCTGGTGGTCGGAGGGTTCGTGTTCCCCGAGGCGCCCACGTGGTTCGAGGAGGCGCTCTGGGTGTCCGACGTCATGGGCGGTGGCGTCCACGCGATCGACGACGACGGATCCATTCGTGAGCGGCGGGTCGAGCGCCGCACGGGCATCGGTGGCATGGCGGTCACCACCGACGGCCGCCTGGTGGCGTCGGGTCGCGACCTGGTCGACACCGCCGACGGCAGCACGATCTTCGGCCGTCCGGCGGGCGCCACCGGCATCAACGACCTCGGCACCACTGCCGGCGGCGATCTGCTGCTCGGCGTCCTCAACTACCGACCGCTCGCCGGCGACGCCCCCGTGCCCGGCAGCGTCGCACGCGTCCACGGCGACCGCGTCGACTGGACCTGGGCCACCGGCATCACGTGGCCCAACGGGATGGCTGCAGCCGGGAGCCGGATCGTCCTGGCCGACTATGCCAGGGGCGTCCTGCTGGCGATCGACGACGACGGCACGACCCGCGAGCTGTGTCGATCCGCCTCCGGGCACTACGACGGGCTGTGCGTCGACGACGACGACCAGGCATGGGTCGCAACCGGACCCGGTGGCACCATCGAGCGACGTGACCGCCACGGAGCGCTCACTGCCCAGGTCACGCTCCCGGCCGGCTTCGTCACCAGCGTGTGCTTCTCGGGTGGCGACCCCAACACTCTCTTCGTCACGGTGGCCGACTGCTCGATCGCGGAGGGGGCCGGCGCGGTGCTGGCCGTCCACGTCGCGGTCGCCGGCACGGTCCCGCCCCGGGCGAACCTCCCCGCGCGCTGACGAGACGGTCTAGGACCGCCGGCGCTCGTCGTAGGCGCGGGCGGCGTCCTGCCCCTCGGGCTCGCGGAACGACCACTGCAGAGCGTCGGGGTCGGCCCAGCCGGCGACCATCGCCGGCGTGGTGCGACCGATGGCCGCCGTGAGCGCGCGTGTCATCGCCAGCGGGCCGGCCGGCATCGCCACCAGCTCGTCGACGCACGCCGCGACGGCCTCGTCGAGCTCGGCGCGGGGCACGAGCCGTTGGGCGAATCCGGAGCGCAGCAGCTCGTCGGCATCGACCGGGCGGCCGGTCATCACCCAGTCGCGGGTGAGCGGCAGGCCGACCTCGCGGACCAGCAGCGGCACGCCGGCCCAGGTGAGCGGGATGCCGATGGCGAGCTCGGGGATGCGCACCACGGTGTCGTCGGCGGCGACGCGGAGATCGCACGCCGCGGCCAGCAGCGCCGCACCACCGATCACATGGCTGTGCAGGCGGGCGACGGTGGCCTGCGGGATGCGTCCGAACTGCTCGAGCAGCCGCTGCCAGGCGCCGGTGCGGTGGCGCCGGGTGGCCCAGTCGACCTGCAGGTCGGAGTACGCCCCGCCGCTGAGGTCGGCCCCGGCGGAGAACGCCCGGCCGGCGCCGGCGAGCACCATCACCCGCACATCGGGGCGCTCCTCGAGGTCGGTGAGCGCCTCGGCCAGGCCGGCGCGGATGCCCTCGTCGAGGGCGTTGAGCTTCTCGGGACGGTCGAGCGTCAGGGTGGCGACGGGACCATCGATGGCGGTGGTGACGCTCACGGCCGGATCACGACCGCTTCGCTGTCGGCCAGGACGCCGGAGAACGATGTCGGGGTGGGCGGCGCACCCTCGGACGACACCACGACGGTGCCGCCGGGTTCGAGGTGGACGGCTTCGTCGCTGAAGTTCACGTGCACGATGAGGACCTCGTCTCCGAGTTGGCGGCGATAGGACAGCACGGCGGGATGGGGGTCGAGCAGCTCGAGCGTGCCGACCTGCAACGCCGGAGACGCCTTCCGCGCCGCCAGCACCGACCGGTAGAGCTGCATCATCGAGTCGGCGCCGACCCGCTGCGCAGACACCGACCGCAGCTCGGGCTCCGGAGGGAACGGCAGCCAGGGATCCGGGCCCCATCCATGATCGGCACGGTCGGTCCACGGGATCGGTGCCCGACAGCCGTCGCGGCCACCGGGGTCGACGACCCGATCGAGCGGGACCTCGGCGTCCTCGAGACCGAGCTCCTCGCCTTGGTAGAGGAACGGCGTGCCGCGCAACGTGAGCAGCAACACGCACGCCGCCCGTGCGGCGGATTCCTCGCCGCCGTAGCGGGTGCGGTGCCGGGGGATGTCGTGGTTCGACAGCACGAACGACGGCCAGCGCGGACCGTCGGAGGGATAGGCCTTCTCGGTCTCGTCGATGAGCTTCGTCCACGCGTCGCGCTGCCACGGCGCCCACACCGAGGCGAAGTTGACGCTGCAGTTGAGCCCGTCGCCGTCGCCCTGGTAGCTGGCCTGGAGCTCGACGTCGCCCGTGACGACCTCGCCGATGATGAACGTGTCGCCGGCGGAGTCGACCGTCTCGCGGATGCGCCGGATCAGCGGGTGGGCCGTCTCGTGGTGGGTGAGCACGACGTGGGGCAGACCGACGATCGACTCGGGTACATCGCGTGGCTCGGGGTCCTTGCCGATGGCGTTGACCACGTCGATGCGGAAGCCGTCGACGCCACGGTCGAGCCAGAAGCGGAGCACGTCGTGCTGGGCGGCCTCCACGTCGGGGTTGTCCCACCGCACATCGGGCTGGGAAGGCAGGAACAGGTGCAGGTAGTACTGGCCGGACGCCGGATCGAGCTCCCACGCGGACTCCTCGGTGAACGACGCCGTCCAGTTGGTGGGCGGGCCGGGTTCGCCGTCGGCCCCGGGGACGGGGTCGGACCAGATGAACCAGTCGCGCTTGGGCGAGTCGGGACCCTCGAGGGCCTCGACGAACCAGGGGTGATCGCTCGACACGTGGTTGGGGACGAAGTCGACGATGATCCGGAGGCCGCGCTCGTGGAGGCCGTCGATGATGGCCTCGATGTCCTCGAGCGTGCCGAACACCGGGTCGACCGCGCAGTGGTCAGAGATGTCGTAGCCGAAGTCGCGCATGGGCGACTCGTAGAACGGCGAGAGCCAGACGGCGTCGACCCCGAGCTCGACGAGGTGGTCGAGGCGGTCGCGGATGCCGAGCAGATCACCGACGCCGTCGCCGTTCCCGTCGGCGAAGGACCGCGGGTAGATCTGGTAGAAGACCGCGGACTTCCACCACGGCACGGATGGAACGGGTGACGTCGACACAGGCGGCGAATCTACCGATCGTCGCCGGCACCGCCGTCGGGATGCGGTCGCTCGGGGTCGTCGAGCGTCTCGAGCGAGCGCAGGGCGTCGAGCTCGGAGTGGCCGGTGAGCCGCTGGAAGATGAGGTAGGCGGCGACGAGCGCGATGGACCCGACCGTGAGGACCGTCTGGCGCTGCTCGATCCAGTCGGTGACCGAGAGCACTGGTCCTTCGAGCGAGTTGGCGAACGCTCGCAGGGCGATCACCGCGGTCACGGTGCCGGCGAGGTTCCAGGCCAGGAAGGTGCGGGTCCGCATCCCGGTGGCGCCGGCCATGATGCAGACGAGCAACCCGGGGAAGAAGAAGACGGCCAGCCGGGAGAACCGCCGGTAGCCGCGTTCGGCGAACCGCACCACACGACCGCCCCGGGGACCGGCCTGCTGCTCCATCCACCGGATCGCCCGATCGCCGTAGAGGGCCCCCAACGCGAAGTACACCGGATCGCTGGCGATGCGCCGGAACGTGGCGAAGAGGACGTACGGGATGAGGTCCACCCGACCGGCGGTGAGCAGCAGGTAGCGGTTCCGGGGTTCCAGTGCCACGAGGACCAGCGGGTGGTCCACGATGAGCGTCGGTGCCAGCGCGTTGGCCACCGTTCCCAGGATCCAGAACACCGCGATCAGGACGATCAGGACGGTGAGGACGGCCGGATCGGGCGTTCGGCGCGAACCCGGCAACGGAGTGGACACCGCCTGAGGGTAGGCACCGCTCCGAGCGCGCGAACGACGGGGGCGTCTGCTCTCATGGCTGGTGAGGGAGACCACGTGATATCGATCCAGGACCAGGACGACGGTCTCGGCACCTCGGGTGTCGAGACCGTGGCGGCCAGGCGACGCCGAGCGCTCGACGCCCACTCGCGCGAGGTCGTGCTCTTCCTCGCGCCCGACGGGCGCACGCTGGCCAGCTCTCGTCTCGGACTGGGTCTGCTCGGCTACGGCCCCTCCGATCGCCGGCGCAACCGGGTCATCGAGATGATCCACCCCGACGATCTCTCGACCCTGCTCGCGGCGTTCGAACGGTGCCAGCACCCGCCGTACGAGCAACAGATCGTCACGCCGCGCGCCCAGCATGCTGACGGCTCGTGGCGTCGGTTGCGGGTGACGCTCGATCGGTCGACTCCCGAGAGCGAACCCGACCTCGGCGAAGGCGTGCTGGTGCACGTGGCGATGCTCGGCGAGGTCGAGCCCGTCGCCCCCGCGCTGGAGACCCTGGCCGTGCTCAGCGACCTCCCGATCGGCGTCGTGATCGGCAACCAGCGACACCGCGTCGTGTGGGCGAACCGAGCAGCGGAGGCAACGCTGGGCTGGGCGGTCGACGACGAGGACCGGCCGTGGAATCACCAATTCGATCAGACCGGCATCGCCGCGGTCGGCGAAGCGGTCGACGCCGTCCTCGCGGGCCGGACCGACCGGCGCCAGGTCGAGGTCGAGGATGATGAGGGCCGACTGCTCAACGTGTCGGTGGTGCCGACGCGCGACGAAGGCTCGTGGATCGCCACGGTCGAGGACGTCACCGAGGTGCGCAACGTCGAGCGCGTCCTCGCCGAGTCCGAGCAGCTGCGTCGGTCGACCGGCTCGGCGATGTCGGAGGGCATCGTGATCCACGCCGCCGATGGCTCGATCCTGCGCACCGAGGGACCCGCCGCCGAGCTGATGGGCCTGACCCAGGACGAGCTCCTGCACCAGGACACCGATGACGACGGGTACCGGATGATCCGGCCGGATGGCACGAAGATCCACGTCGAGGACCTCCCGGTCCACGTCACACGCCGCACCGGGCGGCCACAACGCAACGTCATCCTCGGCATCGCCCGGCCCGGCGGGCGCTATCGCTGGCTCTCGGTCTCCACGACCCCACTCACCACGCCGGAGGGCACCGGGGTGATCGTCACGCTGCGCGACGCCACCGACCGGTTCGAGGCCGAGGTCTTCGGCCAGCGCCTCTTCGAGCTGTCGGTCGACATGCTGATCGTGTTCGGGCCCGACGGGCGCATGACCAGAGCCAACGACGCCTACACCGACTTCGTCGGCTTCAACGCCGCCGAGCTGCTCGACCACGAGATCGCGGAGTTCATCCACCCCGACGATCTCGCAGCGACCACGACCATGATCCGCAACGGATTCGCCGGCACGCGGATCAAGGGCTTCGAGTCGCGCCACCGCACGCGCCATGGCGAGTGGCGATGGCTGTCGTGGCACGCGACGCACGACCAGCTCACGGGCAACCTGTACTGCGTGGCTCGCGACGTCACCGATCAGAAGGCCAGACGTGAGGAGCTCACCAAGCTGGCCCTCCAGGACCCGCTCACCGGGTTGGCGAACCGCAACGTGCTCGGCGAAGCGATCCCGCGCGTCATCGCCCAGGTACGTCGTGAGCCGGCCGAGCCGCTGGCGCTGCTCTACGTCGACCTCGACGGTTTCAAGCGCGTGAACGACGACGCCGGTCACGCCATGGGCGACCTCGTGCTCCAGGCGGTCGCCGAACGGCTGCGCGAGACCTGCCGTGCCGCCGATCTCATCGCCCGCATCGGTGGCGACGAGTTCGTGGTCGTCGCGCACGACGTCGACCAGGTCGACGCCCTCGCCGATCGCATCGTCGCAGCGCTCGGGCAGCCGATCCCCATGGGTCGCTACACGGCCAAGATCGGCGCCAGCATCGGGATCGCCCAGATCCGGCCGTCGGACACCATGGACTCGGTCCTCGCCCGCGCCGACGCCGTCCTGTACGAGGCGAAGCGAGCCGGCGGACACCGTTGGCGCACCGCCGACTGAGCTCGTACGGCACACTCGGCGCGGTGACGCGACCTGCGACACCCGGGTCATCCGGGCTCCCGGCACCGTCCGGGCGGATCCAACGCCCCGCGTGGCGCGCCCGAGCGGTCCGCGCGCTGGCCGTCGGCATCCTCGTCGGCCAGGCGGCGCTGCTCATCCGTGGTTACTGGGACCCGCACGCCCATTTCGGGTTCCAGCCCTTCCCCGAGTCGTCGACGTGGCGAGCCGACATCGTGCGTGTGACGGCCGATGGCCGGCGCATCTCCATCGACGAACCGTGGCCGGGTGGCTACGACTGGGACCGGCTCGTCCGCTGGCGTGTGCTCCAACATCCCGAACGACGCAAGCACGCCTACTCGAGCCTCGACGCGACGGTCGACTTCCTCGATGAAGCGCTCGACTGGGTCGCCGAGCACACGCCCGCCGACACCGAGACCGTGCGCCTCGAGGCGAGGGTCGAGGGTCGACGCAACACCCGTGGACCGGTGCTCATCGTCCTCAGGAGCGACGACCGCGACGAGGCCCGATGAAGGCACCGACACCGACCGCCGCCGTCGATGCGCACTGGACCTTCGACGACGTGTTCGACCGTCCGGCGTCGATCCGCTCGATGGCGATCCTGCGCATCGCACTCGGTCCGGCCGTGCTCGCCCATCTCGCACCCTTCCTCGTCGACACCGCTCGCGGCATCACCTACGACGAGCACTTCTCGATGCCGTGGTGGGGGTTCCTCCCCGAGGTCCCGGGATGGGTGCAGGTCGTGTTGGTGTGGGGCGCAGCCGTCTCGGCGGTGGCGATGTCGCTCGGATGGCGGACCCGCGTCACCTCCGCGCTCACGTTCGTGGGCATCGCGGGCAACCTCTTCCTCTCGCAGACGCACTTCCGCCACAACCGCGCCTTCCTGCTGTTCCTGGTGGGTGGCGTCGTCCTGTCCAACGCCGGCCGGGTGCTGTCGCTCGATGCGCTCCGGCGACGTCGGGCCGGCCTCGACGCGACCGACGACCAGGCGACGGTGTGGCCGATGTGGACGCTGCGGGCGCTGGTGTCGTCGGTGTACCTCGCGTCCGGCTTCTCGAAGCTGATCGACCCCGACTGGGCGAGCGGGCTCGTGCTCTGGGACCGGGCGGTCCGGTTCCAGGACCTGGTGCGCGACCGCCTGCCGTCGTTCCTCGCCGAGCCGGTCATCGACGTGGTCACGACCCGATGGGTGCACGCCGTGTCGTCACCCGTCGCCGTGGCCATGGAGCTCTTCATCGGTGTCGGCCTCTGGTTCGGCCGGACCCGCCTCACCGCGGTCTGGGTGGCGATCCTGTTCCACCTCTCCATCGAGCTCAGCGCCTCGGTCGAGGTCTTCAGCTTCGCGGCCATCGTTGCGCTGGTGATCTGGGCGACGCCCAGCACCCGGGACCGCATCGTGACCGTCGACGATCCGCGGTGGATCCGACGCCTCGACTGGCTCGCCCGGTTCGACGTCCGTGTGGCTCCCGGTGCCGACCTGGCGGTGGTCGACCGCGACGGCTCGGTCCACACCGGCCGGTCCGCACGTTGGCTGGTGGCGAGCCGGCTCCCGCTGACGTTCTTCTTCGTGGCACCGTTGCGGCGGTGGTGGCGATGACAGCACGACGGCGCGTCCGAGCGACGCTGGTGGCCTGGGCGGTGGGTGCGGGCATCCTCCGTCTCTCCTTGTGGGCGCCCGAGGTGTGCCCTTCGTTGACCGCAGCCGAGGCCCGGGCCGCCGCCGTCGACTCGGCCGGGTGGATCGTCGCCAACCAGGCGCCCGACGGCGAGTACCTCTACGCCTGGGACCGAGACACGGGCGAGGCGGTCGACGACTACCACCTCGGTCGTCACGCCGGCGTCACCATGAGCCTCTACCAGCTCGCCGTCGCCGGCGAGCTCGACCTGGTCGAACCGGCCGACCGGGGGCTCGAGTGGATGCTCGATCGGCTACGACCGACCGTCTCACCCACGGGCGAGCCGGCCGCCGCCTTCACCGAGGGCCGCACCGCCAAGTTGGGCGCCGCTGCGCTCCTGGCCGTCTCGCTCGCCCACCGTCGGCTGGCGACGGGCGACACCCGCCACGACGAGACGATGGTGGCGCTGGGACGGTTCCTCGCCGGCCAGCAGCGACCCGACGGCTCGATGCTGAACCTCTACTCGTTCGCCGACGACGGCCCCGTGCCCGACGAGACGTCGATCTACTCGACCGGCGAGGCGCTCTGGGCCCTTGCCATGATCCACGAGGCACTGCCCGCCGCGGGATTCGACCGGATCGCGTGGACCACCCTCGACTACGTCACGATCAGTCGCGACGAGGTCGAGGGCTACGCGCCGCAGCCGTGGCCTGACCAGTGGGCGGCGTACTCGCTGGCCGAGATGGCCGAGTGGGGCCTGGACGACCACCACGTCGACTACGCCCGCCGCCTGATCGGCCGCTATGCCGGCATCGTGCGCTTCGATGCGCAACGAGGCACGACCTACGGGTCGCTGACGCACGGTCCGGTGCCCCGCGGCTCGGGGGTCGGCACCTGGATCGAGGGCCTCGCCGCGCTCCGCACGCTCACCGTCGACCCCCGCCTCGCCGACCTCGACGGACCGACGGCCGAGGTGCTGGCATGCGGCGCCGCTCGCCTCGCCGAACGGCAGGTCGAGCCAGGTGACGACGTCCCGCCCGAGGAGGCCGGCGCATGGTTCTACGCCGGCGAGACCCGCATGGACGACCAGCAGCACGCGGCATCCGGTCTGCTCGGCGCCGAGCCGGTGCTGCCGTGACCGAGTCCTCGCCGTCAGTGCTTCCGACGCCCGCCCCGACATCCTCCCTGGAGACCCGATGACCAGCGCGATCCTCGCCTTCCTCGTCGCCGTGAACCCCGCCGCCTCGGCGAGGGCGTTCACCCGCGATCGACGACCCGACCGCCCGGTGGCCATCGCGATCGGGGCGGCCATCGCGGTGGCGATCCTGGTGGCGCTGGCGGCGGCGTCCGAGACGCTCCTCGACGCGCTCGACCTCTCGGCGGGGACCTTCCGGCTGGGCGCCGGCGTGGTCGTCGCCGTCACCGGCCTTCGCTGGCTGGTGCTCGGACCGTCGGAGGGCGTCGCCGAGCCCGACAGCGGACGGGCGTTGTCCGGGTTCGTCGCCTTTCCCACGCTGCTGACGCCCGGCGCCGCCGTCCTGGCGGTGACCGTCCGCCTCAGCGACGGTCTCGGCACCGCCGTGGTCGGGGCCTCCGTCGGCGCCGCGGCCGGCGCCGCCGCACTGCTCTGGCGACGACGTGTGCCCGTGGTCATCGGCGCGGCGCTCGTCCGCATCATCGGTGCCGCCGCCGTGGTGATCGGCATCGGCATCGGGGTCGACGGCGTCCAGACGATGTAGCGGGCCGGCGGTCAGGGCGTGAAGGTCCACGGATCGGTCCCGACCGCGTCGGGGTCGAAGCGCTCGAGCAGGTCGGCCGTGGTCACCCGCTCGCCCTCGGCCGCGAGGTCCAGCGACACCGCCATGCGACCCAACAGCGCGGCCGCGTCGACGCCCGCGGCTTCCAGCTCGGAACGGGTCACCGCCCCGTGACGCTTCGCCAGGCGCTCGCCGTCGGGACCGAACACCAGGGGAACGTGGACGTAGGCCGGGACCGGCAGGCCGAGGACACCGGCGAGCCATGCCTGCCGCGGCGTGCCATCGAGGAGGTCGTCGCCGCGCACCACCTCGGCGATCCCCTGGACGGCGTCGTCGACGACGACCGCGAGGTTGTAGGCCGTCGCGCCGTCGCCCCGACGCACGACGAAGTCGTCGACCTCGGAGGTGATCTCGCCGTGGAGACGGTCGACGATCGTGACGCTCGCGCCGTCGGCGCGGATCCGCAACGAGGGCGGTCGGTCCGGGATCTCGACCTCCCGCTGCTCTCGTTCGATTGGGGTGAGATCGCGGCACGTCCCGGGATACACGCCTTCGGGGTGCGCACCGTGCGCCGCGGAGACCGCCTCTCGGATCTCTCGTCGGCTGCACCAGCACGGGTACAGGAGGCCGAGGGCCCCGAGCGCCCCGAGGGCCGATTCGTGTCGGGCTCGCAGCTCGGGATCGGACTGACGGGTGACCGGGCCGTCGTGGTCGAGGCCGAGCGCGGCGAGGTCGGCGAGGTGCTCGGCCACGAACTCGTCGCGGCTGGCGACCGGATCGAGGTCCTCGACGCGCACCAGGAAGCGGCCGCCGTCGTGACGGGCGTAGAGCCAGGCGAGGAGCGCCGTCCGCAGGTTGCCCACGTGCAGCGGCCCGGTGGGGCTCGGGGCGAATCGTCCGTCGGCCACGTCGCATCGTCGCGCACCGCTCCCCCGACGGCGCGGCTCTACCCTCGTCGCCGATGAGCGACGACCTCGAGGGTGGGCCCGCCGGCGACGCCGTCCTCGGACGGCTGCGGGCGCTGGCCGACCTCCGTCGATGGGCCGATCTCGAGGCGGCATCCCGGGAGGCCATGGTCGAACGACCCGGCCGACCCGACGTCGTGGCCCACCTCGCCCGGTCGCTGCTGCTGCAGGACCGGGTCGACGAGGCCATCGCCGTCGCCGAGCAGGGCCTGGTCGACCACCCCGACGACGACTGGCTCGGACGCGTCCTCACCTCCGCGCTGGTCGCCGGCGGTCGTGCCGAAGAGGCACGGGCGGTGCTCCAGCGACTGCTGGCCGTCGACCCCGACGGCTACCACGTACGGGTGCTCGCGGCCCGGGTGGCGTTGCGGACGCTGCGCACCGACGAGGCGACCGAACACGCACGGGCTGCCATCGAAGCGGCACCCGACCGCGCCGGCGGACACGTGATGCTGGCTGCCGCGCTCTCCCAGGACGGTCGGCCGCTCGACGCCGAGACGGTGGCTCGCGCCGGGCTCGAGGCCGATCCGTCGTCGGGCGATCTCCACGGCCAGTTGGCCATCGCGCTCGAGCGCACCGGACGACCGGCGGAGGCCGCCGAGCACTGGCTCGAGGCCGGACGGGTCGGTCGCTACCCGCAGGTGGCGATCGACGGGCTCCGGTCGATGATGGTCGAGCGGCCGCAGCACTGGGTGTGGGTCGCCGTGGGCGCGGCAGCGGCGACGGTGTCGCTCACCGTCGCCGGGCTGCTCGTGGCTGACGCGTGGGCGGCCACGGTGATCGGGATCGCCGTGGCCGCCGTGGTCACGCTCGCCGTCAGCCCGGTGCTGGCCCGGGCGGGGCGCATCCGCCGGCGGCGGCGGGCGCTGGCGTCGCTCCCGCCCGATGCCCGCTCGATCATCGAGCTGGCCGGGCAGGACCCGGGACTCGACGACCCGCGCTGATCAGACCGGGCTGATCAGGACTGGGCTGATCAGGACTGGGCCGGTCAGACCTTGCGATTGCAGACCCACGGGCTCCAACCCTGCTGGTCGTAGAGCCACTTGGCGTACTTGGTGTTCAGCTCGGCGTTGTAGACCGAGGACCACGGCGCGCCGGTGACCGATTCGAACTGGCCCCGGTGGACGTGGTTGATCTGGAACAGGCCGTGGTCGTTGGTGGGCGAGACGGCGTTGGGGTTCATGTTCGACTCGCACTGGGCGATGGCCTTGGCCCGGCCGGCGGCAGGACCGAAGTAGCGGTTGATGATCTCGTCGAGCGAACCGGCCGGCGCAGGAGGCGGCGGGGGCGGAGGCGGGGGCGGAGGCGCCGTGGTGGTGGTCACGGGGGCGGGCTCCGGCTCGGGGGCAGGGGCCTCGAGGACCCGGGCCTGGTCGGCGTAGACGGAGGGGGCGTAGGTGGGCGCACCGCCGAGGTCGACGGTGACGGGTGCCGTCTCGGAGGCGGGAGCCACCGTGCCGGCGGCTTCCGCACCGGTGCCGGGTCCGCCGAAGGCGGCCAGGACCGAGGCCAAGAGGAGGCCGCCGGTGGCGTGGAGGATTCGATTCGAGCGCATGTGGGGGGTGTTCCTTTCCACCGACGCGCGCGCAGAGGCACGAGGCGATGTGGGGAGGGAAGACGACACGCAGGGGGTTGCGGGGCGCACGGTCGACTGGTCTCGTCGTCGCGGGCCGGGCCGTCCCCAGGGCGTTGGCATGTCGCTCGCCACACAGGGATGACCACCGTCTTGTGGTGGGGTGTGTGACAGATGATCGTGGGTTCGTAAACGAAATGCAACATTCGAGCTTGTGAAACTCGTCACGAACGCTCGCGGGAGTTGCACAGCGCGGTGCCGGATGCGAACCGTCGATCGGGAATGAGTCGGCGTCCGGGGGGCCGCTAGGCTGCCGCCCTGCACGGAGAGATGACCGAGTCAGGCCGATGGTGCTTCCCTGCTAAGGAAGTGAGGGTGCAAGCCCTCCGTGGGTTCAAATCCCACTCTCTCCGCACGGTGACGGGCCGGCCGCGAGGCCGGCCCGTTGCGCGTCCCGGGCTAGGGTCTCTCCCTCCAGGAGGGGTGCCAGAGCGGACGAATGTAACGGTCTTGAAAACCGTCGACCCGCAAGGGTCCGCGGGTTCGAATCCCGCCCCCTCCGCCATCACTCCCGCCGCGCCGCCGCCCGGAGCGGCGTGCGCGACCCGCTCGCTCAGTCCCGCCGGGGGATGAGCGCGTCGTCGTCGCCGGCGCCCGGGCCCGGCGTGGCCCGCACCGTGCGCTGCTCGAGCTGCTCGCCGCAGTGGTCGCAGGTCATCACGGCGCGGGTCTCGTGGTCGCAGACGGTGTGGCGCAGCAGCAGGGGTTCGTTGCCCTCGCCCAGCACCCACTGGTCGCCCCACTGGCGGATGGCCGTGAGCACCGGCCACAGCGCCCTGCCCTTCTCGGTGAGCACGTAGTCGGCCCGGTCACGCGCCTCGTCGTAGGTGCGGCGCTCGAGCACGCCGGCCTCGACCAGCGTGTCGAGGCGGGTGGTGAGCACGTTGCGGGCGATGCCGAGACGCCTCGCGAAGTCCTCGAAGCGGCGGACACCGAGGAATGCGTCGCGGAGGATGAGCAGGGTCCACCACTCGCCGATGATCTCCAGCGACTGGCCGATCGAGCAGTTCATCTCGGAGAACGACGCGCGTTTCACCCGTCACACCCTAGAGGGTTGCATGATGAAACGGAAGGTGGAATAGTCCGTTGCATGAAACAACTCACAGAGCACGAGCAGACCCCCGAGGAGACGGTCCCCCGCGCCGTCTTCGCCGTCACGGTCACCGGCGCCTTCGTCGTGGCCCTCGACCTGTCCATCGTCAACGTGGCGTTCCCGTCGATCACCGCCTCGTTCCCCGGGGTGGGTCCGGCGACCCTGTCGTGGGTCCTCACCGCGTACTCCGTGGTCTTCGGCGCCCTGCTCCTCGGCGCCGGCCGCATCGCCGACCGATCGGGTCGTCGGCGCACCTTCCTCGGTGGGCTGGGCGTGTTCACCCTCGGCTCCCTCGTCTGCGGGGCCTCGCTCTCGCCGTGGATGCTCATCTCTGGCCGGGTCGTCCAGGCCACCGGGGCGGCGCTGCTCATGCCCGCCTCCCTCGCCCTCCTGCTCGCGGCCACCCCTGCCGCCCTGCGGCCGACGGCCGTGGCGATGTGGGGTGGCATCTCCGCGCTGGCCGTCGCCTTCGGGCCGTCGGTCGGCGCGGTCCTGGTCGAGGCCGGCGGCTGGCGCTGGGCTTTCCTCGTCAACCTGCCCATCGCACTCGTGGCCGGCGTCGCCACGCAACGCGTCGTCACCGAGTCGCGCACCGACGGCCCCCGCCCTGATGGCGTGGGCATCGCCCTGATCTCCGGAGCGGTCGCCGGCGTCGCACTCGCCATCACCCAGGGTCCCGACTGGGGCTGGACCAGCGCCGGCGTGCTCGGCACCCTCGCTGCCTCGGTGGCATTCGGTGGGGCGGCGCTCGCCCGGTCCCGCAGCCACCCCACCCCGGCCATCGACCTCGCCCTGCTCCGTGCCCCGACCGCGGCGCTGGCCAACGCCGCCACCGTCCTCTACGCCGTCGGCTTCTTCGCCATGCTCCTCGGGAACGTCCTGTTCCTCACGTCGGTGTGGGGGTGGTCGACGTTGGCCGCCGGTCTCGCCGTCACCCCCGGTCCGCTCGTGGTCGCCGCCCTCGCCCGTCGCACCGGCCGGCTCGCCACCCAGGTCGGCTACGGACCCGTGCTGATGGTCGGCTCGATCGCGTTCGCCATCGGTCAGGTGTGGAACGCCACCCTCGTCCCGATCGAGCCCGACTACCTGCGCTGGTGGCTGCCCTCGTCGTTGATCACCGGGCTCGGCGTCGCCCTCACCTTCCCGGTGCTGTCGGCCGCCGCCGTCGCCGGCCTGCCGTCCACGACCTTCGCCGCCGGCGGCGCGCTCAACCAGACCGCCCGCCAGATCGGCGCCGTGCTCGGCGTGGCCATGCTCGTCGCCATCCTCCGCACCCCCGAGTCGCTGGAGCAGGCCTTCGATCGGTTCCACCTGGTGTGGCTCGCCGCCGCCGCGGCCTCCGTCGCCTCGGGTGCCATCTCGGCGTTCCACCGCACCGGACCCCCGGCCGTCCTGACCGATCCCGCTCCGCCCCCCGTCGCCGTCGGCGTCCAGCGGGAAGGGGTGCCGGCATGAGCCTGCTCGAGACCGCCACTCGGTTCGACGACGACACCCGCATCCGGCCGGTCGCCACCGGCGCCGACGGTCGGCCCGACGCCTTCGTCGCCGATCTCAGCGCCGCGTGGCTGTCGGCCACCGGCGTCCACGGGGGCTACCAGGTGGCGATCGCGGTCCGAGCCGCCCTCGCCCACACGCCCGACCGCCGGTTGCGCAGCCTGTCGACCAACTTCCTCCGTCCTGGCCAGCCCGGTGGGGCGACCTTCACCGTCAGCGCGCTCCGCGCCGGCCGCTCGTTCACCACCCTGGCCGTCGACGAGACCCAGGACGAGCGCCTGCTCAGCACGACCCGATTGACGCTCACCGCCGACGTCGACGGGGCGAGCTGGCAGGCGCCGGTGCGGACCCCGCTGGTCCCGTTCTCGGACGCCGTGCCGCTCGACCCGCCGCCCGACATCCTCCACTTCGACCACGCCGAGGCGGTCCTCGACCCCACCCACCGCCCGTTCGCCGACGGCCCGCTCGCGTGGGTCGGCGGCTACGTGCGACCGCTCGAACCACGCCCGATCGACGCGCCGTGGCTGGCGATGATCCTCGACTGGTTCCCGCCGTCCCCGTTCAGCCGGGGCAACCCACCGGTCGGAGCGGTGAGCGTCGACTACTCGATCCACGTCCACCGCACGCTCGACCGGTTGGCCGACGACGAGTGGCTGGGCGGCGAGTTCCAGGCCGAGGTCAGCGCCGGCGCACTGGCGCTGGAGCGGGGACGGCTGATCGGGCCGGACGGATCACTCGTGGCCGAGTCGTTCCACACCCGCTGGACCGGCTGACCGGAGCTCAGGAGCCGATCTGTCCGCGGAGGTCGTCGAGCCAGGCGGCGGCGTCGCGCCACGCTGCCTCGGCCTCGCGGCGGACGTCGGGACCGTGATCGCCGGCGGCGTGGTACGAGCCGAGGAAGAGGACGTCCTCGTTCTTCGACTTGAGGTCGCGCAGGGCGTCGGCCACGAGCTCGTCGCCGACGTGGCCCTCGAGATCGATGATGAAGCAGTAGTCGCCGAGCCCCCGCTTGGTGGGCCGGCTCTCGAGGCGCGTCAGGTTGATGGCCCGGGCGGCGAACTCCTGGAGGATCGACAGCAGCGAACCGGGGCGGTCGGCCCGCTGGAAGACGACGATGGACGTCTTGTCGTGTCCGGTCGGTGCCGGGATGCCCTCGCGGGTGACGGCCACGAAGCGGGTCTCGTTCTCGGGATGGTCCTCGATGTCCTCGGCGAGGACCTCGAGGCCGTTCACCTTGCCGGCCAACGAGGTGCCGATGGCCGCGGTGCGCCCGTCGTTCTCGGCCGCCACCGTGCGGGCGGCCTGGGCCGTCGAGTTGGCGGCGACCTCCTCCACGCCGGGGAGGTGCTTCGACAGGTAGGTGCGGCACTGGGCGGTGGCGACGGGCATCGAGACGATGCGCTCGATGTGTTGCACCGAGACCCCGGGGGGCGCCAACAGGCACATGACGATGGGGATGATGACCTCGCGCTGCAGCTTGAGGTCGTGGTCGAAGATGAGCGAGTCGAGGGTGATGTTGACCGACCCCTCGATGGCGTTCTCGATGGGCACGAAGCCGACATCGGCGTCGCCGCGCTGCACGGCGTCGAGCACGTCGGGGATCGATGCGTAGGAGGCGAGCTCCATCTCGGCGAGGTCCGGCTGGGTGAGCAGCGCCTGCTCGGTGAAGGTGCCTTCGGGCCCCAGGAAGGCGATCCGACCGGTCTCCGCGATGGGGTCTGCGGATGAGGACGTGTCGGTCGGGGCCACGAGCGGCAAGGATAGGGGCGTGGACGCCGCCAGCCTCCGACAGATGCTCGACGACGTGGCCGCCGGCCGGGTGCACCCCGACGACGCCGTCTCCCAGCTCCGCCGACTCCCCTTCGCCGATCTGGGCCACGCCCGGGTCGACCACCACCGCGCCATGCGCCAGGGCCTGGCCGAGGCCGTCTACGGACCGGGCAAGACCCCCGACCAGTGCGCGACCATCGTCGCCGAGCTGTTGTCGGTGGGCGACCGCCCGATCCTGCTGACGCGCGTCGACGAGGCACAGGCGTCGGCCGCCCTCGCCGCCAACCCCGCCGGCGACCGCGTCGGCGACACCATCATCTGGCGGGCCGCCCCGCTGCGCACCGGCCCCGACGGCGACCGCTTCGAGGTGGTCGTCGCCACCGCCGGCACCGCCGACCTCTCGGTGGCCGACGAGTGCGCCGCCGTCCTCGCCGCCCACGGCGTCGGCGCCAGTCGGCTCACCGACGTCGGCGTCGCCGGCGTCCATCGGCTGCTGCAGTCGGTCGACGTGCTCGCCGAGGCCGATGTCGTGATCGTCGCCGCCGGCATGGAGGGCGCCTTGGCATCACTGGTCGGCGGCATCACGGGCGCCCCGGTGATCGCGATCCCCACCTCCGTCGGCTACGGCGCCGCATTCGAAGGCGTCACCGCACTGCTCGCCATGCTCTCGTCGTGCGCCGCCGGCGTCACGGTCGTCGGCATCGACAACGGCTACGGCGCCGCCTGCGCGGCGCTGCGCCTCCTGGGCGTCCTCGACAAGGCCGACACGGCTGCCTCCCGGAGCGGCGACCACGGATGACCACCATCGCCTGGTTCCATCCGTTCTCCGGAATCGCCGGCGACATGGCGCTGGGCGCATGCCTCGACGCCGGCGCCGGCGTCGACGACGTCCGGGCCATCCTCGACCTGCTGCCGGTCGACGGCTGGCACCTCGACGCCGAACCCGTGCTGCGCGGCGGCATCGCCGCCACCCGCGCCGTGGTGCGCACCGACGAGACGCACGTGATCCGCACGGCCGAGAACATCACGTCGATGATCGACGACGCCGACCTGCCCGAGCGCATCCGCGACCGAGCGCTGGCGGTGTTCGACCGGCTGGCCATCGCCGAGGGCAAGCTCCACCGGCGGCCGCCCAGCCAGGTCCACTTCCACGAGGTCGGCGGCCTCGACGCCATCGTCGACGTCGTCGGCACCTGCATCGCGCTCGAGCTGCTCGGTGTCGACGAGGTGCACTCCGGCCCGGTCGCCACCGGGGTCGGCATGACGCGCTCGGCCCACGGCATGATCCCGGTGCCGGCCCCCGCCGTCGTCGAGCTGCTGCGTGGCGCCCCGGTCGCCCACGTCGACATCCCCCACGAGCTGACCACGCCCACGGGTGCAGCCATCCTCGCCGCCCTGGTGGAGTCCTGGGGGCCGATGCCGGCCATGACGGTGACCACCAGCGGCTACGGCGCCGGCACGCGAGAGCTCGACGCCCGCGCCAACGCCGTGCAGCTCGTCATCGGCGAGCAGGCGCCGGTCGACCTCCCCCTCGACGGCGAGGGTCAGACCGTCATCGAGCTGGCGGTCACGGTCGACGACGTCACCGGCGAGACGCTCAGCCACACCATCGTCGCCCTGCTCGACGCCGGCGCCCTCGACGCCTGGATCACCCCCACCCTCATGAAGAAGGGCCGGCCCGGCCACGTCGTCACCGTGCTGGCCGACCAGGCCACCGCCCGCTCCGTGGCCGAACGCCTCGTGGCCGAGACCGGCTCGTTCGGCGTCCGCGCCCGCCCGGTCGAACGCTGGCCGTCCGCCCGGGCCTTCGACTCGGTCGCCGTCGACGGCCACCCCATCCGCGTGAAGGTGTCGTCGGGCCGCACCAAGGTCGAGCACGACGACGCCGCCGCCGTCGCCCGCCGCACCGGCCGCCCGTTGCGCGAGGTCGTGTCGCTGGCCGAGGAGGCCGCCCGCCGGCGCCCGACGTCGCCCAGCCACCCCAGCGACCTCGACTTCGACCCCGACGAGCCAGCGTGAGCGCAACGAGCGCAACATGACGGTGCTGGTCGACCAGGCGGTGTGGCCGTGGCGGGGGCACAAGTGGGCCCACCTCGTGTCGGACGAGTCCTACGACGAGCTCCATGCCTTCGCCGCCGGGCTCGGCATCCCCCGACGCGCGTTCCAGGGCGACCACTACGACGTGCCCTCGTGGCTCCGGCTCGAGGCCATCGAAGCCGGCGCCCGACCCGTCGACGGTCGCGAGCTGGTGCGGCGTCTCCGAGCCGCCGGCCTCCGCAAGTCGCGGAAGGCGACCGCCCAGTCCGGTCCGTCGAGCTAGTCCAGCCCGGCGAGTTCGGTGGAGATGTTGCTGCGCGCCGCGGCCTCCCACTGCGAGCGGCCGTCGACGGTGTGGAAGATCGTCGGCCGGTCGAGCAGGCCGCGGAGCACGGCCCGCCGGCCGGTGGCCCAGGCCGCGTCGTCGACGTGGGCGTACTCGGCCCGGACGCCGGCGACGTAGGCGGCGTAGCGCTCGTCATCGGCGGCGAGGATCGACAGGTCGGCGTCGCACAGCAGCGCACCCGCCCGGTCGCCGACGAGCGGCTTGTGGTGCGCCGTCAGGCAAACGAGGCGGCACACGGTTCCGGTGGCGGTGAAGGTGGCCCCGAGCGATCCGAGTGCCTGCTCCGCGAGCACGGCCGACGCACCCTCGTTGGCCCCCGGGGGCGCGGTGGGGTCGTACACGGCGTCGTGGAACCAGGCGGCGAGGACGGCGACGGCCCAGTCCTCGCCCGAGCGGTGCAGGCCGAGGACGACGTCGACGACCTCGCTGGCATGGTCGAAGTCGTGGTGGTGGCGACCCGGCTCGCCGTAGCGGGCCACGAGGTCGGCGAAGACGGAGAACCGGTCGCCACGGTGGGCGCCGGCGTTGTCGAGCGCCGCGTCCCAGCGGTCGTCCGGTTGGTGCACGGGCCGAGTCTGCCAGCGGGATGCCGGGACTCGCGGTCGTCGCCGGGCTGACGGCACGCGGCGCTGCCAGACTCCGGGCCGTGACCACGACCCCGTGCGACCGCTGCGGCTTCTCGGCCGACGAGTACTCGGCCCGCGACCTGTCGACCAGTCCGCGTTGGTTGTCGGGCATGACCGACGACATGGTGGGTCCGGTGGGCGACGCCGCCGACGTCGGTCCGGTGGCCGCCTCGCTGGCCGACCTGCGTTCGAAGATCGCGTCGCTCGATGCCGACGCGCCGGACACCGAGGTCGTCCACGACGCGATCCACGGCCTGCGCGACCTCGGCCGCCTCCTCCACGAAGCCGGCGCCGGCGCTCCGTCGCAGCAGGGCTCCGTGCTGCAGATCAGCACCTCCGACGGTGGGGTCCCGAAGTCCGCGGTGCTCGCCGCCGACGTCGGGCGGCGGGGGCTGCTCGGCGATCGCCAGGGCAACCGAAGGCACCATGGCCGCCCGTTCCAGGCGCTGTGCCTGTGGTCGGCCGAGGTGATCGACGCGCTGGTCGCCGAAGGGCATCCGATCCATCCCGGCGCCGCGGGCGAGAACATCACGGTGCAGGGCATCGACTGGGCCACGCTCCGCCCCGGCGTGCGGCTGTTGATCGGACAGGTGTCGTGCGAGATCTCGGCGTGGGCGACGCCGTGCCGGAAGAACGACCAGTGGTTCACCGGCCGCTCCGATCGCATCGACCACGCGCTGCACCCCGGTTGGTCACGCGCCTACGCCTGGGTCCTCGAACCGGGGACGATCACCGCGAACGACCCGGTTCTGGTCGAGCCCTGACGAGGATCTCGACCGGACCGGCCTGATGGCCGGCCCCGACGGCGCACCGGATCCCCGGCTGGCGTAGGTTCGCCGCGTGGCCATCGTGGTGGGTGCCGACGGACTCGAGGAGCTCATCGGGCTCCTGCGGGCCGACGGCCGCTCCGTCATCGGTCCCGTCGTCCGCGACAGCGTCATCACCCACGACGAGATCGAGCACGCCGACGAGCTGCCCCTCGGCTGGACCGACGAGCAGGAGGGCGGCCGCTACCGCCTGGTGGCCACCGGCACCGACGAGATCTTCGCCTCGGCCACCCCGTCGACGTCGTGGAAGCGGTACGTGCAACCCGAGCGCACGTTGTTGGTGAAGGCCCGCCGTGCCGGCGGCGTCATCGAGATCGTCGACCAGCAGGTCGAACGACCCCGCTGGGCGTTCTTCGGCATCCGGTCGTGCGACCTGGCCGCGTTGGGCATCCTCGATCGGGTCTTCCTCGATCCGTCGGCCACCGATCCGACGTACGCGGCGCGCCGTGCCGACGTCTTCGTCGTCTCGGCGGCGTGCAACACCCCGGGCAACACGTGCTTCTGCGCGTCGATGGACACCGGCCCGACCCCGACCAGTGGCTTCGACCTCTCGCTGCGCGAGCTCGCCGCCGACGATGGCATCGAGTACCTCGTCGAGGCAGGCAGCGACCGTGGCGCCGACGTGCTCGCGTCGCTCGGGGGACGGCCCGCCACGCCGGACGACCTCCAGCGTTCCGCGGCATGCCACGACATCGCGGTGCAGGCGATGGGGCGGACGCTGCGCTCCGAAGACCCTCCCCTCGCCGCCGCCGCCACCGACCATCCCCGGTGGGACGACGTCGCCGACCGCTGCCTGGCGTGTGGCAACTGCACCATGGCCTGCCCCACCTGCTTCTGCAGCACCACCGAGGACCACACCGACCTGAGCGGCACCGAGACCGAGCGCTGGCGGGTGTGGGACTCGTGCTTCACCCTCGATTTCAGCCATCTCCACGGGGGGTCGGTGCGCACCTCGACGAAGGCCCGCTACCGCCAGTGGCTGCTCCACAAGCTCGTGACGTGGCACGACCAGTTCGGGTCGTCGGGCTGCGTCGGCTGCGGGCGCTGCATCACGTGGTGCCCCGTCGGCATCGATCTCACCGCCGAGATCGCAGCCCTCGCCAGCCGGCAGGAGACACCGTGAAGACGATCAGTGACCTCCTCGCCGAGCAACCGGTCTTCGCCGGCCTCGCCCCCGAGACCCTCGAGCTCATCGCGGGGTGCGGGCAGAACGTGCGGTTCACCACCGACGAACGGATCCTGGCCGAGAACGAACCGGCCGACCGCTTCTACCTCCTCCGGTCGGGGAGGGTCGCGGTCGAGATCGACACCCCACGGCAGGGTCCGAAGACGATCGAGACCATCGGCGCCGGCGACCTCCTGGGCGTGTCCTGGCTGCTGCCGCCGTACCGCTGGACGTTCGACGCCCGCGCGGTCGAACCCACCCGCGCCCTGGCGATCGACGCGGCCTGCCTCCGTCGCAAGTGCGACGCCGACCCCGCCCTGGGCTACGAGCTGTTCAAGCGCTTCGCCGGCCTCGTGCGCGACCGCCTGAACACCACCCGCCTCCAGCTCTTGGACCTGTACGGCAATGGCGCATCCTGACCTCGAGGTGGGCACCGAGGCCTTCTCGGGCCCGGGCCCGATGGTGCCGCTGCGCTACCGGGTGCGATCGCGCCGAGACGACCTCGACGACACGGTCACGCTCGAGCTGGAACCGGTCGACGAACCCACCGCGCGTCCCGGGCCGGGGCAGTTCAACATGCTGTGGGCCTTCGGCATCGGCGAGGCACCGATCTCGCTGGCCGGCCTGGACGGCGACGTCCTGGTCCACACGATCCGACGGGTCGGTGCGGTGACCGCGGCGCTGTGCGCGGCCGTCCCCGGCGACGAGATCGGCGTCCGCGGGCCGTACGGCGTGGGCTGGGACCTCGACCGGGCCCGAGGCCGCGACGTCGTCGTCGTGGCCGGCGGTCTGGGGTTGGCGCCGGTCCGGCCGATCGTCACCGAGCTCGTCGACCACCGTGACCAGTTCGGCCGGGTCGCCGTGCTGGTGGGCGCCCGCAGCCCCGACGACCTGCTCTACCGTGACGAGCTCGCCGAGTGGCGATCGCACCTCGACCTCGACGTCGAGGTCACCGTCGACACCGCGACGCCCTCGTGGCGGGGCGACGTCGGGGTCGTCACCCGGTTGATCGGGCGCAACCCCAACGAGCCCGCGAACACCACCGCCTTCGTCTGCGGGCCCGAGGTCATGATGCGCTTCTGCGCCCTCGCGCTGATCGACGACGGCACGCCGCCCGACGAGATCTTCGTGTCGATGGAGCGCAACATGCACTGCGCCATCGGGCACTGCGGGCACTGCCAGCTCGATGCCCTGTTCGTGTGCAAGGACGGGCCCGTGCTGTCGTGGCCCACGGTCGAACCGCTGCTCCGGGTGCGCGAGCGATGAGCCGGGACCGCAAGCCCACGCTCGCCGTCTGGAAGTTCGCCAGCTGCGACGGCTGCCAGCTCACCCTGCTCGACTGCGAGGACGAGCTGCTCGATGTCGCCGACGAGCTCGAGATCGCCTACTTCCTCGAAGCATCCAGCGCCACCGTCCCGGGCCCCTACGACCTGTCGCTGGTCGAGGGCTCGATCACGACCCCCGAGGACGCCGAGCGCATCAAGGAGGTGCGCCGCCAGTCGAAGTTCCTCGTCACCATCGGCGCATGCGCCACGGCCGGCGGGATCCAGGCCCTGCGCAACTTCACCGACGTCGACGAGCTGCTCCGCATCGTCTACGCGACGCCGGCGTTCCTCTCGACCCTCGACACGTCGACGGCCATCGCCGACCACGTGCCGGTCGACTTCGAGCTCCGCGGCTGCCCCATCGACCGCCACCAGCTCCTCGAGGTCATCAGCGCGTTCCTGGTCGGTCGCAAGCCCACGATCCCCGGCCACAGCGTCTGCATCGAGTGCAAGCTGAAGGGCAACGTGTGCATCACGGTCGCCCACGGGACCCCGTGCCTCGGACCCGCCACCCACGCGGGCTGCGGCGCGCTCTGCCCGTCCTTCGACCGCGGCTGCTACGGCTGCTTCGGGCCGGCCGAGACCCCCAACATCGAGGCCATGGCGGGGGCGCTCGCCGCCTGCGGCATGGACGACGAGGCCGTCGACCGCCTGTTCCACACGTTCAACGCCTGGTCGGAGCCGTTCCGGTCGGCACCGGTGCGCGTCGACCCACCGAGGAGGAAGCCATGACCCACCGCGGGGGAAAGAGCCGTGCCCTGCGCACCGACGCGCTGGCGCGGGTCGAGGGTGAAGGCGCGATGAAGATCGTCATCGAGGACGGCGAGCTGGTCGACGTCGAGTTCGCCATCTACGAACCGCCCCGGTTCTTCGAGGCGTTCCTGCGGGGCCGGGGGTTCGAGGAGCCGGCCGACATCACGGCGCGCATCTGCGGCATCTGTCCGGTCGCTTACCAGATGAGTGCCTGCACCGCGATCGAAGATGCCATCGGCGTCACCGTCGACGGCCCGCTGCGCGACCTGCGCCGCCTCCTCTACTGCGGTGAGTGGGTCGAGAGCCACACCCTCCACATCCACTTCCTCCATGCGCCCGACTTCCTCGGGTACGACAGCGCGATCGAGATGTCGACCAACCATCGCCCCGTGGTCGAGCGCGCGCTCGAGATCAAGAAGATCGGCAACGGCATCCTCGAGACGTTGGGCGGCCGGGCGATCCATCCGGTCAACGTCAAGGTCGGCGGCTTCTACCGGGTGCCCCACCCGACCGAGCTCCGGCCGCTGCGCGCCCGCCTCGAACGCGGGCTCGAGCTCGCGATCGAGGTGGTCGATCTCGTCGCCGGGTTCCACTTTCCCGACCAGGAGATGGACCACGAGCTCGTGTCGGTGGTCCACCCCGACGAGTACCCGGTGATGGCAGACCGCATCGCGTCCGACCGCGGCCTCGACATCCACGTGTCCGAGTTCCCCGACCACTTCGAGGAGCACCAGGTCGAGCACTCCACCGCGCTGCACGCCCGATTGCTGGCGCGGGGCGACTACCTCGTCGGCCCGCTCGCCCGCTACAGCCTCAACGCCGAGAAGCTGTCGCCGTCGGCCGGCGACGCCGCCCGTCGAGCCGGGCTCGGCGCCACGTGCCGCAATCCGTTCCGCAGCATCGTGGTCCGAGCCGTCGAGGTGGTCCACGCATTCGAGACCGGGATCGCGATCATCGACGGCTACGAGCAGCCCGACCGTGCCGCCGTCGAGGTCGCGCCTCGCGCCGGGGTCGGCCACGGCGTGACCGAGGCCCCACGCGGGATGCTCTACCACCGCTACGAGATCGGCGCCGACGGGCTGATCGCCGACGCCGTCATCACGCCGCCCACGTCGCAGAACCAGGCGACGATCGAGCACGACCTGTGGCACTTCGTCGAACGCAACCTCGACCTCGCCGACGACGAGCTGCGCCGCAAGGCCGAGGTCGTCATCCGCAACCACGACCCGTGCATCAGCTGCGCGACGCACTTCCTCGACCTCACCGTCGAGCGGCGGTGACGCTCGACATCGTCATCGGCGTCGGCAACACGATGCGACGCGACGACGGCGTGGGCCCGGC